>JANLSK010000040.1:0-93490 GCA_031362415.1 Actinomycetes bacterium | reverse complement strand
GGAGTTCCACCCGTGGGGGTTCCGGGTGTGGTCCGCCGCCTGCCCCTTCCCCGGGCCGGGGGGGGGGGGCGGGGGGGGGGTGGGGGGGGGGGGGGGGGGGGGGGGGGGGTGGGGGGTGGGGGGGGGGGGGGGGGTGGGGGTGGCGGGGGCGGTGGCGGTGGCGGCGGTGCTGCGGTCAGGGCCACGTCGTCGATCCGGGTGCGCGTCGGCGTGGCGGCGGCGTTGTCGTCGTGGTTGGTGACGGTGAGCGTGAGGACACGCCCGGCGCTGGCGCTGAGGTCGAAGCTCCCAGCGAGCCAGGTTGTCGAGGTCTGGCACCTCCGGGGCAGGATCGTCGTAACCGTGCCGGTGATCTGGTCGCGAACGGTGGCCGTGAACCAGTCCACAGCGACGGTGCCCGGGCACGTCGGGAGATACCAGAACGTCAACGACGCGCCGGACGCGGGCACCGTGAACGTCTGGCTGATCGTCGAATCACCGTTCGTGGCCGAGCTGGCGCCGACGTACCCGGCCCATGATCCCGTCCGAGCGGTGTTGCGAACGACTGCTCGCCCCGCGCCGGTCCAGCCCGAGAGCGTGCCGGTCTCGAATCCCCCGTTGGTGATCGTCCCCGCCGCCGGCGGTGGTGGCGGTGGCGGCGGTGGAGGTGGAGGTGGAGGTGGAGGTGGAGGAGGAGGCGGAGCCCCACCAAAGGTCTCGCCCACCGTTTGCACGCTGGTCCCGTTCGGCGAGTTCCGGGCGGCCAACCAGTCGAGGAAAGCCCCGAACGTCGCCACATCGAGGGAGTTCGAGCCGGTGCACTGGTTGTTGCAGATGCCGTGGAACGACAGCACCACCCAGCCCCCGCCGCTGTTCTCGGCGGCGGTCACGGTGCTCTGCAGATGGGCCAGCGTCGAGTTCACGTCGGCTGAGTCGGGGGTCTTGAGGTTGAAGGCGTTGACGGGCGGGATGGTTTCGGACGCTCGTGAACCGAGCCAGCCCACGCCTCGTCCGGTTGCGTAGCCGCACTGCTGCACGACCTGTTCCGCCGCCGTGTTTACTGCGGCGTACGGATAAGCGAACGACACGATGGGACCGACGTTCCATCCCCGAAGGGTGGTCCGGTCGTTGCACACCTCCGCTTGGGCCTGGGACTGCGACACACCGGTGAGGTTCGTGTGGGTGGCCGTGTGACCGCCGATCTCGTGCCCGGAGGCGGCCATCGACCGGACTTGGGCCAAGGTGAGGTAGTAGCCCCCTGATCCGATGAAGGCCGAGTTGACGTAGAACGTGCCCCGCAGGTTGCGCGCCGAGAGCATCGCCGCCGCGGTGGCGTGGGTGGCCTGACCGTCGTCGAACGTCAAGCTCACCACGGTCGTGGGCGCGGCGTGCGCCGCCGGCGATGACGCGACGCCGGTCAACAGCGACATCGCCAGGGCCAGGGTGGCGCCGGACGTCGCGACTCGTACCCGCTTGATTCCGACGGAACGCTTCATGGGCCCACCCCGAGTCGTCGTCTCCGAGGGTGAGACTAGACCGTTTCGCCGTGTACCGGCAGTCGTGTCGCGGAAAGTGGTGGAATGGCTGCTGGGCCAATGCGCCGACTTGGCCCGTGCCGGCCCGAGTGCCAGCACCATCGTCCGCGAGACCGCGCGAGGCATGGGGGCGGGCACAGGGCCCAGCGGGACGGGCCGTTCTTCCACGGCGTACCGTCGCACCGGCGACCGTCACCGAGACCGTCACTGATGGTGTCACTGCGAGCAAGGGTGTCGATGATGCGCCTGGAACCGAACGACCTCGTCTCGGCAGCGGTCGAGCAGACCGGCTTCGACGACTTCGGGAGCGACAGCTACCGGGAGGGCCTCGAGGTCTATTGCGAGTCGGTCGTATCCGAGGCCGAGCTCAACGCCATCGGCGAGATGGCCATCCCTGGCGCCATCGTCTCGGCGCTGGCGAACCGGCTGCGGGTCGTCGCCTGGGTCACGGATCACCCCGAGGTGCGGTCCGAGGAGATCGAGGCTCCGTGGGTCGTGGTGGGGATCTTCCGGGCCGGGACGACGTTCCTCAGCTACCTCCTGGAGAAGGACGAACGGTCGCGACCGCTGCTGCGGTGGGAAGCGAACGACAGCGTCCCTCCCTCGCTGGGCGATCACCGCAACGACCCCAGGGTGGAGCCGCTCCGAGCGGCGACCGCCGCGCTCGATGCGATCAACCCTCGCATCAAGATCGTCAACAACGAGGAACCCGACGGCCCCACCGAGTGCATCTCGGTGCTGAATCAGGACTTCAAGAGCCTCACCTGGGAGGCCATCACCAATGTCGCGACCTACGGCCAGTGGCTCCGTTCAACCAACCATCGCTCGGCCTACGACTACCACCGCCTCGTGCTGCAGGTGCTCCAGAGCGGCGGCGTGCGGGGGCGCTGGTCGCTCAAGAGTCCGCACCACGCAATGCGCCTCGACGCGCTCACCGCGGTGTATCCCGATGCCCGCATCGTGGTGCTGCACCGTGACCCCGTGGTGTTGAGCGCCTCGGTGTGCAGCCTCATCTCGACACTCACGTCAACGTTCAGCGATGCCGATCACATTGCGTACATCGCCCGGCACTGGACCCAGATGCTCGAGGACTCCATCGCTGGTGTCGACGATTTCCGAGCCCGCAATCCTCAGCGGCCGATCCATGACGTCCACTACGCCGACCTCGTGGTCGATCCCCTCAGCACTGTGCAGGGGGTCTACGAAGCCTTCGGTGACGAGATCCAGGGGCAGGCTCTGGGAGCGATGACGGCCCACGTTGGGTCGCATCCCAAGGGGCGTTTCGGTTCACACGCCTACGACCTCACGGCGTTCGGTCTCGATGCCGGTACCGTCGCCGAACGCTTCGCCGGCTACGTCGAGCGCTACGCCATCCCGCTCGAGCGCCCTTCTCCCTGATCGGGCCGAAGGGCACTCGAGCCGAGCTCGGCTGGGCGTTACGAGCGGGGGAAGTTGAAGACCCGGCGGGCGTTCGTTTCGGCGATCATGCGGGCCTGGTCGTCGGGCACCGCCGCCAGCGACTCGCTCAGCAGCTTGCGGGCGTTGGGCCAGTTACTGTCGGAATGCGGGTAGTCGCCCTCGAACATGACGTTCTCGACGCCGATGCGGTCGAGGTTGGCCAAGCCGGCGTCGTCGTAGATGAAGCACCCGAAGATGTGCTCGGCGAAGATCTCGGACGGGCGCCGGGCGGACTCCATGCCCGTGTACCACCGGTGGCGCTCCCACACGTAGTCGCACCGTTCGAGCACCCAGGGCATCCAGCCGATCCCGCCCTCGGACATGGCGACCCGCAGCCGGGGAAAGCGCTCGAAGATGCGAGAGTTGAGCAGTTCGACGGTGGTCTGCACCGAGTTCAGGCCGTACAACGAGATGGCCGCCGTGAAGGGGCCTCCGGGCGCCACCGACGGTGCTCCGCCGCTGCCGAAGTGCAGGCACAGCGGCATGTCGGTGGCCTGCGCGGCGGCGAAGACCCGATCCCAGTGGTCGGTGTGTATCGACGGCAGCCCCTGATTGTGGGGAGCCTCGGTGAACGAGATGGCCTTGGACCCTCGCGCCGCGACCCGTTCGATCTCGGCCACCGTCGCGTCGACATCCCAGTACGGCACCAGCGCCAAGGGGATCTGGCGATCGGGCGCTCCGGCACACCATTCGTCGAGGACGAAGTCGTTCCAGGCCGAAACGCACAGCGCCGCCAGGTTCTTGTCCTCGGCCGCGAAGAAGGTGCTTCCCGCGAATCCGGGGAAGCTCGGGAAGCACAGCTGCGCATGGATCCCGTCGGTGTCCATGTCGCGGACGCGGGCCGATATGTCGTAACAGCCCGGGAGCATGTCGTCGAAGCTGGCCGGGTCGATCCCGAAGTCCTTGTACTCCTTGCCCGCCACGGCATTCAGCCCGATGTTCACACTGGTCTGGCCGTCGTAGTGCCACACGTCGTGGCCCTCGTCGTTGCGAATGTTGCGGGGCCCGCGCTCGACGAGCTTCGCCGGAAGGCGGTCGCTCCAAACCGTGGCGTGCTCGATCAGGTGGTCATCGACGGAAACGATCTGGACATCGTCGGTCAGCATGGCCCGAGGCTACCGCGAGGCCCCTCGTCCGAGTCGATCCACTTGACATCACTCGACATCACGACCAGGTGAGCGTGCGATCCTTCACGTGGGGCAGACAAGGCTGGTGTTCGGGGCACTCGGCACCCGAATACCGGACAGTCTCGGCGGTCGTCACCTCGTGCCGGCGATCAGGCCGGGCGTCCAGGGCTGATCGTCGCCCGAGCCGCCCGTCGAACCAAGCGCCCGAACGACACCGGGGCGGAGGCTGGACAGCCGAGGATGGCGCAGGAGGTTCGACCCGTCCGGGCCGAGCAGCCGGTGCTGGCGTTGCACCCGGCGGTCCAGGAGCCGCACCACTTCGGCGTCACGCTCGGAGCCGGCCCCGGCGATGAACGCCACGAGATCGGCGTCGAGATCGGCTGGACTGGGCCGGCGGCCGATGAGCTCGGTCGCGTCGTCGAGGTCGTCGGCATGGAGCTCGCGCCCGATCTCGTCGACCCGGCGGAGGTGGCGAGCGACCCGGAAGAGCTTGGCCCGCTCGTGCTCGTCACCCCGAGGGGCGACTCCCCGGTTCGAGAGCCCCTCGACCAGATGGTCGAACGCGGCCGCGTGCACCCGAGAAGCCCGTGGCGCCGGTGCCGGTCGCTCGATCGGTTCGAGCTCGACGCCGATCATCTCGGCGATCGTCTCGAACGACCACCGTGCGCTGTTCACGTACCACCCGAGGTGCGACATGAGATCGCCGTCGGGGGCTGGCGCGGCGATGAGCGGCGCCGACGACAGAACCGTGTTCGCGTTGTAGAGCACGGTGTGAAAGTCGATGACGTCGAAGTCGAGGGCCATGCCGGTGTACTCGGCCCAGCTTGCGGCGATCTCCGGCAGGTCGCCGAGGTTCTTGATGGTGTCGCGCACGCGCAGCGCCGCGAGATCCATGAGCGGATCGCCCACGTGGGCCAGCTCGAAGTCGAGGAGCCCGGTGATGCGACCCTCGTCGAACATGAACTGAAAGGCGTCGTAGGTGATGAACCGGGTTTCGGTGCGATGCCGGGGGTGGTTGCGATGCAGCCAGCGGCGCAGGAACTCCGACACCGGGTCGGGCACGGTCATCAGATCGTCGTAGGCAGTCTCGAAGCCGGCGAAGAGACCGAGCGCGATCTCCTCGGCCGTGGTGGGTACGGAGAATCCGGCTGCACCTGCCTCGGCCGGGTCGATGGCGTAGATGCGCAACAGCAGCTCGAGGTACTCGAGGTTCAGTTGGGCCCGCTGCTCGTCGCCTGCGGCGAACGAGAGATCGACGAAGCCCGCGAGCCGGTCCATGAGCATGGCGTAGGGCGCATCGCAGTATCCGTACACGTGGGGGACGGGGATCCCGTGGGCTTCGAGGAGATCGTGGCTGCGTTGCTCGTCGGCGATCCGGTAGGGGATCGCCATGGTGGGCTCGCGATCGCCCCGAGCGTGCAGGGCCACGGTGCGATCGTCGAGCTCGACGTCGATGTCCCACGCCGGTCTCCATCGAGCCAGCCGTTCGATCCGGCTCACGCGACCGCCGATCGTGGCCTCCACCCACGCCGACAGACGGGCCTCGTCGCTCGCCATCGGTCTCGGGGTCACGCCGGTCTCCACGTCTGCACGGTCAGGGTGCGCCCACCGCTTCGCCGAACCACAGGACCGAACGTTCCCCCGTGGGGGGCAAGGCCGCCCAGATCTGGCCGGCCACGGTGTCGGGCTCGAGCACGCCCTGGCGCGTGACGAGCGCCTCGGCCAGGGCCGGAGCCGCCGGGAACAACACGGCGGGCAGGAGGGCGTCGCGGCGCGAGCCCGGCGTGTCGACGAAACCCGGCCGCACGGCGACGATCCACGGGCCGGCTCCCCGCACCACCCGCTCGGCTCGGGCTGTTCGCACCCACTGCTCCATGGCGGCCTTGCCCGCCCCGTAGACCGCCAGCGCCGGGTAGGCCAGACGGGCCGCGCCCGACGACATCTGCACCAGGCCCACCTCGACGCCCGAAGCCACCGCAGGCGCCGCGGCCCGGAGGAAGGCGTCGCCCAGCACCAGAGGCGCGGCGACGTTGGCCATGACCTCGGCGACCTGATCGCCCAGCACACCTTCGCCGGCGAACGAGCGGTGATGGTGGAGCGCATTGTGGATGAAGATCGCCCGGCGGCCGCCGAAGGTGGCGAGCCGCTCGGTGAAGTGCTCGGCGACCCTGAACCACGACGCGGCATCGGTGAGGTCGACCTCGATCGACTCCAGCTCGGGATGCCGGCTCCGTGAAAGGTTGATGATGGTCGCGTTCTCGTACGGGCACTGCCGTGCCAGCGCGGCGCCGATCCCCGACGTCGCTCCGCTGATCCAGACGATCGTGTCGGGTTGCTCGCTCCTGGTCAACGGGCTCCCTGGGTCTGGGTCTCACGGGTGGGCCGGTCGGGGGCCCGATGGCGGTGGTGGACAGGTGGATGGGGCTGTGGGGCCGGCTCGGTTCCGCGCTCCGCGCCAGGTCTTTAGCTCTCAGCGAGATCGGGCGGCCGCGATGGCCGACCACACGCGCTCGGCGGAGCAGGGCATCTCGATGTGGGTCACGCCGAGATGCGACACCGCGTCGACGACGGCATTCTGGATCGCCGGCGTGGAGCCGATGGTTCCCGACTCGCCAATTCCCTTGGCCCCCAAAGGGTTGCGGGGGCTGTCGGTCTGGGTGTTCGACGTCTCGAAGCTGCACAGCTCGGCGGCCGATGGGATGGCGTAGTCCATCAGGTTGGCGGTGATCGGGTTGCCGTCGTCGTCGTACTGGACCCATTCGAACAGGGCCTGCGCCGCGCCCTGGGCGATGCCTCCGTGCTGTTGGCCGGCGACGAGCATGGGGTTGAGGATGCGGCCGCAGTCGTCGACGGCCACGTGACGGAGCATCTGGACCCGACCGGTCTCGGTGTCGACCTCGACGACCGAGACGTGGGCCCCGAACGGGAACGTGGAGTCGGTGCCGTCGAAGTCGAGCTCGTGGCGCAAGATGCCGGGCTCCACGCCGGCCGGGAGCTTCGACGCGTCCTTCGACACCACGGCAAGGTCGGCCCAGGAGATGACCCGCGACGGCACGCCAGCGACGTGGACGCCGCCGCCGCCGATCACGATGTCGTCAGCGGTCGCCTCGAGCAGGTGAGCGGCGATCGTCTTGGCCCGATCGAGGACCTCCTTCGACGCCAAGTGGATGGCGCTGCCTGCGGTCTGGAGCGAACGCGATCCCAGGGTGCCCGAACCGCGGGGGACCGTTGCCGTGTCGGAGTTGACGAGCGTGATCTTCGCCATCGGGATGCCCAGCACCTCGCTCGCCAACATGGCGAACGCCGTGTGGTGACCCTGGCCGTGAACGCTTGTCCCGGCGAACACACTGGCCGAGCCGTCGTCGTGGATCTCGACCGCCCCGAACTCGACGTGGAGACCGACCGGGGCCGTCACCTCGACGTAGGCCGACACGCCGATGCCGAGCGCCAGAGTGTCGCCGGCAGCGCGGCGGCGGGCCTGCTCAGCCCGGAGCTCGGAGTAGCCAGAAGCCAGGAGCACCGCGTCGAGCGATTTCGCGTACTCGCCGGAGTCGTAGTTGGCACCCGTGGGGGTGGTGAGCGGGAACGACGCCGGATCGAGGAAGTTCAGCCGCCGGATCTCGGCCGGGTCCAGGCCGATCTGGTCGGCGGCGATGTCGAGCACTCGTTCGATGAGCTGGGTGGCCTCGGGCCGTCCGGCGCCGCGGTACGCCCCGACCGTGGTGGTGTTGGTCATCGCCACCGCGGTCTTGAAACGGACCACGGGAACGTCGTACACGCCGACCGCCATCATCTGGGTGAGCATCGGCAGGATCGCCCCGATCGCCGGGTAGGCGCCCGCCCCGGCAACCACGCTGCCGTCGAGGCCCACGATCTTGCCGGCCTTGGTGACGCCGAGCTTGGCGGTCATCACGAAGTCGCGGCCGTGCACCAGCGACACCATGTCTTCGGAGCGCGACTCGGCCCACTTCACCGGACGGTTCAAGGTGAGGGCGATCTTTGCGGCCACGACGTGCTCCACGTACCCGGCCGCCTTGGGCCCGAATCCGCCACCCACCCACGGGCACACGACGCGGAGCTTCGTGGGATCGAGCCCGAGCATCGGGGCGTAGCTCCCGTGGATGGAGTGGGGTGCCTGGTGCGATACCCAGAGCGTGAGCCCGCCGTCGGCCGGTACGGCGAGGATCCCGTTGTTCTCCATGGGTACGCCGGCGAGGCGCTGGCTCACCATGGTGACCTCGGCGACGGAGTCGGCGCCGGCGAGCGGATCGCTGTCGGCCCCGAACTCGGTGCCGAAGCACACGTTCGAGCCGTGCTCGGGGAACAGGAGGGGAGCGCCCTCGGCCATGGCGGCCATGGGTGTGGTGACCACGGGGAGTGGCTCGTACTCGACGATCACGGCCTCGGCGGCGTCGTTGGCCTGGGCCTTGGTCTCGGCGACGATGGCCGCCACGATGTCGCCGACGAATCGCACCGTGGTGCCAGCGAAGATCGGGCGGTTGAGCGTGGCAGGCATCATGGCGAAACCCTGGAACGAGGCCAGCCCGAGATCGTCGCCGGCCGCGTGGTACACGCCGAGCACGCCGGGCATCGACGCGGCCTCGCCGACCTCGACCGAGACGACCGTGCCGTGCGCGACGGTCGAGCGGACGTAGCTCACGTGGACCATGCCGGGCTCGACGAGGTCGTCGACGTAGCGGCCCTCGCCGGTGAGGAGCGTCGGATCCTCCAGGCGCAGCACCGCGTTGCCCAGGATCGAACCGGATCCAGCCATGTCGAGATCTCCCGTCGTCGAATGTCCACGATGGCGTCGGGCCGTCCGCAGGTCGAACGAGCCGCACACCGCGTGCCGCGGGCGATGGTGACCGGAGTTCTCGCGCCTGTCAAGGAACCCCGGTCATGGGCGGGCCCGTCATCCCCGCTCAAGCGTCGTCCGGGCCCGGTCTCTCATGCGCCTCAGGCCGGATCCCACATGCAGGGGAGGGTGACGGCGGTGCGAGCCATGAGACCGTCGATGTGGATGTCGGATCCGTCGGGATCGAGGCGCACCCCGGGCAGGAGATCGAGGATCTCCTCGAGCGCCACCCGCAGCTCCATGCGGGCGAAGTGGATGCCGACGCAGATGTGATTGCCCTGCCCGAACGCCGTGTGCGCCTGGACCGGCCGGAAGATGTCGAAGGCGTCAGGATCGTCCCAGCGGGCCGGGTCGTGGTTGGCGGCCTGCACGCTGAGGTTCACCTTGGTGCCCGCCGTGATCGGGCAACCCTGGATCTCCGTGTCCCGTATGCACGTGCGGCCGAACGACATCAGCGGCGCCTCCCAGCGCAACCCCTCCTCGATGGCCCGGGGTATGAGGGTCCGGTCGCGACGCAGGGCATCGAGTTGGTCAGGATGGGTGAAGAGGCCGTAGAGCAGGTTCGTGAGCGTCCGATAGGTGGTCTGGGCTCCGGCGGGCACCAAAAGGCGCAGGAACGCCACGATCTCGTCGTCGGTGAGGCGGATGGGCGTCCCGCCGTCGGGATCGGCGAGCTCGGCCCGACACAGGATCCCGATGAGGTCGTGGCGGGGCTCGCGCCGACGCTCGTCGATGATGGCCCTGACCATCGCGCCGAGCTCGGCGGCGGCCTGCAACCGGTCGGGCTCGGGGACGGCCACGTTGGTGAGGAGCGCGGCCTGCTTGTAGAAGATCGGCACGTCCTCGACGGGGAGGCCCGCAGCCACTGCAGTCACGGTGATCGGGTAGTGGAACGCGAACTCGGTGGCGAGATCGGCGTGTCCCCGAGCCACGAGCGGGAGCAGGTACGAGCGCACGATGTCGCGCACGAACTCGCGCTCCCACCGCTCCATCTCCTTCTTGGTGAAGACGCCCTGGATGAGCAGACGGAACCGGCCGTGGTCGGGAGGGTCCATCTCGAGGATGGTGCGGCCGATCACCCTGTTCAGTGCAGGCTTCACGTACGTGCTCGACATCGTGGGATCGCGGAAACCCTGTTCCACACCCGCGAAGCTGACGACGGTCACCTGCTCGTCCTCGGGATACAGGAGATTGTCGGGTCCGGTGAGCCCGTACTGGCCGCTGAACGAGCCGGGATGCACCGGGCCGAGCGCTCGGAGCGCATGCAGCCGGGGATAGGGGTCGCGCATCAGCCCGATCCCGTACATGCGGTCCTTGGCCGCGAAGACGTCCTCGGTGCTGTCGGGCTCGTGGGGCTCGTGGGCAGGATGGTCGGTCATGTCACGACCTCACAGGGCTGCGGATCACGGTGCCGGGGAGAGCCCCGGTGTGCTCGCCGTCGTCGTACAGCGGCTCACCGTTGACGATGGTCATCCGGTAGCCCTTCGATCCGAACACCAGCCGGGCTGCGCCGGTGGGGAAGTCGCGCACGAAACGGGCCGGGCTCACGGCGAGGGCAGCGGGATCGAACAGGGTCAGGTCGCCCGCTGCCCCCGGGCGGATCATCCCGCGGTCCCAGAGCCCGTGCAGCACCGCGGGCTGGAGCGTGAGGCGCGAGACGGCCTGTTCGAGCGAAAGCACGTCGGGCACGGGCTCGGTGAGCACCCGGGTCGTGTAATCGGCGCCGCAGAAGGTGAGCAGATGGGCCCCGCCGTCGGAGCTCCCGGCCATGGTGAGCGGATGGCGGATGAGCGCCATCACGGTCTCGGCCAGGGCCGGATCGGGCCGGCGCTCCCACACGAACACGGTCTCGAGGTTCTCGGATCGGGCAGCGTCGATCATCCAGTCGAGACCGTCGACACCCGAGGGCGCAGCCAGTTCGGCGACCGACCGACCCACCCAGGTCGCGTGCGCCTCGTCGGCCACCGACACCACCTTCACCTCGCCCCAGCCGAAGACCAGGGCCCGGCCCGTCGGATCGGCGAACGCGGCTCGCATCTGGTCGCGCACCGTTTCGTCGCCCAGGGCCCGCATCCGCTCTGGAAACGGCAACGTGAGCGTGGTGCGGAAGATCGGCATCTCGTCGAAGACGAACGTGGATCCGAGATCGAAGTGGATTCCCTTGAAGTTGATGCTGAACATCGGGTGGATGCGATGCCCGGCGGCGTTGGCCTCGGCGAGGAAATCGAGCGCCATCCAGCAGCCCTCCGGGTTCCCGGGGAACAGCGTGAGCGGGTTGACGTTCATCGGCTTGCGGGCGGCGCTGCTCATGGCGAGCAACAGCTCGCGGTCGGCTGCGGAGTAGCCCTCGGCCTGGCTCCGGGGGAGGAACTCGACGACGCCGTGATCGAACTCGCCGAGCACGCCGGCGAGCGCGACGAGCTCGTCAGGGGCGGCCAGGTTGCAGGGGACGGGTCGGCCTTCGTGATCGGCGTGGATGTCGAGCTGCGAGCTCGACCAGCCAAGCGCCCCTTCGGCCATGGCCTGGCGCAGGATCACCGTCATCGCTGCGATCTCGTCGGGGGTAGCGATCCGCTCGGACGCGGCGTCGCCCATGACGGCCCGGCGGATCGGGGCATGGCCGGCGAGCATGGCCATGTTGACCCCGACCCTGCCGTCGAGGCCGGCGAGGAACTCGGCCATCGACCCGCCGCGGAACGGCACCCCTTCGATGAGCGCGTCGAACGACATGCCCTCGACCCGTGAGAGCATGGCCACGAGCCACTCGAGGTCGTCGGGTCGCGACGGCGCCAGCGTGAACCCGCAGTTCCCGGCGATGACCGTCGTGACGCCGTGCCACGACGACGGCGACGCCGTGGGCTCGAAGTGGAGCTGCGCGTCGTAGTGGGTGTGGATGTCGATGAAACCCGGCGCCACGACCAAGCCGTCGGCGTCGATGGTTCGCTTCGCCCGATCGTCGATCCGCCCGACCCTGGTGATGCGCCCGTCGGTGATCTCGACGTCAGCCGTGTACGAAGCCTGGCCCGTCCCGTCAGCGACCCGTCCACCACGGACGATCAGATCTGCAGTCACGACGTATTCCTCCGGCCTCGTTGGGCGATCGGTGCCGGCCGGACAGTATCGCCGCCTGCCGCAACGCGGCGACCGAGGACGATGCGGGGCCCGGCGCGCAGGTAGTGGTCTTCCCCACGGGGGGGGGGCACGCTCGGGGCCCCGCGACGCTCGGCCGCGGGGCGTTCCGATGGCGCGGCGTGATCACGCGATGATGCAGCGATGAAGATCGTGATCGAGGGGCGGGATCTGCCTGGCCGTTCGTTCTGCAACCCGGAAGGGGACGTGCTGGGCGACGTGCACGTTGGTGTGCAGGTCGGGCGCGATCCCGAGGGTCTCGTGCCTGGAGATGCCGCCTCGGCGCGCTGGGAGCTCGAGGTTCGCGTGCACGACGGCGACGAGGGAAGTCTCGATTTCAGGGGCGGGGCCGTGCACGGCAAACGAGGCGAGCGCTTCGTGTACCTGACGTGGGGCAACCTGAACCCGGATGGCGTCTTTGAGATGTTCCGCCGGGCCAAGCTGATGCTGAATCGCATCGACACGACCTTCGTCCGCGCGGCCGAGAACGGCTCGCGGCCACTGACCGTCGTGGTGTCTCTCACCGACGGCCGGGGCGAACCCCGTTGCGCCCGGGTCGACCCCCCAGCCCTGGAGTGGTCCGTCGGCTGAAGCCTCGGTCGGACCTCAAGGGAAGCCTGTGAAACTCCGCCGAGCGGTGCGCCTGCCTGCCCCGTTGCGTCGCCAGATGTCAGGTCAGGCCCCGAGGCGGAACGGAGGATAGGCGTCGGTGACGAGGGTGAAGGCATACCCGATGACTCGGTTGTGCCAGCGCATGGCACCAACAGTGAAGTTGAAGAGGCGTTGAGGGGCGCGGCCCGTGAAGACGATGGCGAACCAGGCGGCGATGGTGACCAACACCACGCCGACGTCGAGGACGACCAGGACGACGTAGTGCGGAATGGCGAGGAACCATTTCACGAGCGGCATCCACCGGTTCAGGTCGGCGCGCACGTCGGGATACCGCAGGCAGAGGTGGACCGCCTGTTCCTCATCGCTCGAGGGGTACTCGTCCCGGAGGAGCAGCAGATAGGCCAGGACCCGGTTGTGCAGTCCCATGTACGCAACGTTGAAGTCGAACCACCAGCGGGGGTACTTCTGGCGGACGACGATCATCAGAAGCGGTGGGATGAACAGGATCCCGGCGGCGATGCACATCATGGATGCGCCGCTGTCTTCGACGACATCGAACCCCGTCGTATCGAGCGCGGTGAGCACGATCAGGATCGGGATGGCCAGGATCAACCGGAAGAAGGTCGTGAGCCGGTTACGCGGGGTGTCGGGGAAGTCGACGTCGAACTGGATCGGATGGGCGGCCAAGGCCGTGGGCATGGTCAGCTCCTCGAGGTGGTGTCGTCATGGGCCGACGGAGGCGGTCCCGGTGGGTCCCGTGCGGCTACGCCACGGGCTGGGGCTCACGATCCGGGACGTGTGCCGGCGCCGGCGCGACTCCCGGGTGAGGTCGATCGCTGGCGGGCCGCTCCAGGGGCTCGCCTGAGCGTTCAATCTCGAGGTGGGGCAGGAGCCGGTCGAGCCACCGGGGGATCCACCAGTTGCGGTCGCCGAGCAACTCCATGGTGGCTGGGAGGATCACCATGCGTACGAGGGTGGCGTCGAGCAGAACGGCGACGGCGAGTCCGAGGCCGAAGAGCTTGATCTCCCTGATGTCTTCGAGCATGAAGGAGGCGAAGACCACGACCATGATCGCAGCGGCGGCGGTGATCACCCGGGCGGTGGATGCCAGGCCGTCGGCGACGGACGTGGTGGCGTCACCCGTGCGGAGGTACTCCTCCCTGATACGCGAGAGCATGAAGACCTCGTAGTCCATGGAAAGCCCGAACACGATGGCGAAGAGCATCATCGGAATGAACGGGTTGATGGGTCCGCCTTCGATGCCGAGCACCTGGCCGGCCCAACCCCACTGGAACACGGCGACGACGATGCCATAGGCCGCCCCGATCGACAGCACGTTCATGAGAACGGCCTTGAGCGGCACGAGCAGCGAACGGAACACCGTCATCAGCAGCACGAACGAAAGGGCCAGCACTGCGCCGAAGAAGATGGGCATGCGGTCGGCGAGGAAGTCGGTGATGTCGATGTTGGTTGCGGCGCTGCCGGTGACCTGCACGTCGAGCTCGGTGCCCGTCACGGCGGCGGGGATGACGTCGCGGCGGAGGTGGCGGACGAGGTCACTCGTCGCCTCATCCTGCGGTGCGCTCGTCGCCACGAGGCTCATCAGGTACGCGCCGGGGCGTTCCGGGTTGTCGGCGGTGGGAGGCGTGACGGCAGCGACGCCGGCAGTCCGTTCGAGCGCTCGGTGGAGCCGCAGCACGTCCTCGGGTGAGTCATCGACATCGGGCACGACGGTGATCACGAACGGGCCATTGATCCCGGGTCCGAAGCCCTGGGCCAGGAGGTCGTAGGCCTGCCGCGTCGTGGTGTCCTCAGGGAAGTTCCCCTCGTCGGCCCAGCCGAGGCGGATGCTCGTGACCGGTGCGGCCGACACGAGGAGCAGAGCAGTTGCGCCAATCAGCCACCGCAGAGGGCTGCGCTGGATGATGCGGCTCCAGCGGTACGCGTAGGTCGCTCGCGTGGGCTTGGACGCCCGCCGCGGGATCGGATGACGCAGCGGCCGAACGGCGACGCTCGCGAGCAGCGTGACCACGGCGAGCACGCCGCCGATCGCCGCGAGCGGCGCCATTGCCAACCCGAGCGCGAGGAGCGCTATCGCGATGAAGCCCGCGGCGACGAGGCCCCGCCAGCGTGTGAGCTCGACTCGCTCCCGCGCGAATCCGAGGAGTGCCGGGAGGAGCGTCGTGGACGTGAGCATCGTGGCCAGCACGGTGGCCGACACGCCGATACCCATCCCTCCGATCCATCCGATGCCCACGAGGAGGAGCCCGAGCATCGAGATCATCACGGTGGTGCCGGCAAAGACCACCGCTCGCCCCGCTGACTCCATGGCGGCGACCGTTGCCGCCCGGGGGGAGCGACCCTCGCGCAGGCCTTCCCGGTAGCGCGAGACGATGAACAGGGCGTAGTCGATACCGACACCGAGCCCGATCATCATTCCCAGGAGCGTGGTCTCGCCGGGAATGGTGAAGATGTGGCTCAGTAGCAGGGTCGTGGCAATACCGGCGCCGACGCCGCCGAGCGCCACGGCGATGGGGAGACCCATCGCCAGCACTGACCCGAATGCGATGATCAGCACCAGCATGGCGAAGGCCAGGCCGATCAACTCCGTCTGTGGAGGCTCGACCACGGCGAGGTACTGCCCGCCGGTGAGTACCTCGAGGCCCTCGATGGCGGGGGCATGCTCGCCGATGGCCTCACCGAGGAGCCCGGATTCGATGTCGTCGACGGCCGCCGACAGGTTGACCTGCGCGTAGGCGACCTGGTTGGCGGACGTGCCTGTGCGGGCGATCTGGCCCCGCCCTTGCTCGGAGTAGGGCGAGATGACGGTGGCACCGGGATGCTGCGGTACGCCGTCGGGATCGGGGAACCCGGCGTCGACGAGCGCGAACAGCGCTTCCATGGCTGCTCTCACCTCAGGCTCGTCGAACCCCTGGCGCGCCCTGAACACGATGGTTCCCGACTGTCCACCCGTGCCCAGACCGGGGAAGTACTCGTCGAGCACCGCAAAGCCTGCGGCGCTGCCGGAGTCGGGGACGGAGGAGGACGAGCTGAAATTCGAGCCGACGAGGCCGGCGCCGCCGAACACCAGCACGAGCGCAGCGAGCCACACGCCCACCGCCTTGCGCCGGTGGTCGAAGCACCAGCCGGCGATTCGGCCGAGAAGCGCGGTCCGATTGCCCGCCGGCTCACCGCCGGCGGGGGTCGTGGGGGGCAGTGTTGATCTCGTCGTCGTTGTCGGAGCGTTCATGAGGTCATCGTCTCGGAACTGACCGGCGGTGACATCGGGCCACCGGCTGTTCCCGGTCGGCCGAAGGGGCGGTCTGCGTTTCGTTCTTTCGGCCGATCCGCAACCTGCCCGGGTTCCCTACTCTGGGCGTGTGATCTCAGACGTGTTGCGTTCGTTGTGGAGCGAGCCTCGGGCGCCGGATGCGCCAGCGCGTGTATGGCGGGACGGGGCGCTTGTCGCCGTGTTGGTGCCCACTGCGATCGTCGAGGGCCTCGTTCGCGATGACCTCGTTTGGCGTGCCCCCTCGGTCGCCGTGTTCGTGGCGATCGTGCCCTTGCTGCTCTGGCGACGGACCCACCCGCTCGCGGCCGTGACGATGGCGTGGGGCACGATCGCGATCGTTGACGTCGTATCACTCGTGGCCGGCGTCTACTGGGAGGGCCTGAGCACCGCCGTGTTCGTGCTCCTGTTCCCCTATGCGCTCCTTCGCTGGGGCGCTGGGCGTGAGGTCGTTATCGGCATGTCGGTGGTCCTCATCCCGGTCGCGCTCAGCGCGTTCGACCCCATTCCCGTCAGCGACCTCATCGCCGGCGCTCTCGTGGTGCCGTTCACCGCAGCGATCGGCGCCGCGGTCCGCTACCAGGACAAGGCCCGGCTCCGCGGGATAGACCAAGTCAAGCTGCTCGAACGCGGGGAGTTGGCCCGTGAGCTCCATGACACGGTCGCCCACCACGTTTCGGCGATCGTGATACGTGCTCAGGCCGGTCGCGTCGTCGCGCGGTCTGATCCCGCGGCGGCACTCGACGCGCTCGTCGTCATCGAGGAGGAGGCCTCGCGGGCGCTCGCGGAGATGCGAGCGATGGTTGGTGTGCTTCGGGAAGGCGAAGAGCCCGATCTCGCCCCTCAGCGAGGTGTCGCCGACATCGGGCGATTCACCTCGAGCATCGGGGATCGGCCCCACGTGCAGGTTGAGCTCTCCGGGGACTTGGAGCGGCTCCGGCCGTCGATCGATGCCGCGCTGTACCGACTGGCCCAAGAGTCGATCACGAACGCCGTCCGGCACGCACGCCACGCAAGCCGCATCCAGGTCACGGTTCGCGGTGACGAATCGAGTGTGCGGCTCACCGTTGACGACGACGGCGACACGGGCGCCTTCGACCCCCGTTCGGCGCCGGGATTCGGATTGATCGGGATGGCCGAGCGAGCGAAGCTGGTCGGCGGCACGCTCGAGGCCGGACCAGACGGGGTCAGAGGCTGGACGGTGCATGCCGTGCTACCCAGAAACCCCAGCGGCTCATGACGATCAGAGTCGTTGTCGCCGACGATCAGGAGATCATTCGGACCGGGCTCCGGATGATCCTCAACGCCCATCCCGATATCGACGTCGTTGGCGAGGCTGCCAACGGGAGCGATGCGGTCGCCCTCGCAAGCCGGTTGCGACCCGATGTGTGTCTCTTCGACATCCGCATGCCTGACCTCGACGGCATCGAAGCCACTCGGCAACTCGCCGGACCCGAGGTTGCCGACCCGCTTGCGGTCGTGGTGATCACGACGTTTGATCTCGATGAGTACGTGTACGGAGCCCTCAAGGCGGGCGCGCGTGGGTTCCTCCTCAAAGACGCCGGTCCCGAACTGCTCGTGCAAGCCATGCAGGCAGCAGCCCGAGGCGATGCGCTCATCGCGCCGAGCGTGACCGCCAGACTCCTCGCCACGTTCTCGAAACCGCCGTCGGGAACGTCGCGGGCCGAGCCCGTCACCCCGCTGACCGTTCGCGAAGAAGAGGTGCTCGTGACGGTCGCCCGGGGTCTCACCAACGTGGAAATTGCCGACGAGCTCTACATCAGCCTGAGCACCGTCAAGACCCACCTCGCCAGCCTGATGAGCAAGCTCGGCGCACGGAACCGGGTCGAGATCGCCATCTGGGCCTACGAGACCGGTCGCGTACGCACATAAGGGGGGCCCGGAACGGGAGACGTACCGCCGTCAACCCGTAGCTCGACGAGGCACCGCCCAGTCCTGGCGATCGGGTCGACCCACACGGCGAGCCGATAACTCCCCACTGCTCGCTCGGCGGCCGCCCCTACACATGGCGATCCGCCTCATACTTGTGCAGGGACAGCTCGCGGTCGGTGTGATCGTTGCTCCGCCTCGACGTTGGGCGAGTTAGGAAGGTTGCGTCAGGACGCCGTAGCGCTGGTGGGCTGCCTGCGTGGAGGTGCCCAGGAGCGTGCCGATGCGTTTCCACGAGATGCCGGCCGCGCGCGCGGCCTCGACGGCCTCGACGATCTGGCGTTCGCTGCGAGCGCGAGCGAGGACGGCGCGCTGCAGCAGGTACTCCTCGACGGGCTGATCGTCCTCGGTCGTGGGTTCGTAGCGCTCGAACTGTGTTGCGAGCTCGTCGGCGTGGTCGAGGATCTCTTGGATGGATCGGGGCATGGCGATCACCTCAGGAACTTGGGTCGTGCCGGCATGGCGTGGACGACGAAGTCGATGCCTTCACCCGTCGCGACGCCGACCTCGAGGAGGCGCCCCGAGCTGTCGGCTCCCACGAGCATGGTCAGGTCACCGCGTTCAAGACTCGGACTGGGTTGCGGTAGGCGTGCAGCATGTCGTCGTCGGTGACCCCGTGTCTGCGGGCACTGGCCAGGATCACCGGGTCCATTGTATCAACCTATCTTGATGTCAGTGGAGGCGTCCACCCGTCGTTGGGCCGCCGTCGTCGACGAAGCCATGTCTGGAGGCGGTCGCCTCGAACCGTTGAAGCTGGGCCAGAATCGCCGGGGACGTCTGGGCCGCCCGGCCCTCGCCCAGAGCCGGAGACGTTGCGGCGTTGTCTCTCGTTGGGTCACGACCGACGTCCGGAGCTTGGTCAATGCGGCCGTCCCGCTCTGGAGGCCTGGGAAAGCCGCCAACTGGCCCATGATCGTGTTTATGCGATGATCGCGTCTGTCCGATGATGCACGCCGCGGCCAACGTCGAGCTCCCTGCTGTCGCCCGAGCCATGCAGGGCCGCAGAGGCGGTTTACGGTCCGTTTCCCGTCGACGGATTGATGACGATGGCCAACTACTCACGCTGGGACGATGTCAAGAGGAGTCGTGGCGAGCCTGCCCCGGAGGTTCGTGCCGGTGTGGAGCAGGATCTCGCGCTCGGGCAGCTCATCTATGACCTGCGCACCGGTGCTGGTCTCAGCCAGCGTGCCTTGGCCGAGCGGATGGGTGTGGGCGAGCTCTTGGGCACGTTCGGCGACGGTGATCGAGGGTTCGGCAGAGTCGATGTCGACGAAGGGCCATCGGAGGCCGGCAAGCTCGCCCGGTCGGAGGCCGCACATGAGGCCGGTGATCCACATTGCCGGCGTCGACGATGCCGGGATGCCTCGGGTCAGGAGTGCTTGCGCCTGGACGATGGTCAGCGATTTGCGCGGCTTGGCCGGACGGGCGACGGGCAGCAGCACCGTCGCGGCCGGGTTCGTTTTGGTGAGACGCTGGCGGACGGCGTGCTGGCAGGTGTGATTGACGTAGAGCCAGGTGCGGTCGACGGTGCTCGTTGACAGGCCTGACGCGGCCATCTTCTGGAAGAGCTGCTCGAGGCGCGTCGTTGTGGTGCGGTCGACCCGGAGGCCGCCGATCGTCGCTCGGACGTGCACGTCGAGCAGCGTGCGGGCGTTGGCGATCGTGCTCGGTGACTTCTCCCGGGCGTGACGGGTTCGACTCGTCGATGAGACGCTCGGACAGCCGGCGTCGAGCCAGCCGTCGATGACCTGCTCGAAGGTCGCGAGTCGCTCGTGGCGGGGCTCGACCGTGGCGCCGGTGGCTCGGAGCGCTATGAGATCGTCGAGATCCTTCTGGGCGTCCCTCTTGGAGACTCGTTCGACCTTGCGGGCGCGAGCCGTCAGGAAAGCGGACCCCAGGCCATCCACCGCTCCGCGCCTTCGTTCCACCGCACCGTCGGTTTCTGCGCCATGCCAGGCCCCCTTCTGAGTTGGGTCGACAGAACGCCGACGGAGCCAGCGAGCGAAAGGCTTCGTCCAAGCTGGCTACGTCGCGGGCCGGGACGCGAGAAACCCCCAGGTCAGCGCCGGGCTGACCTGGGGGTTTGGGGTGGAGCTGAGGAGCTTCGAACTCCCTACCTCTTGCATGCCATGCAAGCGCTCTACCAACTGAGCTACAGCCCCGTGATGCGGGCAGGACTCTAGCAAACGGGTCCGCCGGATCGAGCTCGGAGCTCCCGCACGCGGGATTCGAGCCCGGGTAGCCGGCGCGGCGCGCAATCGAGCGCAGGGGTTCGGGGGGTGGCCGGTAGATTGATCGGATGGTCAACGAGCAGGTCGACGAGCCCGCAACCGCCCCGACGGTGCCGGGAGCCGACACCGAGGACGGCATCCCGCTGCACCGGTACACCGCCGCGCTGGCCAACGAGATCGAGCTCCGCTGGCAGGACCACTGGGACGCCGAGCGCACGTTCTGGTCGCCGAATCCCACCGGTCCACTGAGCGAGCCCAACGCTGAACGAGCGGCCCTGGCCAAGCTGTACGTGCTCGACATGTTCCCGTACCCGTCGGGAATCGGGCTGCACGTCGGTCATCCGCTGGGATACATCGCCACCGACATCTGGTCACGCTTCAAGCGCATGCGGGGCTTCAACGTGTTGCACGCCATGGGCTACGACGCGTTCGGGCTGCCGGCCGAGCAGTTCGCCGTGCAGACCGGAACGCACCCCCGCATCACGACCGAGAGCAACATCGCGTCGATGAAGGCCCAGCTGCGCAGGCTGGGGCTGGGCCACGATCCCCGCCGGGGGATCTCGACCACCGACGTCGGCTACTACCGCTGGACCCAGTGGATCTTCGTGCAGATCTTCAACTCCTGGTGCGATCCCGCGAGCGGACGGGCCCGCCCGATCGCCGAGCTCGAAGCCCAGCTGGCCGACGGCTCCCGCCCTACACGCAGTGGCCGGGCCTGGAGCGACCTGTCGCCGCTCGAACGTCGGATCGAGATCGACGCCCGCCGGATGGTGTACCGCTCCGAGATGCCCGTGAATTGGTGTCCGGGGCTGGGGACCGTGCTGGCGAACGAGGAGGTCACGGCCGAGGGTCGCAGTGACCGCGGAAACTTCCCCGTGTACCAGCGTCCGCTGAAGCAGTGGGTCATGCGCATCACGTCGTTCGCCGACCGGCTCCTTGGCGACCTCGATGCGCTCGACTGGCCCGAGCCCATCAAGCTCATGCAGCGCAACTGGATCGGCCGGAGCGAAGGCGCCGAGATCGCCTTCCCGGTCGTCGCCGACGACGCTGTCGCCGACGGCGGCACCGGGAGCGACATCGCGATCTCCGTCTTCACAACGCGCCCCGACACGGTCTTCGGCGCGACCTACATGGTGCTGGCGCCCGAGCACCCGTTGGTCGACGAGATCACCGCCTCGGCGTGGCCCCCGGGGACCCCGTCGATCCAGCGGGGTGGTGGCTTCGCTGGTTCGCCCGCCGACGGGCATCGCACGCCACGCGAAGCCGTCGCCGCGTATCGCGACTACACCAACGCGCGCAGCGAGATCGACCGTCAGGCCGAGTCGAAGCTCAAGACCGGCGTGTTCGTCGGCGCGTTCGCCACGAACCCGGCCACCGGGGGCCCCGTCCCCGTGTTCATCGCCGACTACGTGCTCATGGGCTACGGGACGGGCGCCATCATGGCCGTCCCCGGCCAGGACGAGCGCGACTGGGAGTTCGCCGAGGACTTCGGGCTGCCCATCGTTCGTACCGTCGAGCCGTTTGCGGGCTGGGAGGGCGGGGCCTTCACGGGTGACGGGCCGGCGATCAACTCCGGGTTCCTCGACGGGCTGAGGGTCGACGCGGCCAAGGCCCGCATCATCGATTGGCTGGAAGCCGAGGGGCACGGCCGGCGACGCGTCACCTACAAGCTGCGCGACTGGCTGTTCAGCCGGCAGCGTTACTGGGGCGAGCCCTTTCCGATCGTCTACGACGAGACCGGCCAACCGATCGCGGTCCCGGCATCGATGCTGCCGGTCGAGCTCCCCGACATCGACGACTTCATGCCCAAGACCTCCGACGATCCCGACGCGCTCCCCGAGCCGCCCCTGGCCCGGGCCACCGAGTGGACGACCGCCGAGCTCGATCTGGGTGAAGGCGCCGGGCTGCGCACCTACCGGCGTGAGTTGAACACCATGCCTCAGTGGGCCGGATCGTGTTGGTACTACTTGCGTTACCTCGACCCCGACAATGCAGATGCTCTGGTCGATCCGGCCAACGAGGCCTACTGGATGGTCGGGGCCACGGGGTCGAAGAGTGCCGGCTCGGCGAACGTCGGCGGCGTCGACCTGTACGTGGGTGGGGTCGAGCACGCCGTGCTGCACCTGCTGTACGCCCGCTTCTGGCACAAGATCCTGTTCGACCTCGGTCACGTCTCGACGCCCGAGCCCTTCCAGCGGTTGTTCAACCAGGGTTACATCCAGGCCGCTGCGTTCACCGACGAGCGCGGCTCCTACGTCGAGGCCGAGAAGGTCGTCGAGCAGCAGGGCCAGTTCCTGTACGACGGCGAGCCGGTGAACCGCGAGTTCGGCAAGATGGGCAAGTCGTTGAAGAACGCCGTGGCGCCCGACGAGATCTGCCGCGACTACGGCGCCGACACCCTGCGCCTGTACGAGATGTACATGGGCCGTCTCGAGCAGTCGAAGCCCTGGAACACACGCGACATCGTCGGGGTGCACCGGTTCCTGCAGCGGGTGTGGCGCCTCTTCGTGAACGAGCAGACGGGCGCGCTCAACATGGGAGCGTCCGGCGACGGGGCGGGCTCGGCGGCTGCTTCGGCAGTTGGGGCGGCGGGCCTCGACGGAGGCACGATGCGCTTGCTGCACAAGACGATCGCCGCCGTCACCGACGACCTCGAGGACCTGCGCTTCAACACGGCCATCGCCAAGCTGATCGAGCTGACGAACCACCTCACACCGATCGTGAGCGTAACCGGACAGTTACCCGTCGAGGTGGCCGAGCCATTGGTGCTGATGCTCGCCCCCATGGCCCCCCATTTCTGTGAGGAACTGTGGTCGCGCCTCGGGCACGCCGAGCCCTTGGCGTTCAAGGCGTTTCCCGTGGCCGACCCGGCGCTGATCGTCGAGGATTTGGTCGAGATGCCGGTCCAGATCAACGGGAAGGTGCGGGGGCAGATCACCGTGGCATCCTCGCAAGCTGGCGATGAGGCCACGCTGCTCGCCGCCGCCAGGGCCAACGACCGCGTCGCCGGTCATCTCGATGGCGTGTTGGTGCGCAAGGTGATCGTGGTGCCCGGCCGGCTCCTCAACATCGTGGTGGGCTGACCATGGTGACAGGCGCCGGGCTTCCGGCCCTGGGTGCTCGCCCCCAGATGTTTCGCGCTCGTCGGTTGGTGGCCGCCGAGCTGCGCCACTACGACATCGTGCCGCTCCTCGACCGGGCACGGGCCGTGGTGATCGTGGTGCCCTGGCTGCCGGGCGCGCACGGAATGACCATGGGACGCTTCGTGTTCCTCACCCGGAGCCACGCACATCGCACCACCCTGCTGGCCCACGAGCTGGTGCACGTCCGCCAATACCGCGACCTGGGTTATCTGCGGTTCACGTACCGGTATCTGCGCGACTACGCAACGCTGCTCGTGAAGCACAAGGGGCGACACAAGGCCGCCTACCGAAGCATTCCCTTTGAGGAGGAGGCCTACCGCATCGCCGGCGAGTGGGCCCGCCCACCTCGCGATCCGGCCCCGGGTTGACCTAGCGTCGAGTCTCGTGGACGACGGGCGCGCCGGTTGGTGGCAGGCATCAGACGGCAGGTGGTATCCGCCCGACACGCATCCCGATCCGGCTCACCGGGCCCACTGGGCACCCGAGCAGCCCCCGGTACCCCAGTTCGGAACGTCGCTCGGCTCCCCTCCGGGATGGGCGTCGGCTTCGCCGCCGCTGTCGCCACCGCTGTCGCCCCCTTCGGGCGGCGATCCGGCGCCGTGGCCCGACCAGGCCAGCCCGTGGCCGGCCCCGGGGCAACCGGTCCCGGGGCCGATCCCGAAGCGGCGCACGGGTGTGGTGGCGGGGATCATCGTCGTGGCGGTCCTGGCTCTGGTGAGCGTGCCCATCGGTGCGATCGTCCTGATCCGCAATGGCGATGGTGACAACGCCGCACCATCGGAGACCCCGGCGGCATCTGACGCCGACGGTGCCGATTCGCCGACACGCCGTACCACAGGCGACGACCGGCAGGGCGACGACCGTCGCGCCAGCGACGATGCGTCAACCGGCGCCGACGCCACATCAGCCGACGCCGGGGGTGACGGCCTCGGCACCCGCGAGCGCCCAGCGGCGCTGGGGACGATCTTCGACCTGGGCGACGGTTGGTTTGCCACCATCGCATCGGTGCGCGACGCAACGGCTGAGGGTCTGCTGGGGGAGTTCTCGAGCGAACCAGCGGCGGGCCAGATGTTCCTGGCCGTCTCAGCCGACGTCACCTACGCCGGTGAGGAGCTCACGGCATCGCCAGGCATCTTCATCGAGGCCCTTGGCTCCGAGGTCTTCGCGACATCGTTCGAATGCCTGCTCGACGCCAACCTGGCCCCGAGCACCTACAACTTCCGGCCGGGCCAGACGGCGCCGCTTGCGGTCTGTGTGGAGATCCCCGTCGACGAGCGCGCTTCGGTGATCTTCGCCCTCGAGAACGTGTTCGACTTCGACGGCGAGCCGAGGGTGTTCAGCGAAGCCTCCACCGAGACCGCCGACCCTCCACCGATACCGGCGTCGGGTCCGCCCTCCGGGGGCCCGCCCGGCTCGCCGGGGAACCCGGCTGCGCTGGGCACCGGGTTCGAGTTCTCGGCTGGATGGTCGGCGTCGCTCACCCGGGTCGAGGATGGCGTCGCTGGCGGCCTCGTCGACGAGTTCTTCGGTGCGCCCGAGCCTGGCAACGTCTTCCTCGTGGTGATCGTCGAAGCCACCTACACGGGCGACGAGTTGACGGGAACACCGGGGATCGTGGTACAGGCCTTGGGCTCCGAGGTTTTCGACAATGCCTTCGCCTGCTTCCTCGACAGCTCGGTGATCGAGTCGACGTTCGAGTTCGTCCCTGGACAGACCGGGCTCGTCACCTTCTGCTTCGAGGTGCCCGAGGCTGAGCGCTCGTCACTCGTCTACGTCGTCGGCGACCACAACGACTTCGAGGTCGAGCCCGTGGTTTTCAGCGAAAGCGGCGCGTAGCACAATCGTCGTCGGGTTGGGTCTGGTCACGAGCCGCCGCACTTGCTACCGTCTCCAACGATCGTTTGTTCGCGTCGGCGGTCGCCGACCCACCCGCTTCCCTCCGCGGTCTGCTCTCGATAGCTCCGACCGGTGCCGCGCGCCTGTGCGGCGGAGGTGACGATACCCATGTTCTCCGACGGCTCGGCCGACGCGCCCCGAGCGGCGCCGGCACCAGCTCCCATCTCCTCCGTGCCCCGCCTGCCCGACGGTCGAGGGCCGTCGCTCGCCGATCGGCTGTCCCGGCTGCGCTCCGACCCCCGCTTCGGCGCTGTTGCCCTGGCGCTGGTTGCCGTGCTCGCCGGATGGCTCTGGTACCGGGCCGGGGTCGATGACGCATCGGCCGATCCGGCCACCGGCGCCGTCCCGAGCACCACGACAGCGCGTGCCGCCAGCCCGTCGCCGCCCCCTGCTTCCGTTGGGGTTGCCACCGCCGACCCGGCTGCCGGCGTGCCGACAGGCCCGGCGACCGACCTCGGGGCGGCGACGACCAACGCCTCGACCGTGCCGGTTCCGGTAACGATCGTCGTCCACGTTGCCGGGGCGGTCGCTACGCCGGGCGTGTATCGGCTGCCGGCGGGGGCCCGGGTCGACGATGCCGTGCTGGCTGCCGGTGGCCCGGTGCTCGGGGCCGATGTCGACGCGCTGAACCGGGCTCAGCCGCTTATCGATGGCCAGCGCGTCGGCGTCCCGCTCTTCGGCGAGACCGTCACAGGCGCTGTCGGAGCAGGTGCGGCGGCGACCGGTACAGGTGTCGGAGTGTCGGGCGGCACCCCGGGGCCCGTCGTCGATGGCGAACGAGCCGGGGGAGGCTCGTCCTCGGGATCGGCACCGAGCCCGTTGCCGCAGCCCGTGAACCTGAACACGGCCAACCAGGCCGAGCTCGAGACCTTGCCCGGGGTCGGGCCGTCGATCGCCGGAGCGATCATGGCTGAACGCGACGCCCGAGGAGGGTTCCGCTCGCCACGCGATCTGCTCGACGTGCGGGGCATCGGCGAGAGCCGCCTCGCCCAGCTCGAGCCCCTGGTGACGGTGTGAGCCCGTTCTCTGTGCCGGAACTGTCGTCTGGCGGCGAGTCCCGCACCCGGTTGGGATGGGGACCGGGCGCGGTGCTCGGGTCGGTGATCGTGGGGATCGCGGCGGGGCATCGAGGGCCGGCCTCTCCCGGCTGGCGGCTGCTGGCGGTGGCGGGGCTGGCCGGGCTGGCGGCGTTGCTGGTGGGTGACGTGCGGGCTCGGCGTTGTGTTGCGCTGATCGGGGTGGCGGCGGTGGCAGGAACGCTCACGCTCCGGGCGCGAGACGGGCTCGAGCATTCGCCGCTCACGCAGCCGGTGCTCGAGCGCGACCTGGTGGTGTTGCGGGGCCGGCTCGTGGGCGATCCCGACACGTTCGGACCCGGTGCTCGTACGGCGCGGGTCGAGGTTCGGACACGTGCGTTCCTGGTGGTCGACCGATCCGGTGAGCCGGTTGCGGGTTCCGCCGGGGAATGGCGCTCGGGCGGCGACCGTCATGTGATCGTGCGGGCTGCGGGACGCGAGGCCCGGCGAGTGGCCACGCTCGCGGCCGCGGGTGAGATCGTGGTGCTGGGTCGGCTCGGACCCTTACAGGACTTTGATTCCTGGATGTGGCGCCGTCACGTGGTGGGGGAGCTCGACGTCGTGCAGATGGTCGACGTGGCTCCCGCCCGTTTGCCGCTCTGGCGAATGGCCAACACCGTGCGGGGCCTCGTGCTCGCAGGCGGAGCGTCGCTGCCCTCGCCCGAGAGGGGACTGCTGGCCGGATTCCTGATCGGCGACACCCGGTCGATCCCAACGGCTGTCACCGACGAGTTCCGGGCCGCCGGCCTCAGCCATCTGTTGGCGGTGTCGGGCGCCAACGTGGCCTTCGTGCTCGGCGGCCTGCGGCCGCTGCTGCGGCGGGGTTCGTGGCGGACGCGCTGGATGCTCAGCGTCGCCGTCGTGATCCTCTTCGGGACGGTGACGCGCTGGGAACCGTCGGTTCTCCGAGCCTCAGCCATGGCCATCGTCGCGGTCAGCGCCTCGGCGCTCGGACGGCCGACGGCGGGGCTTCGTATCCTGGCGATCGCCGTGACCGCGCTGTTGCTCGCCGATCCCTTCTTGTTGCACTCGGTGGGCTTTTTGCTCTCGTCGGGAGCGAGCCTTGGAATCCTCCTCCTGTCGGAGCCCATCCGCCGACGCTTCCCGGGCCCGGCGTGGTTCACCGAGGTGGCCTCGGTGACGCTGGCGGCGCAGCTCGGCGTGGCGCCGATCCTGCTGCCGGTGTTCGGGACCGTGTCGTTGGTGTCGATACCGGCCAACGTGCTCGCGGTGCCGGCGGCCGGCGCGATCACGGTACTGGGACTGGTCTCGGGCGTGCTCGGCGGTCTCGTTCGACCGTGGTGGCCCCTGGCGGCCGAGGTGCTGCAGTGGCCGGTGCTGGGTCTGTTGCGCTGGGTCGAAGCCGTGGCGTCGGTCGCGGCCCGCCATCCCGTGGCCATCGGCCCCCGAGCGGCCTGGGCCCTGGTGGGCGCGGTCGGGGCACTGGGCGCCGTGCTCCGCTGGCGTCGTGGCGCCCCCCGGGCTGGACGGACCCGTGACCCGTCTGGTGGCCCGGAGCGTGTCCCGCTCCCGGTCCCGTCTGGTGGCCCGGGAGCTGCGGGGCCCTCCGGGTAGGCTCGGCCACACCATGTGGACCCTCCGACTCGGTGATCGCATCTACGACCTGCGCACCCGGTCGTTGGTCATGGGGATCCTCAATCGAACCCCCGACTCGTTCTACGACCAGGGCCGCACGTGGGGCTTCGATGCGTTCCTCCGTCGGGCCGAGGAGATCGTGAGTCAGGGCGCCGACATCCTCGACGTGGGTGGGGTCAAGGCCGGGCCGGGCGAGGAAGTGACCGAGGCCGAGGAGCTCGACCGGGTCGTTCCGGCCATCGCCGCGCTCCACGAGCGCTTCGACGTTCCGCTGTCCTGCGATACCTGGCGGGCCCCGGTGCTCGAGGAGGCCTGCGCGGCGGGGGCCGTGATCGGCAACGACATCAGCGGATTTGCCGACCCCGGATATCTGTCGACAGCGGCGCGCTGCGGGGCGACGGTCGTCGCCACCCACATCCGGCTCCGCCCCCGGGTGGCCGATCCTGAGCCGTTCTACGACGATCTCGTTCCCGATGTTCGCGCCTTCCTGGTCGACCGGGCTCGTCAGGCCGAGGCGCACGGCATCGCGCCCGAGCGGATCGTCGTCGACGCCGGGTTGGATCTGGGGAAGTCCCGCTGGCAGAGCGCCGTGCTCCAACGCGAGAGCGAGCAACTCGCCCGTCTCGGACACGTGCTGCTGCTCTCGGCGTCGAACAAGCGGTTCCTCGGCGAGCTGTGCGATCTCGACGTGACCGATCGGGCCGAGGTCTCGTTGGCGTCGGTCGCCTTCGGTGTCGCCCACGGATGCCGGATCCTGCGGGTGCACCACGTCGAGGAGTCGGTGCGGGTCGCCCGGACGATCGAGGCCATCCTCGATGCCCGCTGGGCCGCTGCGCACCTCGATCCTGCGTCGACGGGTGATCCGGGGATCGCCGCCACGTCCACGACGGTCGCCGGTGCCCCGCCGGTGGTTCCCGACGGCCACCGTCCAGCCGATGCCCGCCCTGGCGTATCCGACACTGCTCGCGTAGCGACAGCGAACGGCACGGCCACAGCCGTGGCCGAGGCCGAGGCCGAGTCGGCGTCGGCCGGGGCCTGAAGGCGGCGGGCATGGCGGCGAGCTCACCCGCGGTGGCACCGGTCTACGTGGTCGCCGGTGGCGATACGACCCTGCGCCACGAGGCCTTGGGGCGGCTGGTCGACGAGCTCGTGGGGTCCGACGATCGCAGCCTCGCGCTCGACGAGTTCGACGTGGCCTCGCCGTCGGCTTCGGTCCGGGCCAGTGTCGACGCGTCGGAGCTCCGGGTCGAGGCTGCCGTCATGCTCACCGCGCTCGACGCGGCCCGTACCTTCCCGTTCGGGACGGCTCGGCGTGTCATCGTCGTCCGCAGCGCAGGGGTGCTCACCGCCGAGGAGATCAAGTCGGTCATCGCCTACCTGGCCCAGCCTGAGCCCACGTCGGTGCTGGTTCTCGAGCTGGGCGACAAGGCCCCGTCAGCGGCGCTGGGCAAGGCGCTCACGGCCGTTGGAGGCGTCACCGTCGGCGGCGACGCCAAGCTGGCCGAGGTGCTCGCCGAGCACAGCCGCAGCGCCGGGCTGCGCTTGGAGCGTGACGCGATCGAGCTCGTCACAGCCCGTCTCGGTGAGGACGCTGGTCGTGTCCCGGCGCTCGTCGAGGTGCTCATCGCCACGTTCGGGGCGGGCACGCGCCTGGGTGCTGACGAGGTCGAGCCCTATCTCGGTGAGGCCGGCAGCGTGCCGGTGTTCGAGCTCACCAACGCCATCGACGAGGGCGATCTCACCCGCGCCCTCACCGTGCTTCACCGCTTGCGTGAAGCCTCGGGTATGCACCCGCTCCAGCTGATGGCCGTCCTGCACGGCCACTACCGGCGACTGCTGCGCCTCGACGATCCGACGGTCCAGGGAGAGCAGGCTGCGGTGAACGCGCTCAAGGAGCTGGGGGGGCGCCCGCCGCACCCCTACGTGGCCAAGAAGGCGCTCCAGCAGGCCCGGGCGCTCGACTCGTCGGGGATCCGGGCCGCGTACGACCTGCTGGCCCGAGCCGATCTCGACCTCCGAGGCGCCAGTCGTGCGCCCGACGAAGCCCTCATCGAGATCCTCGTCACCCGCCTGGTGACCGTGACCCGTCAACGCCGCCGGGGGCCGCCCGGTTCGACGGGTTCGACGGGTTCGGGTCGCCCCGCTCGGGCTCGCCGGTGAGCAGACGCCGAGCGGGCCCACGCTCTGCCATCGCCCAGCGGGTCGTGGCGCTGGCTGCGACGCTCGCCGCGATGCTGGCACTGTCGGCGTGCAACCCCCAGAGGACCGGGGGAGCGGTTGCCGTAACGACCTCGACCACGCCACTGTCGTTCGCTGCGCTGGGCCAGACCACGACCACCAGGGTCGGTGCGACGACCACCTCGAGCTCCACCACGACCACGGGGCTCGTTTCCGAGGCCACCGAGGCCACCATCCCCGGCGAGACGACCACCACCGTGCCGCCGATAGCGCTCGGCGCCATCACGGGCGACGGAACGATCACGGTCGAGATCGACGAGCAGTTGACGGCGTTCGTGGCCCGGTTCCGTTCCAACGCCGGCAATCCCTACTACCAGATCCGTACGGCCGACGAGGTGGGCTTCCTGCTCGACGTGGAGCTCTACACGGTGAGCGGACCGGGCTGGACGGGCCAGGTCGGCTCGTTCAGCACCGACTGCGAGCTGAACGGGATCTGCGTGTACTTCCGCCCTCCCGACCAGGGCGAGGTGGAGCTGCCCGCACGCCTGGCCGAACCCTTCGGGCGCATCGACATCCGCCGGCTCGACGATGCTGGCATCACCATCTCGTTGAGCGATCTCCGATTCCCGCGTCTGGGGCGTCCCGAGACCTACGTGCTCGACTCGGTCGATCTCGATCTGGTCCCCATCCCGACGACCACGACGACCACGACGACCACGACGACCACGACGACCACGACGACCACGACGACCACCACCACGACCACGAGCGGGGCGTAGACGCGATCGAGGGCCGCTCAGCGGCGGCCCTCGATGAAACGTGATCGCGGCAGCGGGGGTGGCACACCCCGAGTACTGCGGTTCGGCACTCGACTCAGCTGCTGACCTTCTGCAGCTTGGCGATGCGCTTGGCCAGGCGGGACTTGCGTCGCGCGGCCTGGTTCTTGTGGATGACGCCCTTGGTCGCGGCCTTGTCGAGACGCTTCTGGGCCAGCAGCCACAGGGAGCCGGCATCGTCGCCGACAGCGCCGGTTTCGGCGTTCTTCTCGCGGGTGCGCAGCTCGGACTTGGTCGACTTGTTGCGCAGGCGACGGATCTCGTTCTGACGGTTCCGCTTGATCTGGCTCTTGATGTTCGCCATGGTGCTTGGATGACTCCCGCGGTGGGTGCGATGGGCGTTCGTGATCGATGAAGGGAAACGGGCGGATCGACGGATCCGACAGCGAGTTCCGCACGGCCGGGGCAGGGTAGCAGGCGAGTCGACGTTGGGTCGCAGCGTGCCCCCGTGCGCCGACTACCCTCGAAGTTCCCACCTGACGAGCCTGGCGGACGAACGCGACCGTGAGCACTCCTTCCCCGCTGGTGGTCCCCCAGGACCGTCTGCGCGCCATCTCGATCATCGCCCACATCGACCACGGTAAGAGCACGCTGGCCGATCGCCTGCTCGAGATGTGCGGCGCCGTCGACCCGCGCAACATGCGCGCCCAATACCTCGACTCGATGGACCTCGAGCGCGAGCGCGGGATCACCATCAAGGCCCAGAACGTTCGCCTGCATCACCGGGGCTACGCGATCAGCCTCATCGACACGCCGGGTCACGTCGACTTCGGCTACGAGGTCTCGCGTTCGCTGGCCGCGTGCGAGGGCGTGATCCTGCTCGTCGACGCGTCGCAGGGGATCGAAGCCCAGACGTTGGCCAACTGCTACCAGGCCATCGAGCACGACCTCACGATCGTGGCCGCGCTCAACAAGATCGACCTCCCCGCCGCCGATCCCGACCGCTACGCCGGCGAGATCGAGAAGGTTCTCGGCATCCCGGCGTCGGAGATCCTCCGTATCTCGGCCAAGACCGGTGCGGGCGTCGAAGCGCTGCTCGACGCCGTCATCGACCGGGTGCCGGCACCTCAGGGCGATCCGAACGCTCCCTTGCAGGCCCTCATCTTCGACTCGCTCTACGACCCGTACCGGGGTGTCGTCTCCGCCGTGCGGATCTTCAACGGGACCCTGGTATCGGGCTCGAAGGTCCTGTTCGTCCAGGCAGGTGACACCCACGAGGCCGAGGAGATCGGCTATCGCCTCCCGGCCAACACGCCCGTCGACCGTCTCTCACCCGGCGAGGTGGGCTACCTCATCGCCGGGATCAAGGACGTGGGCCAGGCCAAGGTGGGCGAGACCGTCACCACCACGACCCGGCCCGCCGCCGAGCTCTCGGGTTATCGCGAGCCCAAGCCCATGGTGTTCTGCGGCCTGTACCCGGTGGAGGGAGACGAGTACCCGAACCTCCGCGACGCGCTCGACAAACTGCGCCTCAACGACTCGTCGTTCACCTTCGAGCCCGAGACCTCGGGAGCGTTGGGCTTCGGGTTCCGTTGCGGCTTCCTCGGCTTATTGCACATGGAGATCGTGCGTGAGCGCCTCGAGCGCGAGTACGACCTCTCGCTCGTGGCCACGGCCCCCAGCGTCGAGTACCAGGCGTTCCTCGTCGACGGGCGCATGGAGATCATCGACAATCCCTCCTCGATGCCCGAGCCGTCGAAGCTCGATCACATCGAGGAACCCTTCGTGGCCATTTCGATCATCACGCCCACCGAGTTCCTCGGTTCGATCATGGATCTGGCCCAGGGGCGACGGGGCGAGATGAAGAAGATGGACTACATCTCGCCGGAACGGGTCGAGATCCATTACGAGATCCCATTGGGCGAGATCGTCATGGACTTCTTCGATCAGATGAAGTCGCGTTCTCGCGGATATGCGTCACTCGACTACGAGCCTGCCGGGTACCGCACCTCGAGTTTGGTGAAGGTCGACGTGCTGTTGAACGGTGTCCCGGTCGACGCTTTCTCGACGGTCGTCCATCGCGATCGGGCCAACGACTACGGGAAGAAGATGGCGTCGAAGCTCAGGGAGCTCATCCCCCGACAGCTGTTCGACGTGCCGATCCAGGCGGCCATCGGCGGGCGGATCATCGCCCGGGAGACCGTCAAGGCCAAGCGCAAGGACGTGTTGGCCAAGTGCTACGGCGGCGACATCACCCGTAAGCGCAAGCTCCTCGAGAAGCAGAAAGAGGGCAAGAAGCGCATGAAGAACATCGGGCGGGTCGAGGTGCCCCAGGAGGCGTTCATCTCCGCCCTTCGTCTCGACGACTGACCGGTCGCGCGTCGAGGACGGCCGCTTCCGAGCGGCGTGCCGGAGCGGCTGCTACTCGGCGTCGTCGTGTGCGGCGCCTGCGGCATGGGAGTGCAGCGAGGCGGCGTACATGTTCTGGCCGAGCTGGCTGACCATTGCCGTATCGCTCGACGCTCGCAGCGGCGTGGGGCCGGGGCTGCCGCCGGGCCCGGCGCTCGGGTCGACCGACTGCAACGTCGCCGTGCCGGCGAGCGCAGACGATGACATGTTGAGGGTTGAGAGCTGGGCGGCTGCGGCTTGTACGTTCACATCTCGGGTATCGGCAACCCGGGGCATCGGTCCTGAGCCGATCTGCTCCGAAGCGGGAATCAGACGCCGGGTTGCCCGGGATTGTCGGGGATGGCCCGGAGCTGCTCGGCCATGGTCGCCCATCGCTCGGCCAGGGCGGGTTGCGCCGACCAGGTCGTCGTGGCCAGGTGTGACACCACGCGATCGGCAAGGCCCTCGTAGCGACGGGCCAGGGCCGCAGGGAGCGCGTCCCAGGTGGCTTCGACCGCGTACTCGGCCAGCATCTCGTCGGTGATCGCGCCGGCCATGCCGGTGTGATCACCGGCTCTGAGGCGGCCCTGGAGCTCCTCGCGCAGCGCGCCCCAACCGTGCACGTCGAGGGTCGGCTGGTAGGCGGGTGTCGTGGCGTACCAGGCGATCTGCGCGCGCACGGCTGCTCGCTGGGGCTCACGCTCGGCCTCGCCATCGCCCACGATCACGAAACACGGCGCGCACACCGTGAACGGCCTGGGCGCCCCTGCCCCTGCCCCTGCCCCTGCGCCCGCGCCCGCGCTCGACGCGGCAGCGAGTCGACCCGCTCGCACCGAGGGGATGATCACCTCCGACAGTGACCGGCGGGAGTGGAACGGGTGCACGTGGAGGCCGTCGGCGACCTCACCGGCCACGCTGGCCATGCGGGGGCCCACGGCGCCCAGCCAGATGGGTATGTCGGGCCACTCGTGAGCGGGAGGGGTGAGCGTCGGGGGCAAGAGCGTGTGCTGGTAGAACTCGCCGTCGAAGCGCAGGGCAGCTCGCCCGGCGAAGGCGGCGAAGATCGCCCGCAGCGCCAGCACGTACTCGCGCAGGCGCTCCGCCGGACGGGAGCCGTCGACCGAGAAACGGCGGGCGTTGTGGACGGGAATCTGCGAGCCGAGGCCGAGCACGAAGCGGCCCCGGGATGCCTCCGCGAGCTCCCACGCCATTTGGGCCGTGACCATGGGGGAACGGGGGAAGGCCAGCGCGACGGCGGTCCCCACCATGACCCGGCGGGTGCTCACGGCGGCGATGGCCGATCCGAGGTAGGCCTCGCGCCCACCCTCGAGGAACCAGAGCCCGTCGAACCCGAGCCGGTCGACGAGCATGGCCGTCTCGGCGACGTCGAGCAGCGGAGACGAGGGCAGGGCGACGTCGAAGAGCATGGGGTCCGCTTCGGTAGGTGATCGGAGCCGACCGCTACGGTAAACCGCATGACGCCGACCGCCCCCGATGCTGGGTCGCCCACCACGGCCGCCTCGGCCAATCCCATCCGAGTCGGAGCCGACTGGGTTCGTCACACCGATGGTGATTTCGCCGACGACACCGACGTGCGCTACGAGACGGCGCACTTCACCGACGGGGCCATCGCCAAGATCACGATCTGCCGACCCGAGGTGCGCAACGCCTTCCGGCCCCGCACCCTCAACGAGTTGCGCGATGCGTTCGAGGTGGCTCGCGACGATCCCACCGTCGGCGTGATCATCCTCACCGGCGAGGGGCACGAGGCCTTCTGCTCGGGTGGCGATCAGCGGGTGCGTGGCGACGACGGTTACAAGGACGAGCACGGGATCGGCCGGCTCAACGTGCTCGATCTCCAGGTCCAGATACGGCGCTGCCCCAAGCCGGTGGTGGCCATGGTGGCGGGCTACGCCATCGGCGGTGGGCACGTCCTCCACGTGGTGTGCGACCTCACTGTCGCGGCCGACAACGCCCGCTTCGGCCAGACCGGTCCTCGCGTGGGCTCCTTCGACGGCGGTTTCGGCTCGGGGCTCCTGGCCCGCCATGTCGGACAGAAAAAGGCACGCGAGATCTGGTTCCTGTGCGAGCAGTACGACGCCGCAGCCGCGCTCGAGATGGGCCTGGTGAACACCGTGGTGCCCTTGGTGGAGCTGGAGGAGACCACGGTGGCGTGGTGTCGGAAGATGCTCACGCACTCGCCCCTGGCTTTGCGGATGCTGAAGGCGTCGATGAACGCCGCCGACGACGGGCTTGCCGGTATCCAACAGCTTGCCGGTGACGCCACGCTCCTGTACTACCTGTCGGAGGAGGCCCAGGAGGGCCGCAACGCCTACGTGCAGAAGCGTCGACCCGAGTTCGAGCGATTCCCCAAGCGGCCCTAGGCGTTCGGCCTCGGCGATGGCCATGAACCGCGGGCTGGACCCGAGCCGGGCTTCGGGAGACGACCACTCGGGAGCCGATGTCCCTGGCGTCGACGCCCCGGCTGCCGTCGTCCAGGGTGCCGATGTCCCGGGTGTCGATGTCGACGTGCAGACCGCGTTCGTGCGCACCGTCGTCGACGAGTGGGTGCGGGGCGGGCTCACCCACGCCGTCGTGGCGCCGGGCTCGCGTAACACCCCGTTGTCGATGGCATTGCTGGGAAACGGTCGGGTGCACGTGCACGTGCACGTCGATGAGCGCTCCGCCGGGTTCCTCGCATTGGGGCTCACCAAGGCCACCGGGCGACCCACGGTCGTGGTGTGCACCTCGGGCTCGGCCACGGCGAACCTCCATCCGGCGGTTGTCGAAGCCCATCACGGACAGGTTGCGCTGCTCGTGTGCACCGCCGATCGTCCCTGGGAGCTCCACGACACCGGGGCGCCCCAGACCATGCGCCAGCACGGCCTCTACGGCGATGCCGTTCGCTGGGCCAGCGACGTCCCCGTGGCCGCCTGGTCTGCTCGCAGCGCCTGGCGACCGCTCGCGGCTCGGGCGCTGATCGAGGCCACGGGCGGCCTCGGTAGCGCGGCCGGGCCCGTGCATCTGAACCTGGCCTTCAGGGAGCCGCTCCTGCCTACGGGAGCGCCCGCACCGGTGATCGAGGGTCGAGCCGACGACGCCCCGTGGATCGTGTCGGCCCCGATCGGCGCCCGTCGAGCCGAGGCGGCCGGGGGTGGCTTCGGTGCGCGCCCTTTGGTGTCGCGGGGGGTGCTCGTGCTCGGGGCGGGCGCCGACCGGTGGCTCGCGGAAGCCGACATCGAGCGCTGTATCGCACGCACCGGATGGCCGGTTCTCGCCGATGCTCTCTCGGGCCTGCGCTTCCCGGGTCCCGGGGTGATTGCGGCCTATGAGGCCCTGGTGCGGGCGCCCGTCTTCGCCGATCACCACCGACCCGAGCTGGTGGTCCGTGTCGGCGCCCCGCTCACCTCGAAGCTGACCACCCAGTGGCTCGCCGAGGTGCCGCACATCGTCGTCGATCCCGCCGCTGCGTGGGTCGACCCCACCCGCAGCGCCGTCGAGCGCGTGGTGGATGATCCCGCGGACTTCCTGTCGAGCCTCGCTCTTCGCCCTGATCCGTCGTCCGGGGAGTCGTGGGGGGCGTCGTGGATCGCATCCGACACGACCGCCCGGTCAGCGATCGACGACGCCATCACCGGCTTCGGCGACGATCCGTTCGAAGGACGGGTGGCTCGCGACGTGGCTGAAGCTGTCCCCGACGGGGCCACGCTCGTGGTGGCGTCGTCGATGCCGGTACGCGATCTCGAGTGGTTCATGAAACCCCGGAGATCGTTGCGGATCATGGCCAACAGGGGGATGAACGGGATCGACGGGTTCGTCGCCACCATGGTCGGCGTAGCCCTGGGATCGCCGGGAACGCCGACGGTCGGGCTCTGTGGCGATCTGGCGTTCCTCCACGACGTCAACGGCCTCATCGGGGTGCGACGACGCGGTGTCGACGTCGTGCTCGTCGTAATCGACAACGACGGCGGCGGGATCTTCTCGTTCCTCCCCCAGGCCGCCATCGACGATCAGGCCATGTTCGAGACCCTCTGGGGCACCCCGCACGGCGTCGACCTGGCGGCGTTGGCCGCAGCACACGGCGTGCCCGCCACCATCGCGAGCGGTGCACAGGACGTCGGGGTGGCGGTGACGGCCGCCATGGCCGCCGGGGGCGTGCGCCTGGTTCTCGTGCGCACAGACCGCCGGCGCAACGTCGAACAGCACCGTGCCGTGTGGCAGGCGGTCGATCAGAGGTTGGGCGAGAACGCGGTGCGCAGCTCCACGAGCACGTCGGCCACCGCGTCGAGCATCGCGTCGTCGCCGGAGTCGAAGGCCGCCACGAGGCGCTCGTTGCAGAAGTCGTAGAGCGCGCACAGCACGTCGACGGTGCCCGCTTCGGGATCGTCGTCGAGGTCGTGGACCTCGGCCAACGCCCGGAGCTCGGTCAGCATCCGCTGGGCCCGGCCGATCTCGTTCTGGGCGATCGCATGCAGCGCCGAGCTCTGGTTGTGCAGCGCCCGTCGAGCCCGACCCAGCGACTGGAGCGCGGAGTCGGCGAGGGTGAAGCGCAATGCCTGGGCGGCGAGGCCCCAGTCGTACGGCTCGCAGCGGACCGTGCCGCTGCGGTCGAGGAGCTCGGGGCCGAGGCCCGGTGGGGCCTCCAGCTCGTCGGGCAGCACGAGCTCCCCGGGCACGGCGAAGAGCGGCTCGGCGGTCAGGTCGATGAGGACCGGGCGGGAGAACGTCGGACGAACGAGCATCACCACTCCAAGAGAGCGTCGGAGGTCGGGTTGCCGTCGAAGAGGCCCCAGCCCGTGTGATGGTCAATCCGTGACCAGTTACGAATCCGTCAGCACTCCAGGTATCGGCGACGGCCGACGGATCCTTGAGCCCCAACTCACCCTACGTGGCTGCCTCTGCCGGCACCCGGCTCCCCAACCCCTTCCCAAATTCCGGCGCAAATTTCGGGGGAGGGTGGGGAGGTCGGGTGGGGGTCAGACCTGGACGAGGGCTCGCAGCATGGGCTCGAGCTTGGCTTGGCTCTCGGCCCATTCGGCGTCGGGATCGGAGCCCTCGACGATGCCGCATCCGGCGACGAGGCGGGCCCGGCGTCCGTCGAGATCGGCGCAGCGGAGTGCGACCGCCCACTCGCCGTCGCCGGCCGCGTCGACCCAGCCGACCGGGCCGGCGTAGCGACCGCGATCGAAGCCCTCGAGCTCGAGCATCAAGGCGATGGCCTCGGCCGTGGGGACCCCACCCACCGCGGGTGTCGGATGGAGCAGCCCGGCCAGAGCCAGAGCCGTCGGCGCCGGGGTGCGCAGTGCGGCCTCGATGCGGGTGGTGAGATGGGCAACGGTGGGCAGGCGGGTGATTGACGGTCGCTCCGGCACCGTGAGTCGTCGGCTCACGGTCTGCAGCGACCGCTCGATGGCCTCAACCGTGAGTCGGTGCTCGGCCAGATCCTTGCCGCTGACCGCCAGCTCGGCGATCAGCCGCTCGTCGTCACCGGCACCCTGGCGGACCGTCCCCGCCATCGGACCACATTCCGCGTGGTCGCCCGTGCGGCGCACGAGGAGCTCGGGGCTCGCGCCCACGAACGACGCGTCGCCGTAGATGTAGGAGATGGGATTGGTGTCGCGCAGGCGGCGCAGGACGGCCGTGCGGTCGAAGGGTGCGTCGGCGTCGACGATCACCTCACGGGCCAGCACCACCTTCTCGAGCCGGCCGTCCTTGATGGCCGCGACGGCCTGTTCGACGGCGTCCATCCACTGCCCGGGTGTCCGTACCGAATGCACGGTGAAGCGTCCGGGCGCCCGGCGACGAACAGCCCGGTTCCCGTCGGAGCACGCGACATCCCCAGCCCTCTGCGATCGCCTCCCGTCGGTGGGACCGCCCTGGGAACCGGTGGAACCGTCCTCAGAACCGTCCGGGGAACCGGCGGAACCATGGGGGCCCACGAGGTCGGTGCGCCACCAACGCCCGGTAGGGTCACGTCCGACCAGGGTGGTGGGGATGCGGAGCTCGCCGCGCTGGTCGCGGTCGAACGGCAGCGCGCCCACGGCTCGGGGGCGGGCGATGGCGCCCACGCCGTCGGGATCGTCGATGACGATAGCCGCGAGCAGCTCAGCCACCGTGCTGGCGACCCGGGCCAGCCGGGCCGGCCCGTGGGGAACGGCGATCCGCTGTGCGGTCCCGCTCGTGACGAAGCCCTGACCGGCTCTGAGCCACACGAAACCGTCGAGCGCGGCGTGATCGAGCAGGTCGTCGGTTCCTGCGGAGGTGGCGGGCTCCAACCAGCGAACCCGGGCCGTGACCGGGCGGACGTGGCCGGTCATGGCCGAGAACCCGTCAGGAGCTGGGCGATCCCGCCCGAGAGCACCTGGTGCTCGACGGCGGTGAACCCCGCCCCGCGGAGCAACTCGAGCAACTCGGCCCGGGGTGGGAGATACGCCACCGACCGTGGCAGATACCGATAGGCCGAGCGGTCGGACAACAGCCCCCCCACGATGGGGACGATCTTCTGGAAGTAGATCCGATGGCCGGCGCGCACGAGCCGGTTCCGGGGCTGATCGACCTCGAGGAGCGCGATCCGGCCCCCGGGACGGACGACGCGGTGGGCCTCGGCGAGGAACGGCTCGATTTCCACGAAGTTCCGCAGGGCGAAGCCGCACACCAGCCCGTCGACCGAGCCGGTGCGCACGCCCAGCGCCAGGGCGTCGCCCCGCACGATGGGGGAGCGGCCGCGGTGGGCCGCGAGCATCCCAGCCGAGCGGTCGAACCCGAGAGCGGCAAGTCCCTGCTTGAGCAGCTCACGAGACAGGTCGCCCGTCCCGCACGCCATGTCGAGGACCATTGATCCCTTCGACAGGCCGAGGCTGCGCACCGTCCGGCGCCGCCACCGCACATCGAGCCCGAACGTCATCACCCGGTTGACGAGGTCGTAGCGGGGCGCGATCCGGTCGAACATGGCGTCGACGGTCGACACCTTCTCTGACCCTCGGGGCAGGGCGCGTTCGGCGGTCGGGCCGGGTGTGGATCGGATGGGCGTCACGGGGGTCATGGGCTCTCCTGAGTGTAGGAGTGCCCCTCCAAAGCTTGGTGAACCGAGCGGTGGAGCGGAGCGCCGATCACCGTTGGCACGACGGACACCAGTAGGTGCTCCGCTGCTCCTCGCCCTGACGGCGAGATCGGATGAGCGGGGGCGGGCTGCAGCGCCGGCACGGTCGCCCGGCCCGGCCGTACACCGCGACCAGGCCTCCCCCATGGCGAGGGCTGGCCGCCGTGTCGACGGTGGTGCGGGCGACGGTGTCGAGGTTGAAGGCCAGCATCGTGGATGCCGTGCGATACAAGGCTCGCAGCGTGTCGTCGGTGATGCGGCGAACGGGCGTGAACGGATCGACCGCACAGGCGTGGCACACCTCCGACTTGTAGACGTTGCCGATGCCAGAGGCGATTTGCTGGTCGAGCAGGGCCACCCCGATCTCGGTGCCGGTGTCGCTCGAGCTCCGCAGCCGCTCGACGGCCGTCTCGACGACGGACTCGAGGGTCGCGGTGTCGGCGGCACCGGCCGCCGTCAGGTCGGGACCCCGGCTCGACAGGATGCGATGACGGGCGACGCCGGCCTCGTCGAGAACCTCCACCACCGGCGCCGAGAAGCAGACGGCGACGGCGTCCTCTGTGGCGATGACGACCCGGGCGTTCGTCGGTGACCGGCGCCAGGTTTCGCCCGGCCGATACAGGTGCCAGCTCCCCGACATCCGCATGTGGGTGTGCAGCACGAGCCCGTCGGAAAACGATACGAGGAGGTGCTTGCCCCGTGCGCTCACGTCGACGACGGTCGTCCCGACGCTCGGCCTGATCCCGCTCGGATGGCGGGGGAGGTCGAATCGCAGCACCACTCGACCGACGAGCACCGATCGCAGGGCGTCGGCGCTGCGGTGGATCGTGTCACCCTCGGGCACGGCTCACCCTCCTCCGGTCTCGCACACGGTCTCGCACACGGTCTCGGAGTCGGTCTCGGTCAAGTCCTCGTGGTGCGGTCACCGTCGGGCCACCATCCCGCGATAGCCGTCGACGAAGCCGACCGACCGCAACCGATCGGCCCACGGCGACTCTCGGACGGCCACGCCGTCGACGCGCTGCACTTCGAGCTTGGCGATCCGGCCCGTCTCGACGAGGCGGGCCAGCTCCACCACCCAGCCTCCGCCGTTGCCGTCGTTGTCAGGGTCGGAGTTGGCGCTGGGTTCGGCGTGGGGGTCGGGGAACGTGGTCACCGCACGGCCGCTGCGCTCGAGGAACGCCGCCGGCCGACCGTCGATGAGCACCACGTAGGCCCCGGCCGACCGGCTGGGCCGTCCTTCGCACTCCGGCCAGCGGAGCGCAGCGCCGTAGGGCTGCGCCGGGTCGGCGGCGGCCAGGGTCACGACGCTGGCGACCGGGGCGCCTTTGGCGGCACTCGTGGAGGTCGTGGAAGCCCCGGCGGGCTCCCTGACCGCACGCAGACGTTCGACCGCGCCGGGGAGCGAGAACTGGGCGGCGCCGAGACCAGCGACGAAGTATCCCCGGCGCACACGACCGGTCTCCTCCAGGGCCCGACCCACGGCGTACACCCCCGAGAACCCGCCGGGCAGCCGCTCGGCCAGCGTGGCCTCCCGGGTGAGGATGCCGTGGCGTTCCAGGAGCTGCCAGGTTCGTGCGTGGGTCAGCTCGGTCGGCGAGGGTCGAGGTTCGATCAGCGGCGCCACCAGCGACCATCGTCCAGCGGCGGCCGGGGGCCCCAAGCGGGTGAGCCGGCCCAGGCGGGGCTTGGGCGCCCGACGTTGGTTCGACGCCGTGCGGGGGCGGGCAGCCAGCCGCGCCCGCAACGGTGCCATCGTGTCGTTGGTGACCTCTCCCGCCCAGACGAGATCCCACAGGGCGTCGAGCACGGCCGTGTCGTCGGTGGTGCCGACGGTCGCCGCAGCGCTCACGAGCTCAAGCCAGAACGACGCCCCCCGCGCCTCCAGGTGGCTCCGCAGGGCCCGATGGATCGGCCCCGACGGTGCATCCACCCCGTCGCCGACAGCGCCGCCGGTCCCGCCGGTTCCGCCGGCCCATTCGGGAGCCAGGGCCCGCACCCGGTCACGGAACGCCAGCACCACCTGGCCGCTCCCCGCGCCCATCCACACCAGCGCCCCGGCCGCGCAGAGCGCGTCGAGGTCGGCCGGCCGGTAACGGGGCAATCGGCTGGGGAGAACGTCGTTTTCAAGAATGCCCGCCGGGATGACCGCGCCCTGGAGTTGCTCGATGACCTCCACGAGCGAGTCGGCGCCGTCGCGATCGCTCCCGATGCCGTGCCAGGACACCAGGAAGCGGGCCAGCGCCGCATGCTCGACGGGCTCGACCTCCCTGCGTAGCGACGCCAGGGTGCGGCCCTTGATCCGGCGGAGAACGTCGGCGTCGCACCACTCCGTGATGTCGAGCGCCGGTCGTCCAGCAGCCGTTCGTCCAGCAGCCACCGGTGCCGCCGTCGTTCGTCCGGGCGACGTGACACCGGTGAGGGGGCCGGCATCCGACGGGCGAAACAAGCCGTGCACGACCCGGCCGTCACGCTCGAGCGCGGCGAGCGCCGCGACGTCGCGGGGGCCGGTCGTGCCGAGCCGGGCTGCGGCGTCGTCGGCGCCGAACGGCCCGTGGGTTCGGGCGTAGCGACCCACGAGGAAGCGCAGCGCGTCATCGGCGGTCACCTCGGCCGTGAAGGTGGCCGGCAGGCCGACCGGGATCGACACGCCGAGCCCGTCGCGCAGACGGGCCCCGTCCTCGGCGGCCGCGACCCGATCGTCGCCCGCGACCCGCACGAGGATGGCTCGCCGCTGTGTGATCAGACCCTCGACCCATGCCGCGACCGGTGCGCCGGCGACCGCTCGGGCGCTCAGCTCCATCATCGAGAGATCACCCACCCGGCGCAGGAGATCGTGGAGCCCGTCGACGTCATCGACCTGGCGGTCATCGGCCAGGCCCTGCAGCTCGAGCTCGACGGCCGCCAGGACCTGGGGGTCGAGCAGTTCCCGCAGCTCGTCGCTGCCGAGCAGCTCCCGCAGGAGATCACGGTCGAGCGACAGGGCCGTTGCGCGGCGCTCGGCCAGCGGCGAGTCGAACTCGTACATGTAGACCGCGACCCAGGCCATCAGCAACGAGGTGGCGAACGGCGAGGCGCGTCGGGTCTCGACCGGTACCACTCTGACCCGCCGCGACTCGATGTCGGCCAGCACCTCGCGCAGCGCGGGTACGTCGAACACGTCCTGGATGCACTCCCGGGTGGCCTCCAACAGGATCGGGAAATCGGGATGGTGCAGCGCAACGGCGAGCAGATCAGCGCCCCGTTGGCGTTGCTGCCACAGCGGGGTGCGCCGCCCCGGACGATTGCGGGGCAGCAACAGGGCCCGGGCCGCAGCCTCCCGGAACCGGGTCGTGAACAGGGGGCTGGAATGGAGCCGGCCGATCACAAGAGCCTCGATCTCGTCCGGGGAGACGAGCAGTTCCTCCATGGGGAACGAATCGACTCCGTTGCCGGAACCGTCGTTCTCGCCGAGTGAGGTGGTGTCGGGCAGGCGCACGATGATGCCGTCGTCGCTCCACATGGTCTGCACGACGAGGTCGTAGCGCTCCTCGAGCCGGGCCTCGATGGCGATGGCCCAGGGCGCGTGCACCCGGGCGCCGAACGGGGTGAGCACGACCAGTCGCCAGTCGCCGATCTCGTCGCGGAACCGCTCGATCACGATCGTGCGGTCGTCGGGGACGGTCGTCGTGGCCTCGGCCTGGTCCTCCAGGTAGGCGACGAGGTTCTCAGCCGCCCAGGCGTCGAGCCCGTGGTCGCTCTGGAGCCGAACCAGGGCCGCCCCCCGGCCTCCCGGGCGCGCCATGGTGTCGCGCAGTTCCCGGGTGAACGCCCCGATGGCCCGGCCCAGCTCCACCGGGCGTCCCGGACCGTCACCGCGCCAGAACGGCATCCGTCCCTGCTCGCCGGGCGCAGGCACGACCACCACCCGCTCGTGGGTGATCTGGTCGATGCGCCAGGTGGACGCGCCGAGCAGGAACGTCTCGCCCGGGCGGCTCTCGTAGACCATCTCCTCGTCGAGCTCACCCACCCGGGTGCCGTCGGGCAGGAAGACCCCGAACAGGCCCCGGTCGGGGATGGTGCCGCCGCTCGTGACGGCGATGCCGCGGGCGCCGTCACCAGCCCGAAGCAGGCCCGCGCCGGGGGCTGGACCCCGGGTGGAGTCGGCGCCGGCCTCGGCGACGGTGAGACCGGGCGTGACACCCGGTGTCTGGCGTTCCCATGTGAGGCGGGCCCGGAGGCCGGCGAACTCCTCGGACGGGTACCGGCCGTCGAGCAGGTCGAGCACGTTCTCGAGCACGGCGTCGGTGAGGCCCTCGAACGGCGCAGCCCGCCGCACGAGCGCCGCCAGATCGTCGACCGCCCACGGCTCGATCGCGCACATGGCCACGATCTGCTGGGCCAGCACGTCGAGGGGGTTGCGCGGGTAGTGGGTCGACTCGATGGCGCCGGTTCGCATCCGCGACACGATGACGGCGGCTTCCAGCAGGTCGCCCCGGTACTTGGGAAAGATCCGGCCCCGGCTGGGCTCGCCCACCTGGTGCCCGGCTCGTCCGACCCGCTGGAGGCCCCGGGCCACCGAGCCCGGGGACGCGACCTGGATCACGAGATCGACGGCGCCCATGTCGATGCCCAGCTCCAACGAGCTGGTGGCGACGATGGCCCGGAGCCGGCCCGCCTTGAGCTCGTCCTCGATCAGCAGCCGTTGCTCGCGTGCCAGCGAGCCGTGATGCGCCCGCACGAGTTCCTCGCCGGCGAGCTCGTTGAGGCGACTGGCGAGCCGCTCGGCGAGGCGACGGGCGTTCACGAAGATGATCGTGGAGCGGTGCTGGGTGATGAGCTCCAGGATGCGGGGGTGCACGGCAGGCCAGATCGACGCCCGCTCGGGGCCGTGGGGCCCGCCGGCGGCCGGTCCCGAGCGGAACCCGTCGCTCGCCGATGCGGGCATGATCTCACCCAACGCCGCCATGTCCTCGACGGGCACGATCACCTCGAGATCGAGCGTCTTGGAGATGCCGGCGTCGACGATGGTGACGGGACGGGCCACGCCCGGCCGCTCGAAGCCGGCGAGGAACCGGGCGATCTCGTCGAGCGGGCGCTGGGTGGCCGAGAGCCCGATGCGCTGGGGCGGCGTGTGGGTGATGGCTTCGAGCCGCTCCAGGCTCAGAGCCAGGTGAGAACCGCGCTTCGTGGCGGCCATGGCGTGAATCTCGTCGACGATGACCCAGCGGACACCACGGAGCGTGTCGCGCGCGCTCGACGTCAACATGAGGTAGAGACTTTCGGGGGTGGTGATGAGGATGTCGGGTGGGTGCTTGATCAAGGCGCGGCGATCGCGTGACGGCGTGTCCCCGCTGCGCATTCCCACCGTCGGCTCGTGCAGCGGGGTCCCCAGCCGCTCCGCGGCCAGTCGGATGCCCTGCAGCGGCGCCCGCAGGTTCTTCTCGATGTCGACGGCCAGAGCCCGCAGCGGTGACACGTACACCAGCCGCGTGCGCAGCTCGCGTTGGGGCATGGGTTCGGTGGCGATGCGGTCGAGCCCCCAGAGGAACGCCGCCAGGGTCTTGCCCGAGCCCGTCGGCGCCAGCACCAGGGTGTGCTGCCCCGACGAGATCGCCGGCCACGCCCGGGCCTGGGCCTCGGTGGGGCCGGCAAACGACCGCTCGAACCAGCTCCGAACTGCCGGCGTGAACCCGTCGAGCGCGCTCATGGCGCTCCCCATCCCCCGCGTCCCCAAATTTGTGCAGGAATGCTCGGCGGGTGGGCATGTCTGCACACGGAACGGGAGGGGCGGCCCACCGGGAGGCTCAGGCCCACCCGTCGGCGTGGTCGAGGAGGTACTGCGAGACCGTCAGGCAGCGGTCGAGGGTGGAGCAGTGCTGCTCCTCGCCGCGCAGCACCCGCACCAGCGACACCTGTTGGCGGGCGACGACGGTGAGCGACCGCTCGGAGGCGTCGGTGACCGACGGGAACGAGTCGATGGCCGAGACCTCCAACGGCAACTCGGGTCCCCCGAAGCCGGCCAGCTCGGTGGCCACCACGAGCAGGTCGGGACCCGACTGCAACGGCGGAAGGGCCCAGGTGAACGTGAGGGGGAAGAAGAACTCGTCGGTCGGGAAGTCGTCGTCGGGCAGGGCCAACACGGCATCCTCGAACGACAGCAGCACCCGCGGGTCGACCTCGAGTGCCAGGTGCAGGTCGACGGGGCCCTCGCACGCGCTGTCGGGGTGAAGGTCGACCTCCCAGACCTGGCGCAGCGAGTACGTCTCGAGGAAGTGGCGTTCGTCATGGACGTGGAAGCCGTGCTCGGTGACGTGATCCTTCATGTCGGCGACGTAGCCGGCGACGTCGATGACGGCCAACGGGAGCTCCTGTCGTGATGTGCTGGCTGCCAGGGTACGCGCCGATCCCGGTCAAGTCCCCGATGGCGGCCAACATGGCTCGTGAGCGACCACGCCAGAGCCGGCGCCAGAGCCGGCGCCAGAGCCCCGCTCGGCCGTCGCCGAGACGGCCCCGACGCGAGCGGAGCATCACCATGAGCTTCGGGGTGTACGTGCACGTCCCGTTCTGCGCCCGGCGGTGCGATTACTGCGACTTCGCGACCTGGACCGATCGGGCGCACCTCATGGAGCGCTACGTCGACGCCTGCGTGCTCGACCTGGCGCGTCGTCTCGACGGTGCCTTCGGCCCCCCGCCACGTCCGGCCACGAGCGTCTTCTTCGGAGGCGGCACACCGTCGCTGTTGCCCGCCGAGTTGCTGGTGCGCATCCTCGATGCGATCCCCCGGGCGCCCGACGCCGAGGTCTCCGTCGAGTGCAACCCCGACACCGTCGACGAGGCCAAGCTCGGCGTCTACCGGCAGGCGGGCGTGAACCGTCTCAGCTTCGGCGTCCAGTCGCTCGTGCCCCACGTGCTCGCCGCGCTGGGGCGGACCCACGATCGGGCCAACGTCGAGAGCGCCGTTTCCGCGGCCCGAGGCGTCGGGTTCGAGACGTTCAATCTCGACCTGATCTACGGCGCCCACGGCGAGTCGCTCGTCGACTGGGAAGCCACGGTCTCGGGGACGCTGGCGCTCGATCCGCCGCACGTGAGCGCCTACGGCCTCACCGTCGAACCGGGCACGCCCCTCGACCGTCGGATCCGCCTGGCCGAGATCGACGGACCCGACGACGACGATCAGGCCGACAAATACCTCGTCGCCGACGATCGCCTCGTCGCGGCGGGGCTGGAGAGCTACGAGATCTCGAACTGGGCCCGTCCCGGCCACGCCTGCCGGCACAACCAGCTGTACTGGGACCAGGGCGAGTACCTGGGGATCGGGTGCGCGGCGCACGGCCACACCGAAGGGCGCCGGTGGTGGACCCATCGCACCCCCGAGCGGTACATGGACGCCGTCGCACGGGGCGACCTTCCCGAGGCGGGGAGCGAACGCCTCGATGAGCTCCGGACACGCGAGGAGCGCCTCACCCTGGCGCTGCGGACACGCTCTGGTGCCGTGCTCGACGACCCTCGCTCGCCCGCCGTGGCCGCGCTGGTGAGCACCTACCTCGAGGCCGGCCTGGTCGTGCTCGACGGTCGCCGCCTCACGCTCACCCGTGCCGGTCGGCTGCTGGCCAACGAGATCACGGCGTCCCTCATGAGCGTGCAGGCGAGCCCCTCCTCCGAAGGTCGCAGCGCCGCCCGGTAGACTTGGCGCCGTCGGCTCAACCGACCGGAGTTCCGATGGATGATCACAGCTGGTTCAACGATCGAACGTCGGCAGAGCCACGCGCCATGGACGCCCGCAAGGCGTCGGTCCTCAAGGCAATCGTGGAGGAGTACATTGCGACCGCGCAGCCCGTGGCGTCGCAACACATCGCCCGGACCCGAACCCTGGGCGTGTCGAGCGCCACCGTCCGCAACGACATGACGGTCCTCGAGCGCGACGGCTACCTCGTGCAGCCCCACACCAGTGCCGGACGGGTACCCACCGACAAGGGCTACCGGTTCTTCGTCGATCAGCTCGGCACGCCCGACCCCGCCATGGTCCCGCAGTACGAAGAGGTCGCCGGCTTCTTCGCCCGGGCCCAACGGGCGCTCGAGGACACGCTCCACGAGACGTCGCTGCTCTTGTCACGCATCACCGATCACACCGCCGTCGTCATCGGCCCCCAGGCCGAGAAGGCCCGGGTTCGTTCGGTCCAGCTCGTGCCGCTCACCGCCCACGTCGTCCTCGCCGTGGTCGTCCTCTCGAACGGCGTGGTCGAGAAGGCCACGGTCGAGGTCTCCGAGCCGCTCGCTGACGCCACCGTGGCCACGGCCGCCCGGGCCCTTGACGCCATCCTCTCCGGTGGGGTCCTGTCGGAGCTCGAGACCCGCTCGCCGCCCGCGACCGCCGCGCCTGGTGCCCTCCCCAGCTCGGCGACCCCGGCTGCGCCTGGTGCCGTCGTGTCCACGGGCAGCGGGTCGGGGGGTCGCGGCTCGACGGGTGACACCGAGGCCGACCTGCTCGTCGCACGCGTCGCCGAGGCGTTGTCGCAGCATGCTCGGGACGCCGGCGAGCCGGTCTACGTGGGCGGCGCGTCGCGAATCGCTGCCGAGCGTCCCGATTTCGCCGCGGCCGACACGGTCTCCAAGGTGCTCGAATTGCTCGAGCGGCAGTACGTGGTGGTCACGCTGGTTCGCGACCTCATCGATGCCGGCCTCACCGTCCGGATCGGGGCCGAGAACGACCTCGCCGAGCTGCGCGAATGCTCCGTGGTCCTGGCCCCGTACGAGATCGAGGGCGAGCAGGCGGGAATGGTCGGTGTGCTCGGCCCGACGCGCATGAACTACCCCCAGGCCATCTCGGCCGTGGCCGTGGTGTCGCAGCGGCTGGGCCGTCACCTGTCGCGCTGAGCCGACGTCAGCCACGACCTCGGCCGACCTCGGCCGACCCCGGCCCCGGAGCGGGGTTCAGGCCGATCACGTCGGCCTCGGGGGCCACGCGGTGGACAACCCTGTGGGAAACCGGTGGAAACACTGGGGACAAGCGAGAAACTCTGCGGACAACCTGAGGATCTCGCGAATTCCCCTTGACCCTTGTGCGTCGATCGATCAGTGTTCGACGCACGGGGCACGGCGACGGTCCCGGATCCCAGAAACCAGCGGAGCCGAACCGGCGAAAGTCGCAACGGTGAAGCAGGGCCAGGGGTTCCGGGCAGCGGGCCGGGTCGACCGAGCTGTGACGGGGGCGATCTACGGGTGGACTGGGCGGGCATCGCGAGATGCCGTGCCGGACCTGTCCGGGTGAGCACGCGCCGCAGTCTCCGGTCTGGGCACGTCTTCCGGGACGCCCTCCGAGTCGAGGGCCCCAGGGAGTGCGGCAGGCTCAGGCCGAGTCGGCTACCTGGGGCTCTTGTGCGTCATCAAGGCCTCGCTGAACGCCCGACGGGTCGGGGCCGGTAATCTCGGGGCTTCCATGGCTGACTACTACGAACTCCTCGGGCTTGAGCGCGACGCCCCCAACGACGAGATCAAGCGCGCCTATCGCAAGATGGCCCGTCAATACCATCCCGATGTCGCCGGCGAGGATCCCTCGGCCGAGGCCCGGTTCAAGGAGATCGCCGTCGCCTACGAGACGCTCAGCGATCCCGAGAAGCGTCGGCGCTACGACATGTTCGGCGAGGGGGGGCCCGGCTCCGGCGGCTCCGATCCGTTCGGTGGCGGACTCGGCGACATCTTCGACGTGTTCTTCGGTGGGTCCGATCCCTTCGGCGGCCAACGAGGCCAGGCCGGACCGCCTCGCGGGCAGGACGCCGAGATGGAGCTCGAGCTCTCTCTCGTGGAGGCGGTCTTCGGCTGCACCCGCACGATCGAGGTGCGGATGCCCGTCGAGTGCGGGCGCTGCGACGGCAGCGGCTGCGAGCCGGGCACGCACCCCAGCACCTGTCGCACCTGCAACGGCGAGGGCCAGGTCCGCCAGGTCCGGCGCACGCTGCTCGGCCAGATGGTCACCGCTCGCGCGTGCAGCGACTGCGGTGGTCTCGGCAAGACCGTCCAGAATCCCTGCACCGAGTGCCGCGGCGACGGACGCATCCAGGGGCTTCGTCGGCGCGACATCCAGATCCCCGCCGGCATCGATGACGGGCAGCGCCTGCGCAGCACACGTAACGGCCCCGCCGCTCCGCGCGGTGGCGTCGCCGGCGATCTGTACCTTCGCATCCGCGTGGCCCCGAACGAGCTGTACTCGCGTGAAGGCGACGACCTCGTGACCAGGCTCGAGATCGCCATGACCCAGGCGGCCCTCGGGGCTCGGATCACGCTCGAGACCCTCGACGGGCCCGAGGAGCTCACGATCCCGGCCGGCACGCAACCGGGACGGGTGTTCCGGCTTCGTGGGCGCGGCGCCACCCAGCTCCAGGGTCGCGGACGCGGCGATCTCGTGGTGCACGTCGACGTCGTCATCCCCGAGAAGCTCGGCGCCGACGAGGAAGACCTCATGCGGCGTCTGGCCGAGCTGCGCGGTGACGACGTCGCCCCCGCCGACCACGGCCTGCTCTCCAAGCTCAAGTCGGCGTTCAAGTAACCGCGTCACTCAGGCGACAGTTCGCGTCGCCCGGCGTGCGACGCAGTTTCGATGGCGAGAGCGGGGCGAGCTGATGGATCGAACCTCGGGCGATCAGCGCCCGTCCCGGTTCCCGGCCGATGTGGCCGCGGCGGCGCACGTGGTGGGGGAGTCGACCGCGCCCCAGGTGATGGTCGACGGCGACGCCGGTCATCATCTCCGTCGGGTGCTGCGCTTACGAGTCGGCGAGTCGGTCACGGTCGCCGACGGTGCCGGACGGTGGCGGCCGTACCGGGTGGCCGAACTGGGCGACGGTGTCGTCACGCTCGACTCCGATGGCGAGGTCGAGGCCGAGCCCATGTCGGTGCCCTCGATCACGGTGGCCTTCTCGCTCACCAAGCGCGACAAGCCCGACCTCGTCGTCCAGAAGCTCACCGAGCTCGGCGTCGACCGGATCATCCCGGTGGCGTCCGATCACAGCGTGGTGCGTTGGGACGAGCGCCAGGCGGCCGCAGCGCGTGTGCGGCTGGGGCGCATCGCCCGTGAGGCGTGCGAGCAGTGCCGACGGGCCCGGGTCCCCGAGATCGCCGAGCTGACGACGATCGCTGCGTTGTTGACGGAGCCGGGCCTGATGGTCGCCGAGCGGGCCGGCGCGTCGGTGCTCGACGTCGACCTGTCCGAGCACGAGGTCGGGGGGCTCGTCGTGATCGTGGGTCCCGAGGGTGGATTCAGCGCCGCTGAGAAGGTCCTGTTGCGCGACATTCCGGGCGTCAGTCTCGGCGATCACGTGCTCCGAGCTGAGACTGCGGCACTCGCGGTGGCAGCATGCTTGACCGCACAACGCGCGCGGTACTACAACAGTGCGTGATTTCGACCGGAATGGTCGGGCGCGGGAATACTCGCTCGTGACATGCATTCACAGGACGTCACGAGGTCCTGCGTCGGGGCAGGGGCACATGGGGGAAGGTACGAGGTGGCTATGAGCGACGAAGAGCACGAGAATGCTGGCGGCATTTACGTCGGGGAGCGTCTCCGAGCGATCCGCAGGCAGAAACGTCTGTCGCTGCAAGATGTCGAGGCCATGTCGGGACAGGAGTTCAAGGCTTCGGTCCTGGGCGCCTACGAACGAGGCGAGCGGGCCATCTCGGTCCCTCGGCTGCTCCGACTGGCGCACGTCTACGGCGTCCCGGCCGAGCAGCTGCTCCCGCGTGCCGAGGACATCGACCTCACCGAGCCCCGTCGCATCGACCTGAGCCAGGGCTTCACGCTCGACCTCGTTCGTCTGCGCGAGGCCGATGGCGACGAGGTCCGCTTCATCGCCCGCTACGTCGATCGTGTGGCGCTGGCCCGCCAGGACTTCAACGGGCGGGTCATGACCATCCGCTCGGACGATCTCCGGATCCTGGCCTGGGCCCTGGGTTCGAGCCCCGAGGAGCTGGCGAACCGCCTCGACACCTTGGGCCTTCGGGCGATGGCGGTGTGACGGCTCGCTCCGTCGCGTTGCACACGCTCGGATGTCGGCTGAACCAGGCCGAGTCCGAGGAGATCCTCGACGCCTTGGCCCGTCAAGGCTTCGAGATTGCCGGTCGTCCCGGCCCCGACGGCGTCGCACCTGCCGACGTCGTCGTGGTCAACACCTGCACCGTCACCCGTGAGTCGACGCGTTCGTCGCGCCAGCTCATCAACCGGGCGGTCCGGCAGCATCCCGACGCCACCGTCGTGGTCACCGGCTGCTACGCCGTGGCCGAGCCTGCCGCCGTGGCGGCCATCCCCGGAGTCGACCTCGTCGTCGCCAACAAGGACAAGGCGATCCTGGTCGATCGCCTCGCCGGTCTCGTCTCATCGAGCACCACCTCGGCTGGCACGGTCTCGGCCGGCACCGCCGACTTGTCGAGCACGGAGTCGTCGCGCAGGGTCTCGACGCCAACGTTCGGGGTGCCGGTCGCGCTCGGTACCCGCCGGGTCGAGGCTCGCACCTCCCTCAAGGTCCAGACCGGCTGTAACGAGGCCTGCACGTTCTGCATCGTGCCCGCCACCCGTGGCGGGCTCGACTCGGTCGACGCCGACGACATCGTCGCCCGAGCCGCCGACCTCGTGGCTCGGGGGGCCGGCGAGATCGTCATCACCGGCGTGCATCTCGCCCGCTACGGCGCCGACCGGGGCTCGGCTGGCGTCTCCGGGGGGCGTGGGCCGTTGGCCGAACTGCTCGATCGGGTGCTGGCCGTCGACGGGATCGTCCGGGTTCGGCTCTCGTCGATCGAGGCTGCGCACCTGCCGGACGCCGTCATCGACCTGATGCGCGACGAGCCGCGCCTGGCCCCGCACCTGCACCTCCCGCTGCAGTCGGGCAGCGCCGCGGTCTTCGCCCGCATGCGCCGTCCTGGCTCGCTCGAACGGCACGTCGCCGTGGCCGAGCGGGCGCTGGCCGAGGTTCGGGAGCTGGCCCTCACGACCGATGTGCTCGTGGGGTTCCCCGGCGAGACCGACGCCGAGTTCGCCGAGACGGTCGCCCTCGTCGAGCGCCTCCGGTACTGCAAGCTCCATGTGTTCCGGTTCTCGGGGCGCGACGGCACCCCGGCGGCCATGATGGACGGCCAGGTTCCCGATGCCGTGATCAAGGAGCGGGCGAGCGTCCTGCGCCTCATCGGCGATCGGTTGCGGCGCGAGTTCGTCGTCGCTCAGTGCCGACGCGGCCCCCTCGACGTGCTCCTTGAGGAGGCCCGACCCGGCCCTGAAGCGCCGACGTTGCGCGGGACCACCGGGAACTTCGTGCGGGTCGACGCCTCGGGACCCGCCGAGCTCGTCGGACGCGTGGTGCAGGTCGTGGCCGACGAGGAAAGCGTCACCGCTGACGGGGTCACCGGCGTGCTGCTCGATCACCCGGGCCAGGACCACGGCACCGATCATCACGGCACCGATCATCACGGTCATCACGGCACCGGTCGTCCCGGCACCGATGCGCGGTCGCACGGTGGTTTCTCGCAGCTGCTCGCCGTGAGCGGCCCCGGCGTCGAATACGCTTCACGGCGATGAGCACACCGGACCACGAGGGCGGGTCACCCTGCCTGTTCTGTCGGATCGTGGCGGGCGAGATCCCGTCGGAGCGGGTGCACGAGACGCCGTCGACCATCGCGTTTCGCGACGTGAACCCCCAGGCGCCGGTGCACGTGCTCGTGATTCCCAAGGTGCATGTGGCCCACCTGCACGCGCTCGGGGCCGACCAGGGCAGCCTCGTCGGTGAGCTGTTCGCCGCCATTCGGGAGGTCGCCGTGCTCGACGACCTCGCCGGCGCCGACGGGGTCGGGGAGCCGGGCTATCGAGTGGTCGCCAACGTGGGAACCAACGGCGGGATGAGCGTGCCCCACCTCCACTTCCACGTGCTCGGCGCCAGGAGACTGCTATGGCCCCCGGGCTAGACGGGCCATCCGTCATCTTGAGCGTTCCGCCGCCTGTCCCCGATCTTGCACCCTCGACGGTGACCATGACCGTTCCCGGGAACCACTTGATGCTCGGGTTGCTCGGTCAGCGCGACGAGTTGCTGCGGGTTGTCGAGTCGGCGTTCCCGGTCCGCATTCTCGTGCGAGGCAACGAGATCACGATCACCGGCCACCAGGCCGACACTGCGCAGGTCGGCCGTCTCTTCGGGGAGTTCGTCACGTTGTTGGAACAGGGCCAGACGCTCGACACCGAGGTCGTTCGGCGTTCGATCGTGATGGTGCGCGACAACGACCGGCCCAGCGAGGTGCTCGGTGAAGCGGTGGTGCGGGGGCGCAAGACCGTCCGTCCCAAGACCGCCGGTCAGAAGCGCTACGTCGAGGCCATCCAGTCGAACATCGTCACGTTCGGCATCGGGCCGGCGGGCACGGGCAAGACCTACCTGGCTGTCGCGTTGGCCGTCCAGGCCTTGCAGAACAAGGAATACAACCGGATCGTGCTCACCCGCCCGGCGGTGGAGGCAGGGGAGCGCCTCGGGTTCCTCCCCGGAGACCTGCTGGCCAAGGTCGATCCCTATCTCCGTCCGCTCTACGACGCCATGTTCGACATGGTGGGCCCCGAGGTCGGTCAGCGCCTCCTCGAGAAGGGCACGATCGAGGTGGCCCCGCTCGCCTACATGCGGGGGCGTACGCTCAACGACTCGTTCATCATCCTCGACGAGGCCCAGAACACCACGGCCGAGCAGATGAAGATGTTCCTCACCCGGTTGGGCTTCGGGTCCAAGGTCGTCGTCACCGGTGACACGTCGCAGATCGATCTCGCTGACGGGCGGGGCCGCTCCGGCCTGCTGCACGTGCGCAAGGTGCTCGGCCCCATCGACGGGGTCTCGTTCGTCGAGCTCGACAGCCGCGACGTCGTTCGGCATCGGATCGTGCAGGACATCGTGAACGCCTACGACCGATTCGAGCTGGCCAAGAGCCAAGCCGAGGCGGCCGAGCATGAGCGGCCGCGATGAGCGACGGGCGATCGAACGGGCCCGCCCGCCCCACGGGTATGGCCGCGGGCGGAGGGCCTCTTGGACCCGCGGGTCCCGCAGGACCCTTGGGGCCCATGGGTCTGATGAGTCCGATCGGATCCACGATCGACGGTGTCGACGTGTTCCTGGCCGACGAGCAGACCGACGTGGCCGTCGAGCCGATGCGCTGGGGCACGCTGGCTCGCGTGGTGCTCGAGGCGGAGCTGTCGCCAACCATGTTGGCGAACTCCCAGGTGTCGGTGATGTTCGTCGACGAGTTGACCATCGCCGATCTCAACGCCCGGTTCCTCGATGGTGACGGCCCGACCGACGTGCTCTCATTCCCGATCGACGACGATCTGGTCGAGCGGGGCCGACAGCCCGACCAGGGCGGGCGGGGCCCGGGCGGACCCCCGCCGTCGCCCGACATCCCGATCCTGCTCGGCGACGTGGTCGTGTGCCCCGCCGTCGCGCTGCGCCAGGCCCAGGAGCGGGCCGTGAGCCTCGACGAGGAGCTGGCCCTGCTCGTCGTGCACGGCGTGCTCCACCTCCTCAAGTATGACCACGAGGAGGACGCCGAGCGCGTGCTCATGGAACAGCGCCAGCAGTGGCACCTCGATCGTTGGCGGGTCTTCGACGGTGTCGACACCCCCGACACCCCCGTCACGGCGGGCGCGCCCGACAGCCCCGACACGGCGGACACTCCCGGGGCCGACACGGCTGAGCCCGGGGCGACCGGCGACGGCGGGCCTCGCAGCGCCGATGTCGGTCGGCTCGGACCCGAGCACGGGGTCGGCTGAGTCGTGGAGCCTGCCGATCTCCTTCTGCTCTCGGCCGTGGCCGTGGCGTTGCTCGCTTCGGCCGTCCTGGCGATGGCGGCGACCGTCTTGCGCGAGGCCAGCCGCGCCCGGGCCATGGCCATGGAGGCCGAGGGCCGTCGCGGGGCGCGTCGCCTCGTCTCGCTGCTCGAGCACCCGGGCCGTCCGATCGCTTCGGTGCACCTCCTGTGGTGGGCCACGATCGTGGGGACGGGTGGCCTCGCCGCCGCCTTCGGTGAGCGTCACGGAGGCGGGTGGCTCGCGGTCCTCGCCGTGGCCGTGGCCGTCGTGGCCCAGTACGTGCTCGGTGCGGTCGTGCCGGCCACGCTGGCCGAGCGCTCGCTCGAGGTCGTCGCGCTGCGCCTGGCGCCGATCGTCCACGGCCTGGTGTCGTTCTTGCCCGTGCGCGTCGTCAGCCGGATGCTGTCGCTCGGGGCGGCAGCCGTGCTGGGCCGGCGGGGGCTCTCGGGCGGGGCGTTCGACCAGGGCGACGCGCCCGACGCCGACCGCGACGAGATCGCCGATCACACCGCCGAGGTGGCCGAGGAGCGGTTGTTGCACTCGGTCAGCGAGTTCGGTGACACCGTGGTGCACGAGGCCATGGTCCCCCGTACCGACATGGACGCGCTCCCCGTCGATCGCACCGTCAGCGAGGCGCTCGATCTCGTGATCGACGCCGGCTACTCCCGGATGCCGTGCTTCGACGGGACCCTCGACCGGATCGTGGGCATCGTGCACCTGAGAGACCTCGTGGTGGCGGCCCGCGCCGCTCGCGATGACGATCCCGTCGTCACCGTGTTGCGTCCGGCGTTCTTCGTGCCCGAGACCAAGCGCGTCGCCGAGCTGCTCGGCGAGATGCGCACCCGCAAGCAGCACATGGCCGTCGCCGTCGACGAGCACGGTGGCATCGCAGGGCTCATCACGCTCGAGGACGTGCTCGAGGAGCTCGTGGGCGAGATCGCCGACGAGTACGACGACCACGAGACCCTCGTGGAGGTCATCGCCGACGGTCGCTGGTCGATCGCCGGGCGGACCACCATCGACGAGGTCAACGACGCCCTGGGCCTCGACCTTCCCGACGACGAGTGGGACACCATTGGTGGCTTCGTGCTGCACCTGGCCGGGGAGGTCCCCCGTGTCGGCGACGCCGAGGTCTACGAGAAGCTCCGCTTTCAGGTCGATCGCATGCAGGGCCGACGTATCGAGCGCATCATCCTGACCCGCCTCGAACCGGCGATCGAGACGGCCGACCGTGGCTGAGCGCAGGGACGTCGACGACGGGGCCGTCGATGACGGCGTCGAAGGCGACGGTTCGGGCTTCCGCTCGGGCTTCGTGGCCCTCGTCGGCCGGCCCAACGTCGGCAAGTCGAGCCTGGTCAACCGGATCGTCGGCTCGAAGGTGGCGATCGTCTCCGACCGGCCCCAGACCACCCGCAACCAGATCCGGGGGGTGCTCACCACGGCAGAGGCGCAGGTGGTGTTCCTTGACACGCCCGGAATCCACAAGCCCCGTACCACCTTGGGCGAGCGCACCAACCGAACCTCGTACGACGCGCTGGCCCAGGTCGACCTGGTGTGCCTGCTCGTCGAAGGCAACGCGCCCATCGGCACGGGCGACGAGTTCATCGCGGGGGCGCTGGCGAGTGTGGCGCCCGACCGGCGGCTGCTGGTCGTGAACAAGTGCGACGGCTTGAAGCCCGAGGTCGTCCTCGGTCGGCTCTCGGCCGCAGCCGAGCGGCTCGGGGACTTCGGAGCGTTCGTCCCGATCTCGGCGCGGACCGGCGCCGGAGTCGACACGCTGGTGTCCGAGCTCGTGCGTCGGCTCGAGCCCGGGCCGCAGTACTACCCCGACGGCATGATCACCGACCAGCCCGAGGCCTTCCTCGCCGCCGAGATCGTGCGCGAGAAGCTGCTGGCTGTCACGCACGACGAGGTTCCCCACTCCATCGTCGTCAGTGTCGAGGACATCGAGGAGCACGATGATGGTTCGCTCGGCATGCGGGTCATCATCCGGGTCGAGCGCCAGTCGCAAAAGGGCATCGTGATCGGCAAGGGCGGAGCGGTGCTCAAGCAGGTGGGCATCAGCGCCCGTCAGGAGCTTTCGGGCCTGCTCGGCGTGGAGGTGCACCTCGACACGGTGGTGCGGGTCGAGAAGAACTGGCAGCGCCGCCCTCTCGTCCTCGATCGGCTGGGGCTGTGAACGTCGAGCCGGCCGTGAGTTGCTCGCACGACCGGGAGCGCCGATAGCATGCGGCGCGATCGGCAGAGGGTCTGTACCGGCTTGTGAACGGATGCACGAGCAGTTCCCGCAGGAGCGTTTCGTCCGGGATTAGCCTGGGTGAACGCCCAACCGGTGGGGTTCGAGGTTCCCAGGAAGCTCAAGGCGTGTCGGGCCGGCTCGGCCGATCCGATCGACGAACGAGGGGGCAGGTGAGAACAGCTCGCGAAGAGCGCCGGAGCACTTCGACCTCGGGCGCCCGACTCCGTTCGAGCGTTCCGTCAGGATCGGCTTCGGGATCGCCGACGGGTCCGGCGCCGCGATCGACAGCGCGGCGGCATCGAGGCTGGGGGCTCCCCATCATCGGTGCGCTCATCGTGCTCGTGGCCGGCTGCAGCTCGAACGACAACGGTCAGAACGCGCTGAAGCCCAAGGGCAAGTACGCCGAGAAGGCCGACAACCTCTGGGAGATCTCGTTCTGGATCGCCGCCGCCGTTGGCGTGCTCGTGTTCTTGATGCTCATCGTGGCCATGATCAAGTTCCGTCACCGGCCCGGCAACGAGAACCCCAAGCAGGTTCACGGCAACACCGCCATGGAGATCGGCTGGACCATCGCTCCGGCGATCCTGCTGGCGATCCTTTCCGTTCCGTCGGTCAAGACGATCTTCGAGCTCGCCGACGATCCGGCGTCGAACGCCGTGCACGTCAGGGTGGTCGGGCACCAGTACTGGTGGGAGTACCAGTACCTCGACTCCGAGCCCACCGACGACAATGTGCCCACCGTGCTCTTCGCGACGGCCAACGAGCTCGTCATCCCGACCGAGCGCGACATCGCGCTCTACGTCACCTCGATCGATGTGATCCACTCGTTCTGGATCCCGTCGCTCGCCGGCAAGCAGGACGCCGTTCCCGGCCGTGAGGTCCGGATGCTGATGGCTGCCGACGAGCCCGGCCGTTATCTGGGCCAGTGCGGCGAGCTGTGCGGCCTCTCGCACGCCAACATGCGCGCTGTCGCCCTTGCCTACGACGAAGCCGAGTACCAGGCCTGGGTCGAGGGGCAGATGGCCCCGCCGGTCGTGCCCACCGGCCTGGCCACCGAGGGCCAGGCGGTGTTCACCGAGCTCGGCTGTGCCGGCTGTCACGGGGCCGACGGCTTCGACGGCGAGCGGTTCGGTCCCAACCTCACCCACGTGGCCAGTCGCGACCTCTACGCCGGAGCCATCTTCGACTTCGCCTGGGGCACGCCCGAGGGCGCCGCTCAGCTGAAGGCCTGGATCGCCAACGCTCCCGGAGAGAAGCCCGGCGCCACCATGAAGGAGTATTCGGGAGCCCTCACCGCCTCGCAGCTCGACGCCCTCGTCGCCTACCTGGAGTCGCTCACGTGAGCCGCCCGTCCTTGCCTCCCATCAACAAGCTGCCGCAGCCGAGCCGCCGAGCGTCCGACACCACGAGCGAGAACGAGGGAGTGCGCTGATGGCCGCCAGCAGTATCCAGGCCCCGTCACGAGCCCTCCTGCGCCGGCCCAAGGCCACCACGGGGGCGCTGTCGTGGTTCACGACGGTCGACCACAAGAAGCTCGGGATCCTCTACATCGTCACCGCTGCGGTGTTCATGGGCATCGGCGGCCTCGAGGCGATCCTCATCCGCCTCCAGCTGGCTACGCCGGACGGCACGATCCTCACGGCCAGTCAGTACAACCAGGCGTTCACGATGCACGGAACGACCATGGTCTTCCTCGTGGTCATGCCGCTCGCCGCCGGCTTCGGAAACTACCTCATGCCCTTGCAGATCGGGGCCCGCGACGTCGCCTTCCCTCGGATCAACGCCCTCGGGTACTGGGCCTTCCTCACCGGCGGTCTGTTCCTCTACAGCAGCATCTTCCTGGGTGGGATGGCCTCGGGCGGCTGGTTCGGCTATGCCCCCCTGTCGACGGGCGACAACCTGGCCGCCAGCGCGCTGGCCGGTACCCCGTTCGTGGGGAGCGGGCAGACGTTCTGGGCCCTGGGCCTCATCTTCACCGGCCTTGGATCGCTCGTGGGGGCCATCAACTTCATCGTCACCATCGTGAACATGCGGGCTCCCGGTATGCGACTCATGCGCATGCCCGTGTTCACCTGGATGATCACCGTCATCTCGTTCCTGCTCTTGTTCGCCATGCCGGTGATCACCGTGGCGCTGATCGAGATGTTCGTCGATCGCCAATACGGGACGAGCTTCTTCACCACGGCCAACGGAGGTGATCCGCTGCTGTGGCAGCACCTGTTCTGGATCTTCGGCCATCCCGAGGTGTACATCCTCATCCTGCCCGGGATGGGCATCGTCTCCGAGATCCTGCCCACCGCGGCCCGCAAGCCGTTGTTCGGCTACTCGTTCGTGGTGTTCTCCGGGGTGGCCATCGGCTTCATGGGCTGGGGTGTGTGGGCGCATCACATGTTCGCCACCGGTCTGGGTCCGGTGGCGGTCACGGCGTTCTCGCTCTCGACGATGTTCATCGCCGTACCGACGGGGGTGAAGATCTTCAACTGGATCGCCACCCTGTGGGGAGGAGCGATCAAATTCACGGTCCCGATGATGTTCTCGATTGCCTTCATCGGGCTGTTCGTGGTGGGGGGCCTCTCCGGCGTCACCCATGCCTTCGCGGCGCACGATCGCCAACAAACCGACACCTATTACATCGTCGCTCACTTCCACTACGTGCTCTTCGGTGGCGGCATGATGGCCTTCATCGGCGGGGCGTACTTCTACTTCCCGAAGATGTTCGGCCGCATGCTCAACGAGCGGGTCGGCAAGCTCAACTTCTGGCTCATGTTCATCGGGACCAACCTCACCTTCGGGCCCATGCACATCCTCGGCCTCGAAGGCCAGCCCCGGCGTACCTACACCTACCCCGAGGGCCTCAACTGGGAGCATTGGAACCTGGTGGCCACCATCGGTTCGCTCATCCTGGCCCTGTCGTTCGTGGTGTTCCTGGGCAACTGGATCTGGTCCATCGGCATGAAGAAGGGCGAGATCGCGGGCGACGACCCGTGGGACGGCCGCACGCTCGAATGGTCGATCTCCTCGCCGCCGCCCGAGTACAACTTCGCCGTCGTGCCCCAAGTCGAGAACCGTGACGACTTCTGGCACCGGAAGTACACCGAGGACGAGAACGGCTTCCTCGTGCGACGCATCTCGGGCGGAGCCGACGATGGCGCGACGAAATCGGCGCCCACGACGACGCTCGAGAAGCGCGACCTCGGCGACGCGGGCGACGGCCCCCACGACGGCGATGACCAGGGTGACCACGGTGGTCACGGTGACGGCCACGGCATCCACCTGCCGAACCCGTCGTATCACCCGCTGGTGCTGGCACTGGGCTTGCCGTTCATCGGCTGGGGCCTCATCAATCACTGGGGATTGCTGATCCCCGGGGCGATCTTCGTGTTCTGGGGCGTGGTGGGCTGGATGCTCGAGCCCGCCAGCGAATGAAGGGTTCCGACGTGTCGGCAGTGAGCACCCACAACGACGAGCACGCCTCGAGCACGGGCTACTCGAACAACAAGGTCGCCATGTGGGCGTTCCTTGGTTCAGAGTGCCTGTTCTTCGGCGCTTTCATCTCGTCATACCTGCTCTACAAGAACCGGGCCGGGCCGGCGGCGACGGAACCCTATCCCAAGGATCTCTTCGACATCCCGTTCACCTCGGTCACATCGTTCATCCTGCTCGTGAGCTCGTTGTCGATGGTGCTGGCCCTGTCGGCCATCCAGAAGAACGACCCCCGCCGTATGCGGGTCTGGCTTGTCTGCACGGCGGCCCTGGGCATGCTCTTCGTGGCCTGCCAGGTCTTCGAGTTCACCGAGTTCCTCCGTGAGGGCATGAGCCCCGCCTCGAGCGTTGCCGCGACCGCGTTCTACATCCTCACCGGCATCCACGGGGCCCACGTCACCATCGGCGTGCTGATGCTGCTGGGCCAGGCCGGGGCCTCCCTGGTCGACGAGCGTCGCGGGGCACCATGGACGGCAGCGCGGTCGGAAGGGGTCGAGATCTTCGGTCTCTACTGGCACTTCGTCGACATCGTGTGGATCATCATCTTCACCGTCATCTATCTCATCAAGTAGCCGATACCTCATCACGTAGCCGAGAGTCCATCAGCGAGCCGAGAGCCGTTCGAGGAGCCGACAAGCTCCCCGGGGCTGCCGGCGCAGGATCCAGGAACCGACCGGTCGGTCAGCCCGACGGGCACTCAACCAGCGGGGAAGGGGCGCAGTGACCCAGACGGCAGTGACCCAGACGGTCGAACACAGCGAAGTGGGCGAACGGCCGGAGCGGCTGGCCCTCGGCGCGGGCGACGATCACTCCCCCGAGCACGATGGGGGGCACACGCATCCGGGCCCGGGCAAGTACGTCGTGGTCGCCGTGGTGTTGGCCGTCTTCACCGGGATCGAGATCTGGCTCTCCTACGCCGACATGAACGAGCGTCTCCGCACGGCGTCGCTGCTGTTCTTCATGGTTCTGAAGTTCGTGCTCGTGGTCATGTACTTCATGCACCTGCGCTTCGACAACCCGATCTTTCGGCGGTTCTTCATCGTCGGGATCCTGCTGGCCATGTTCGTCTACACCATTCTGCTGCGCGCCGAGCATGCCGACCTCGGCGACAGCGTGAGGTCGGAGACCGATACCGAGGAACCGGCACCGGCGAACGAGAACGAGGGCGGCGCGACGGCCACGTCGTCCGGGCAGAACCCCACCAGCGCAGCCGACTCCGGCGTTGCGCCCGAATCGAGCGAGGGCGGCTCGGTCGTGCCGATCGACACCGGAGCGGTCGACTCCGGAGTGCCGTCGCCGCCCGCGACGGGTGTCTCGGCCGAGACCCCGGCGACGTCCGCGGGCGGCTGAGGAGTCCCGCCTCCATCATGGGAATCCTTCTCACCACCAGCGGCGGCGTCCCGGCGCCGTACACCGAGTTCCACCTGCACCCCGACATCATCGCGCTCGTTGTCGTGCTCGGCGGCTCGTACGTGTGGGCCGTCCGGCGCTTCGGCCCCCGCCATGCCCCGTTCCCCGACCGGCCCGTCTCCACGTTCCAGGCCACGTGCTTCGCGACCGGACTGATCTCGATGTGGCTGGTCACCTCGTGGCCGTTGCACGACCTGGCCGAGAACTACCTGTTCAGCGCGCACATGAGCCAGCACCTCGTGATCATGTTCATCACCCCGCCGTTGCTGTTGATCGGCACGCCCGGATGGCTGGTACGCGCTGCCCTCGGCCACGGCGCGATCTTCCGCATCGTGCGCACGGTCACCCGGGCCCTGCCCGCGTTCCTGATCGGCACGGCCATGCTCGTGCTGGTGCACGCCCCACCCTTTGTCGAGATCCAGATCAGGTGGGCGCTGGCCCATGGGCTGGTCCACCAGGCCATGCTCGTGGCCGGGATCATCACCTGGATGCCGGTGCTCAGCCCGCTTCCCGAGCTGCCTCGCCTGTCGCGACCCACCCAGCTCATGTATCTCTTCGGGCAATCGGTGCTGCCCACCGTGCCCGGGGCATTCATCACCTTCGCCGAGATCCCGTTGTTCGACCACTACAAGACCACGCCGTCGCTGTGGGGCTGGAGCGCCCTCGACGATCAGCAGATCGCTGGTCTCCTCATGAAGGTGGGCCTGGGACTCTCGCTGTGGATCGTGATCACGGCCTTGTTCTGTGCCTGGCAGGGCGACGAGGAACGCCGTGAGCACCGGGCCCGCGACGGCCATCAGCCCGACGAGTGGGACGCCATCGAGCGCTCATTCCTCGGTACGACCTCGACCATCCGAGAGGAACTGGCCCCACGATGAACACCAACCAGTATCTGCGCGAGCGGGTCGTCTCCCCGCTGTTGCTCACGGTCGTGGCCGGGGGCCTCATCGCCACGGTGATCATCAACCTGTCGAGGGTCTTCATCGCCATCGGCGCCGGGGTCGGGATCTACATCTCGTCGGCCATCACGCTCGTCATCCTCTTCGTGGCCATCTGGGCGGCCACCCGGCCCAGGCTGTCGGCCCAGGCCGGCATGTTCATGCTGGCCTTCGCGGCCATCGGCTCGATCGTCGCCGGCTCGATCAGCTGGGACAAGTCCAATGCCCACGGCGAGGAGGGCGAGGCCGCCATCGCCTATGCCAGCGTGCTCGAGGTGAGCGCCGCCAACTTGGTCTTCGATCCTGAGGCCATCGAGGCCGAGGTCAGTCTCGAGGTTCCCGGCGTGCACTTCGTGCTCACGTCGGTTGACGCCACCCACAACATCCAGATCGAGGGCGTCGGCGAGGGCGTGGTCGTCGAGGCCGGGCTCGGAGGCACCGCAGAGGGGACCATCGCCGTGCCCGCCGGCTCCTACACGTTCTTCTGCGCCGTCAGCGGTCACCGGGCTGCGGGGATGGAAGGCCAGCTCGTGGTGACCGAGGGGACCGGCCTGGTGCCGGTCGGTGGGGTCGTCGCGGGCGAGGGCGAGGCTCCGGCGGGTGAGGCTCCGCACGGCGGGTGAACCCGGCTGTCCGGGGTGCACCGTCTGCCTCAGCGCGGTACGAGCATCCGCAGCACTCCGGCGTCGACGGTGATCTGGGTGGGGAGCGGGCCGATGGGCTCGCCGTCGCCGTAGCTCTCGATGGGCACTGACGGATCGAGCGACTCCAGGCGCACGCAGCGGGCCACGGCCGTCTCCACCAGGGGATGGGCGAGGTGGCGGCCCGAGAACACCCCCGGGAACGTGCGCAGGAACCCGGGTCGGCTGATGGGGCCCACGAGGGTCAGGTTGAGGAGCCCGTCGTCGAACCGGGCGTCGGGGGCGATGCGCATGCCGCCGCCGTAGCTCGGCGTGTTGGCCACGGCCACCAACCAGGCGGTGATCTCCCGGCTGGGACCGTCGTCGATGGTGAGGCGGAAGCGGTGGGGCCGGTACGTGGCGAGCGTACGGGCCACGGCGGCCAGGTACAGGGGGGTCCCTCCGAGGCGCGTGACCGTGTTGGCCCACCGGTTGGCCTCGCTGTCGAAGCCGCTGGCGGCCACCGTGAGCACGACCCGCCCGTTGGCACGGGCCACGTCGACCGTCCGCACGCTGGCCCGCCCGGGGCCGAGGAGCCCCAGTGCGGCCACGGGATCGCCGTGATCGAGGCCCAGCGCCCGGGCCATGTCGTTGCCCGAACCCAGCGGCACGATCCCCAGCACGCCGTGGTGCTCGATGACGATCGGGGCCAGCTGGTTCACCAACCCGTCGCCACCCCCGGCCACGACCGCCCGGCCCCGGGCGAACGCGTCGGCCGCGATACGGGCCGGCTCCTCGGGCGTGGTCGAGATCCGCAGCTCGATGTCGACGCCGGCCCGGACGAGCGCACCTGCCGCCGCAGCCACTGCGGGCAGCAGCTTCTGGGCCCGGCCCCGTCCGGCAACCGGGTTCACGATGACCGTGAACGAGGGGGGGACGGTGTTCGCGTCGGGCACGAGGCGAGACATTAGGGTGCTGAGGCCATGACGGCCATGACGCAGGAACCGCCCGATCACGGAGTCGACCGCCGGCACCTGCCCCGGCACGTGGCCGTGGTCATGGACGGCAACGGGCGCTGGGCCAAGATGCGCGGGCTCCCCCGTTCCGAGGGTCACGGTGCCGGCGAGGCCGCCCTGCTCGACACGGTGCGCGGTGCGGTCGCCATCGGCCTGCCGTTCCTCACGGTCTACGCGTTCTCGACCGAGAACTGGCGCCGGCCCATCGAGGAAGTCCGCTACCTGATGTGGTTCAACCAGAACCTGTTGCGCACCCGGCGAGACGAGCTCAACGATCTCGGGGTTCGCATCCGGTTCATCGGCCGGCGTGGAGGCCGGGTGCCCGGCCGGGTGCGGCGAGACATCGAGGAGGCCGAGGCCCTCACCGCAAGCAACCGCACCATGGACTTCGTGATCGCGTTCAACTACGGTGGCCGGGCCGAGATCGTCGATGCTGTACGCCGCATCGGGGCCAACGTCGCCGCCGGGCGCCTCGATCCGGCCAAGATCGACGAGCGCACGATCGCCCGTCACCTGTATGCCCCCGACATGCCCGACGTCGACCTGCTGATCCGCAGCAGTGGTGAGCAGCGGGTCTCGAACTACCTGCTCTGGCAGATCGCCTACGCCGAGATGACCTTCCCCGACGTGCTCTGGCCCGACTTCCGCCGCGAGCATATGTACCAGGCGATCAGGGAGTACCAGGGGCGCCAGCGTCGCTACGGCGGCGTCATGTCCGAGCCGCCCGAGCCGCATTCCTGACGGCATTCCTGAGGGCATTCCTGACGGCAGCCGCCCCCGGGCCCTCAAGATCTCAGCCCGGGATGTCGATCTCACGAGACCATGGCCAGGTCGCAACGCATCGCAGCCGGCATCACCCCCATGCTGGCGACGGGCGACCCGATCCTGGGCGTGTTTCAGGCCCAGGCCGGGATCCATCCGCTGTTCTGGGGGCTGTGCGCCGCCCCGCTCCTCGTGGCCACGCGGGCTCCCGGCAGCGTGGGCCTCGTGGCGGTCATCGCCGGGGGTACCGGCGTGGCGTTGGCCGTGATTGTCTCGACGCTCATGCGCCACCGGATCGTGGCCGTCACGGGATCGGCGATCGTGGTGTTCTCGTGCATTCCCCTGCTGTCGTCACGGATCCTCCGGGTCCGCGCCTGGCTTCCCCGCGCCACGCCCCTGTCGGTGAGCGCCGACGGCACCTGGCGGCGACTGTCGATGGGCCCGGAGCGCCTCTGGATCCACCACCGCGTCGCGCCGCTCGTCGCCGGCCTGAGAGTGCCCGCGCCCGACGTCACACGAGCAGACATCACGCCCGCGGAGCCTGCGGAGCCGGGACCGGTCGATCTGGTGAAGGTCTCGGCCGAGGGCTGAACCACACGCGTGTCACTACACTCACCGACGTGGCTCTCTATCGCGACCAAGGGGTCGTGCTGCGAACGATCAAGCTCGGAGAGGCCGACCGCATCGTCAACATCCTGAGCCAGAGCCGAGGCAAGATCCGGGCCGTCGCCAAGGGCGTGCGCAAACCGGGGAGCCGCTTCGGATCGCGCCTGGAGCCCACGGCGCATGTGATGTTCCAGTGCTACGAGGGCCGCGAGCTCGACGTCGTCACCCAGGTCGAGACGGTCGACGCCTTCCGCCATCTGCGTGACGACTACGCATCGCTCACCTCGGCGCTGGCGATGGTGGAGGCCACCGACCAGGTGGCCCAGGAGCGTGCAGCCAACCAGCCGCTCTACCAGATGCTGGTGCGGGCCCTGCGCACCCTCGACGAGCAGCGGGCGCCGCTGGTCGCTTCGGCGTTCTTCTGGAAGCTGCTCTCGCTGGAGGGTTTCCACCCGATGCTCGAGCACTGCGCCGGCTGCGGACGGGCCGAGCCCGACGGGGGCTTCGACGCGCTCGATCTGGAGGCTGGCGGGGTGCTGTGCCAGCCCTGCGCCGGACCGTTCCCCCGGAGAGTCGAGCCCGATGTGCTGGCGATGGTCCAGCGCATGCTGGGCGGTGATCTCCGGCGCGTGCTGGCCGAGCCCGACAGCCCGCTCGTGCGCGACGTCGAGCGGCTCGCGCTCGATGCCCTCGAGCACCATGTCGAGCGTCGACTGCGCTCGGCGCCGCTGCTCGCATCCCTGCACGGCCGGCTCGGCCATTGGAACGACGATGCCGGTGGGGGCCCGCGTCCCAGCATCGGGGTCCCGGTCGAGGTGGGGTCGTCCCGGTCCGAAGCTCTCGAGCGGTAGCGCTCTACCATCGGCGGCGCGTGGCCACCTGCTTTCATCACCCCGATCGCGAGACGGGCCGATCCTGCACCCGGTGCGGGCGCCCGGCCTGTCCGGAATGCCTGCGCGACGCGCCGGTCGGATCGCACTGCTTCGAGTGCCTGCGCAACGCCCCCCCGGTCGTGCGCTACCGGCCGCCGAAGCCCGGCCAGTCGAGCGCCGGCCCGGGAGCCCGCTTCACCGTCACCAACGTCATCATCGCCCTCAACGTGGCTGTGTTCGCCGTGGGTGTGGGGATGGGCAGCGACATCGCCCGAGGCCGAGGCGAGCTGGCGCGCGATCTCGGCCTGTACGGCCCGTTCGTCAGCATCGACAACGAGTACTGGCGCCTGCTCACCTCGGGGTTCTTGCATTTCGGGTTCATCCACCTGGCCTTCAACATGTTCGTGCTGTACCGGATCGGTGAAACCCTCGAGAGCGGCATGGGCAAGCTCCGGTTCTCGGCCCTGTATCTGGCGGCCCTGCTGGCCGGTTCGTGCGGGGCGCTCGTGGCCAGCCCCGACGCCCTCACCGCCGGGGCCTCGGGGGCGGTGTATGGCCTGTTCGGCGCCTTGGCCCTGGCCTGGCGCTCTCGCGGCCAGAGCGTCTGGCAATCGGGCATAGGGCCCGTGATCGCCATCAACCTCTTGTTGACGTTCACCATCCCCGGCATCTCCGTCGGCGGCCACATCGGCGGCCTCGTCGGCGGCGGCCTGTGCGCGGTGGGTCTCTTCGGTCCCAGTGCGATGGTCGGCCGTCAGACCGGGAAGCGCCCGACCATGCTCGTCGGCCTGCTCACCTGCCTGGCCGTCGCTGCCGTCTCGGTGGTCGGCGCCCTCGTCGCCGCATCCGCCGCAACCTGACCCCGCCCCCTCCCCTTTGGAGGTTGGGTGGGGACGTCCCGGACGCCTGGCTACAGGGTCATGCGGTACTCGAGGAGCTGCCGCTCGGGATCGTCGCCCTGGGCCAGCGTCCGCACGAACCCGAGTCGCTCGTAGAGCCTGACGGCCGCGGCCATGAACGTGGCCGTGTGCAACATGAGCTCCGAGGCACCCTGGGCTCGGGCTCGTCGGAGGCATTCCTCCACCAGAAGCTGGCCCACGCCGTGACCCCGACCCTGGGGTGTGACCGCCAGCAACCGGAATCCGGGGACGGGCGCATCGGCCACATCGACTCCCAGCCCGGAATGACGGTACGCCGGGAAGTACGTGACCACACCGAGCCGCTGGCCTCCATCGGGGCCCAGGCGCTCGGCCACGATGAGCTCGCTCTCGTGGAGCCGGTCGGCCGCGGCTGCGATGTCGGTCGTGTACGCCGCCCAGTGCTCGGGTGGGAACCGGGCCTCGTGCTCGGCATAGCCGGCCAGCATGATCTCAACCAGGTCGGCGATCTCGTCGGGACGACCGTCACGTACCTGCAGCTCGTTCGGCACCGGCTCGACCATCGGGCCAGGTTACGAGAGCGGGCTCGGCGAGACGACCCAAGTACCATCCCGCCCCATGCCTTCCCCCGATCTCGACCGTATCGTCAACCTGGCCAAGCGGCGGGGCTTCGTGTTCCCGTCGAGCGAGATCTACGGGGGGTTCCGCTCGACCTGGGACTACGGACCGCTCGGCGTCGAGCTCAAGCGCAACGTGAAGAACGCCTGGTGGAAGGCCATGGTCCACGATCGCGACGACGTCGTCGGTCTCGACTCGGCCATCCTCATGGCGCCGCGGGTGTGGGAGGCCAGCGGCCACCTGGCCACGTTCACCGATCCGCTCGTCGACTGCACGGTGTGCCAGCGCCGGTTCCGTCAGGATCAGCTCGAGACCCGCGACTGCCCTCGTGACGGCAAGGTGTGCGCGTTCACCGACGCCCGCCCGTTCAACTTGATGTTCAAGACCTTCGTCGGCCCGGTGGAAGACGAAGCCGCCGTGGCCTACCTCCGGCCCGAGACGGCCCAGGGCATCTTCGTGAACTTCGCCAACGTGCAGACGACGTCGCGCAAGAAGCCGCCGTTCGGCATCGCCCAGATCGGCAAGTCGTTCCGCAACGAGATCACGCCGGGCAACTTCATCTTCCGAACCCGCGAGTTCGAGCAGATGGAGATGGAGTTCTTCGTGCCGCCCGACCAGGGTGCCACCTGGTTCGAGTACTGGTGCGCCACGAGGTTCTCCTGGTATCAGGATCTCGGCATCGCCGCCGAGCGCCTGCGGCTGCGCCAGCACGACACCGACGAGCTCTCGCACTACTCCACCGGTACCGCCGACGTGGAGTACGAGTACCCGTGGGGCTGGGGCGAGCTCGAGGGCATCGCCAACCGCACGAGCTACGACCTCACCCAGCACGCCACCTTCAGCGGGCAGGACCTGTCGTACTTCGACCAGGAAACCAACTCCCGCTACGTCCCCCACGTCATCGAGCCGGCGGCGGGCGCCGATCGGGCCACGCTGGCCTTCCTCCTCGACGCCTACGAGGAGGAAGAGGTCAAAGGCGAGACCCGGTCGGTGCTGCGCCTCGATCCCCGCTTGGCCCCGGTGAAGGTGGCCGTCCTGCCGCTGTCGAAGAACGAACGGCTCTCCCCGACGGCCCGGGAGGTGCGCGACCTCGTGCGGTCGCGTTACTTCGTCGACTACGACGAGGCTGGCTCGATCGGCCGTCGCTATCGCCGCCAGGACGAGGTGGGGACGCCGGCGTGTGTAACCGTCGACTTCGAGACCATCGACGATCGAGCGGTGACCGTGCGCGATCGCGACACGATGCTCCAGGACCGGGTGTCGCTCGATCGGCTCCTCGGCTACCTCGCCGATCGTCTTCCTGGCGTCTGAGCCGATGACCAGCGGGGCCGGCGTGAACGTCGAGCGCACCGGCTCAGGCCCGGCGGTGATCTTCTCGCACGGGATCGGCGACACGCACACGGTCTGGCGCAACCAGGTGGGTCCGATCGCCGCGGCCGGCCACGAGTGCGTGGCCTACGACCTGCGGGGCCATGGCGCGTCGCCCCGTCCCGACGAGGACTCGGCCTACTCCCGCGAGATCGCCGTTGCCGACCTCGCCGGGCTCGTGGAGGTCGCGACCCGGTCCGATGGGCCCCGGCCGGTGCTCGTCGGGCATTCCCTCGGCGGCTATCTCTCGTTGACGCTGGCAATCACCCAGCCGGGGCGGGTACGGGGGCTGGTGCTCGTGGCCGCGGGCCCGGGGTTTCGCGATCCCGACGCCCGGGCGAAGTGGAACGGGTCGATGGACCGACTCGTGGCCCGGATCGGCCTCCCCGGCCCCGTCGCCCGTCTGGCGCACATGCACGACGATCTCGTGATCAGCCGGCTGGGCGAGATCGATGTCCCCGTGCTCCTGCTCGTGGGCGGGGAGGACCCCCGTTTCCTTCCCGGCGTGCAGGTGTTGGCGGCCAAGATCCCCGGGTCCCGGCTCGAGGTGCTCGACGGCGCGGGCCACGCCGTCCACGAGGACCGGGCCGACGAGGTGAACGGGACGATCTGCGCGTTCCTGGCCGGCCTGGGCGACTGAAGCGAGGGATCGGCGGCGTCGATCGAGCGGTTGTCTCGCAACGCTCCGTGGCGATTCGTGCTGAACGCCGGCCGGGAAACCTGAACTCGATCGATGCGAATTTCCGGTATTGCTCGGCGTTCCGTAACGCTGCCCGACGATTTTCGGGCGGTTCGTCCCCCTAGGGTGTTTGGCACATCGACAACGTTGACCACGGAGAGTCACAATGAGTCCGGCGACCTATTGCCCGATGCGCCTCGTCATCCGATCATCGGGATGCCGTAGGCGACACAACGTCGTAGGGCGCCACAGCTCCACCCCGGGACTGCGGCGATCCAATGAACAAGGAGGACGGCACATGGAAACGAACCGCATGCTGCGACCCGCGGAAGCCGCCGAGGCGCTCGGGGTCTCCCTGGCGTCGCTGCGTCGCTTGGCCACGTCGGGCCGACTCGTCACGGTCCGGACCCTCGGTGGTCACCGGCGCTACCGGGAAGACGACGTCATGGCCGTGCGGCGCTGGCTCATCCGCAACGGGCATCTCGTGGAGACCGCGGCGGCCTGAGGCATCGAAGCTGCCGGCGTCCCGACCGCCGGCGTTCTGACCTGCCGGCGTCCCGCCAGAGCCGCTGGGGCCACCGGACCCTCATCGGTCGCGTCGAGGTGGGTCGGGGGCCTCCTCGCTCGTTGATGACGAGGCGGGCGCTGTCGTATCGGCGGTGTACCTTCGCCCCATGGGGCGAGGACGTGCCGAGGAGGGCGATCGGGGCCTGAGATGGGCGTCGACGATGGACGGTTTCGAGCCCGCGCTCGAGGTCGATGCAGCTGCGGCGGCGGCCCTGCGTATGGCCCACGCCGATTCCCGCGGTCTCGTCGGCCACGTGGTCCCGTTCGGTCGGATCGAGCGGGAGCAGCACGAAGATCGTGAGCTCGCACCGGGCGCGACCCGTTCGGCCGGAGCCGGTCACCGAGCGGTGTCCGAGGAGCCCGACGAGCTCCGCACGTGCTTCGAGCGTGATCGCGACCGCATCCTGCACGCGCCGGCGTTCCGTCGCCTGGCCGGCAAGACCCAGGTGTTCGTCTTCCCCGCCGATCATCAGCGGACGCGGCTCACCCACGCTGTCGAGGTGGCCCAGGTGGCCACGGCCGTCGCCCGGGCCCTGCGCCTCAACGTGGCGCTCACCGAGGCCATCGCCCTGGGCCACGACTGCGGTCACGGGCCCGGTGGCCATGCCAGCGAGGACGCCCTCTCGCCCTACGTGGCTGGCGGCTACGACCATGCGGTGTGGGGCGCCGACGTCACCCTGGCCCCCCTCAACCTGTGTGCCGAGACGCTCGACGGAATCCGCAACCATTCCTGGTCGCGCCCGGCGCCCGTCACGCCCGAGGGTGAGGTGGTGAGCTGGGCCGACCGGATCGCCTACTGCTGTCACGATCTGGAGGATGCCGTGTTCGCCGGCATCGTCTCTCCATCGTCGCTGCCTGAGGTCGTGGTGGCCACGTGCGGCTCGACCCGCAGCGCGATGTTGCGGAGCTTCGTGGGCGCGCTGGTGCGCTCGAGTGCGGCCTCGGGGCGGGTCGGGCTCGAGCCCCAGGCGGCCGAGGCGCTCGCTGCGCTGCGAGCGTTCAACTACCGCTGGATCTATCTCCGGCCGGCGTCGCAGGCCCAGGCCGATGCGGTCATTCCCGTGCTGCGGGCCCTGGTCGAGCACTACGCCGATCGGCCCAACCTGCTGCCGTCGTCGGCGGTCGGTGGTACCCGTCGGGCTGATGGTTGCTCGGCCGCCGACGGTCGCGCTGGGCTCGATGGTCTCGCGGGCACGCAGGCTGGGGTCGACGGGTTGCTCGCCGGCAGCGATGCGGCGCAGGCTGCCGCCGTCGCCCATGTGGCTGGCATGACCGATCGCTACGCCTTCCAGAGCGCGGTTGCGCTCCTCGGCTGGGACCGGGAGCGTCTGCCCCGGGGTGTCGACGCACCACCGTGGTGAGACCGGTCCGCCGCCCGAGCTGTCCGAGCTGAGGAGGACGCGCATGGGCATCCTCGACGAGGACGTCGAACGGGTCCGCACCGAGGCCAACATCGTCGAGGTGGTGGGCGAGCGGGTCGCGTTGAAGCCCCAGGGCCGAAGGTACGGCGGCCTGTGCCCGTTCCACGGTGAGCGCACCCCGTCGTTCTCCGTGAGCCCCGAGAACGGCCTCTGGTACTGCTTCGGCTGTCATCGCGGCGGCGACGCCATCAAGTTCGTGCGCGAGCTCGATGGCCTCGACTTCACCGAGGCGGTCGAGCGCCTCGCCGCCCGCTACCACATCCAGCTCCGCTACGACGATGCCGCCGTCTCGAAAGACCGCCAACGGCGCGATCGGCTCGTCGCGGTGAACAAGGCTGCCGTCGAGTTCTACGCCGAGCGCCTGCTCCAGGCCCCTGCGGCCAGGCTTGCTCGCGACCATCTCCGCACCAGGGGTTTCGACGGCGCCGCGGCCCGTCGGTTCTCGCTCGGGTACGCCCCCGACGACTGGGACCAGCTCTCGCACCATCTTCAGCAGCAGCGATTCTCCCGTGAGGACATCGTCACCGTGGGCCTGGCCTTCGTGAACAAGGCCAACAAGCTCCAGGACTTCTTCCGGCACCGCCTCATGTTCCCGATCTTCGACGTGCGTGGTGAGCCAATCGGCTTCGGTGGGCGCGACCTCGTGGGCGACGGACCCAAGTACCGCAACACCTCCGAGACGCCGCTGTACCGCAAGAGCCAGGTGCTCTACGGGCTCAACTGGTCGAGAGCCGACATCGTGGCCAAGGGCGAGGTGATCGTCTGCGAGGGTTACACCGACGTGATGGCCTGTGCGCTGGCCGGAGCCAACCGCGCCGTGGCCACCTGCGGCACGGCCCTGGCCGACGAGCACTTCACGACCTTGAAGAACTTCGCTCGCACCATCGTCGTGGCCTACGACGCCGATGCCGCCGGCCAGGCCGCGGCCGAGCGCTTCTACCGATGGGAGCAGCAGTACGAGGTGCGGCTGAAGGTGGCCGCCCTGCCGGCCGGGCGTGATCCGGCCGAGGTCTGGAAGGACGCGCCGGCATCGCTGGTGGAGGCCGTCGACAAAGCCCGCCCCTTCCTCGAGTTCCGGATCAACCGGATCGTGGCCGGCACCGATCTCTCCGACACCGAGTCGTGCGTCCGGGCCCAGCACGCCGTGGCCCAGGCCCTGGCCAGCCATCCGTCACGCGATGTCCGGGTGCAGTACGTCTCCGACCTGTGGCGCGAGCTCACCCGTCTCCGATTCGACGATCCCGACGACCTCCGTCGCCTCGTCGACAGGTACGTGAGCGGCGAGCTTCGGGCGCAACCGCCGACCGGTCCCGGCGATCGCGACCGGCGATCGCCGGCGCACCAGCGCGGGCCTGAGCAGCCCCCCCGGCTTCGGCGCCGGCCACCCGATCGGGTCGAGGTGGAGGCGCTGCGAGCGGCCGTCCACTTCCCTGCGCTCGTGGCTCATCGTCTCGAACCCGACCTGTTCGCCGACCCCGTGTGCACCGAGATCCTCGAGATCCTCATGGTGTCGACCACACTCAACGACGCGCTCGATTCCTTGACCGACGAGGCTGCGGCCACGCTCAACCGGATCGCCGTCGAGGAGCCGATGATCGACGACCGTGCCTTCGGCGACGCCGGGGGAGGAGGCGGAGCCGGCGAGGTCGACGACGATCCCGACGATCTGGTTGCGCGGAAACGGCGTGCCAGCCCCTTCGCCGATGCCAGGGCCCGCTTGAGCCGATCGCGTCAGGCCGGGCCCGACGACCAGCACGCGGCGGCCACGTACGTGACCCAGACGCTCGGGAGCCTGGCCGAGGCGGCATCGCAGCGCATGCTCAGGGTTCTCGAACGAGCTGCCGATGAACGCGTGACACCTCTGAAGCTCGCGCTCGACGACTACGTACGAGCCCGTTCCAACGGGGAGTGGCCGGCCGCCGATGAGGCCATCGATCGATTGGTAGGCTTGCTCATGGCACTGACAACTGCTGGGAGCCCCGACGGCCCCACGGTGGTGCTGCCCGAGACAGAACCAGGCTCGGCTCCCGACGACGACGCGTTCGAGTGACGACGCAGAGGAGCAGTGTGGATCCCACCCGCCCGACGGTCGCGCCTCCGGCTGATGTCTCGCCGGCCGCGCTCGACCAGTTGGTCGCGCACGGACGCCGCCAGGGCTACCTCACCGACGAGGAGATCTACGAGCAGCTTCGCCATCACGCCGACCAGGCCTACGACATCCTCGCCTACCTGCGCGCCCAGGAGATCGAGGTGATCGAGGCCATCGACCAGTTGCGCCGTGAGGCCGAGATGCTCCAGTCGGGCGAGGTCGACTTCGACGCCGAGGTCGATGCGATCACCGAGGCCGATTTCGTCGAGCCCCCGCTCGAGGAGCTGCTCGACGACGAGATCGAGCTCGACGAGTTGGCCGAGTTGGCCGAGCTGGTGGAGCTGGTGGAGATCACAGAGCTGGCCGAGATCGAGGGCCTGGCCGAGCTCGACGAGCTGGCCGAGGTCGATGCGATCGGGGCCGTACCGGGTCTCGACGACGATGACGCAGCCGCGCTCGTGGGCTTCTCCGTCACCGACGGGCCGCCGATGGCCGACGATCTCGACGCTCCCGACGATGCTCCCGACGCTGCGCCCGACCGAGGTCCGCTCCGTCAGACGGGCGCCCTTCGCCGCGCCGCCCCCCGGAAGCCCAAGGCCGGCGATCCGCTCCTCACCGGGGGAACGTCCGACCCGGTTCGCCTGTATCTGAAGGAGATCGGCAAGGTCCAGCTGCTCACCGGCGAGGGCGAGCGCGATCTGGCGATGCGCATCGAGGCCGGCCTGCATGCGTCCGAGAAGCTGGCGGCCATCGTCGACTTGGCGCTCGATCCGGCCAGCGTGCGTCGTCTCGAGCACCAGATCACGGCCGGTCTCGCGGCCAAACGCGACCTCATCGAGGCCAACCTGCGCCTGGTGGTGTCGATCGCCAAGCGCTACGTCGGCCGCGGGATGCAGCTCCTCGACCTCATCCAGGAGGGCAACCTCGGCCTCATGCGGGCGGTCGAGAAGTTCGACTACACGAAGGGCTTCAAGTTCTCCACGTACGCCACGTGGTGGATCAGGCAGGCCATCACCCGGGCCATCGCCGACCAGGCGCGCACCATCCGCATCCCGGTGCACATGGTCGAGACCATGAACAAGGTCACCCGCGTCCAGCGTCAGATGATGCAGGAGCTCGGGCGTGAGCCCACGCCCGAGGAGCTCGGCGAGAAGCTCGACATGCCGGCCGACCGTATCCGTGAAATCCAGCGCCTCGGTCAGGAGCCGGTCTCACTCGAGGTTCCCGTCGGCGACGAGGACGACTCCTCGCTCGGCGATTTCATCGAGGACCACGAGGCCGTGGCTCCCGCCGATGCCGCCGCTCGGGCCATGCTCACCGAGGCCGTGGGCGAGGCGTTGGGCCAGCTCAACGAGCGTGAGCAGCAGGTGGTCAAGATGCGCTTCGGTCTCGAAGACGGTGAGATGCGCACCCTCGAAGAGGTCGGCCGCGAGTTCGGCGTCACCCGCGAACGCATCCGCCAGATCGAGTCGAAGACCCTGGCCAAGCTGCGCCATCCCACACGGTCGCAGCGCCTGCGCGACTATCTCGAAGAGAGCTGACGGCACGTCCTCGCATTGAACCAGTGTCAGCCTCGGGTGGCGGCGCTGGTAGTCTCATCCGACTTTCCGGGGTAGCTCAATGGCGGAGCAGGCGGCTGTTAACCGCAAGGTTGAGAGTTCGAATCTCTCCCCCGGAGCGCGCGGCGTCCCGTGAGGGGCGCCGCAGTTCGCGTCCGGACCCGGCTCCTGTTGGCCCTGCCACCGTGGAAGACTCATGACCGACCCTGAGCATGTGCACGATCCCCGTCCAGCCGATGGCGACGGGCACGATGACGACAGCCGTGACGCCGAGCGGCGCCGACTCGTCGACGCCGCCGTCGAGGCGGAGATGGAGACGGGCTATCGCGAGCGCACCCGCCGGGGCGCGCTCAGGCACGTGGTCGTACGGCTGGCCCGGATGGGCGCCGGATCGGTGCTGATCCTCGCCGGCCTGGCCATGCTGGTCCTGCCCGGGCCCGGCTTCTTGGTCATCGCCGTGGGCCTGGCCCTGCTCGCTCGTGACGTGCCCTGGGCCGCCCGCATGCTGGAGCGGGTCAAGCGCCGCATCCCCGGCGCCGAGCCCGACGGCTCGCTCCCCGCTCGGGTGATCGTCACCATGATCGCCGTCACGGTGGTGTTTGCCGCCGCCAGCATCTGGTGGCAGTTTCTCCGCTGAGCGCCGTCCCCGCCCCACCCCCACGAAACGCGCCTACCCAACCTCCGTCGACGGCGACGTGATGTGGCTCGCGGGGTTCCCCGGGCTGTTCAGGGTCGAGGTCGCGAACGCTTCAGTGACGCGGGTATCGACGGTGCCCGTGTACAACGTCCTGGCCCGCAACGGGCAGGTGTGGGCCGTCCCCAACCTTCCCCAGGACCCGGCTTCGGAGACCGCCCTCAACACCGTCATCTCGATCGATCCCGCGACCGGCGCAACCGTGGCCAAGCTCGAACGGCTCGGGCCCCGAGGCGGGCCCGAGCTGGCCTGGGCGGCCGGGAGCCTGTGGGCTCTCTTCCCTGACGACGGTGCGGGCCCCGGCAGTGACGACGACGGCTCTGTCATCCTCGAGCTCGACCCGATCACGCTTGCCGTCGGGTCCGAGACGCCTCTCCCGCCGACATCATCGCTCGCTGCGTTCGGGTTCAGGTTCACTGCGTCGGACGATCACCTCTGGCTGTGGTCAGCGGCATGGGATGCCGAGGCCGATGCGATCGGTGAGCTGTCGGGTATCAGGTTCGATCCCTCAGACCACACGTTCCGGGCCCTGAACCCGGGGCGCTGGATCGCCAGCGGCGACACGGTGTACCGGATCACCGACACGCTCGAGCGGATCGATCCCGAAACCCTCGAGGTGTTGAACAGCGTTGCGCTCGAGGAGCCGATCGATCCCATGCAGCATCAGGTTCTGATCGGCTCCGCCGGTCTCTACGTGAGCCGACCCGAGGGCGTGGAGCTGATCGACCCTGGCCCCGGCCGATCGATCATCCCGACCCTGGTCTCTCTGCCGGGCTACCTCAACTTCGACAGCTGGGGTGAGATCGACGGTGAGATGTGGCGTTGGGACCCGCCGACCGGGCGTGTCACTCCCGTGCGCTGAGGCCGGCCCCATCCACGACTCCGCACCCGGGCTTTCCCGTGCCTCGGTGGTTCACCGGCCTGGCGGCCATCGCGACCCCGTTGGTCGCGATGGTCGCTGCGGCGCTGGCGGTGGCGTACCCGGGTGGGCCGGTGATCGTGCCGGGAGCGCCGTACGCCAGCGACTTTCCCGACCCTGCCGTCATCCGGGTCGGCGACGTCTTCTACGCGTTCGGGACCTCGGCCGGGGGAGCGCACATTCCGGTCATGCACAGCACCGACCCGACCGACCCCACGAGCTGGATCGCCGGCGGGCCCGGGGCGGCCTCTCGCTCGGCCGACTCGCTCCCGGTGCCCGCGGCATGGGGCCTCGGACATCGTGATCCGTCGTTTCCCAAGGTGCACAAGGAGGTCTTTGCCCCGGGCCTGCTCATCAGAGGCGACACGCTGGTGCTCTACTACGCCATTCGGGTGAGCGCGCAGCCCTCGCGCTTTTGCCTCTCGGTCGCAGTCGCCGATATCGATCGACCCGCCGGGCCGTTCGTCGACCGCTCCTCGGGGCCCATCGTGTGCGACGCCGATCCTGGAGGATCGTTCGATCCCGAGCCGTTCGTCGACAGCGACGGAACCTCATATCTCCTGTGGAAGAGCGAAGGTTCCCTCGGTGGTGAGCCGAGTCGAGTCTGGATCCGTGAGCTGAGTGCCGCCGGCCGGTCGTTCGTGGAGGGCTCCACCGCAGTCGAGCTCCTGGAACCGAGCCTGGAGTGGGAAGGTGGGATCATCGAGAACCCGTCGATGGTGCTATGGCGCGACGAGATATGGCTGTTCTACTCCGCGGAGGCCTGGCGCTCGGCCGATTACGCCACGGGAGTCGCCCGATGCCGTACGGTGCTCGGGCCCTGCATTAAGAGTCCGAATCCGCTGCTCGCCCGAGCCGAGCTCGAGTTGGGCCCCGGTGGAGCCACAGCTTTTCTCGACGGGCCGAGGTCGGGTGATCTCCTGCTGGCGTACCACGCCTGGAGCTGGCCCGACGCCAACTACCCGTTCTATCCGCGGTGTGAGCGCGAGCAGAGCTGCGATCGCGGCCAGCGTCGGCTTCGTTTCGTGGCGCTTGAGATGCGCGACCGACTACCTGCAGTGGCGCGCGAACCTATCGAACCCGTCGGAGTCGGCGCCGTTGCCGGGTACTGGCTCCTCGGGCTCGACGGCACGATCTGGACGGCGGGCTCGGCGTCACACCTGGGGGAACCGAGCTGGAACGACGTGCGGGCCGTCGACATCCAGGCCACGCCTGAAGGCGATGGCTATTGGGTGCTCGACCGCGCAGGAACCGTGTGGGCCTTTGGTACGGCTCCTGAGCTCGAACACCGGCAATCCCGCGCCGACTGGCGTCAAGGCGAGGTGGCCGCCGGGCTGGCCTGTCGCTCGGCAGGAAACGGCTGTTGGATCGTCAGCTCGCTAGGTCGCGTGACCCCGATGGGCGATACCCCTTTTCTCGGCGATCTCAGCGCGTTGGCACTGCGATCGAAGGTCACAGCAATCGCTGGCTCTCCCCGCGGCTCGGGGTACTCCCTCCTGATGGCAGATGGAAGCGTGCACGCATACGGTGACCAGCCGATATCAGGGCCGCACCATGACGGGCGGGGGAGGCGGCGCGCCGAGCGTGGGGCTCGTGCCCGACACCGACTGCACGGGTTATTGGATCGCCGGCGACGATGGATCTGTGAGGGCTGTCGACGCTCCCGACGTGGAGCCCGCCGACGGGTGGCGACCCCGATATCTCGTTCGTGACGTGGCCCGCTTCGGCGACGGCTACCTCATGGTGGCCGAGAACGGTGACGTCTTTGCGAGCGGCAGCCTCGCCGGTCCTCCATCGCTGCGTGCGACACCCGGCGACCGTCCTTTCGCCGTCTTCGTCGCCGTGGCCACGATCGATGACTCGAAGCGGGCCGGGCAACGAGCCGTGATCTCCTGAGGATTCCGTCAAGAGATACGCAGCGACAGCCGGGGGGCTGACGGGCACCGATCCGGCGAAGCTGACACACGAGGCCGAGGAGCTGGGGCTCGGAATAACGGGGAGTTGGCGCGCCCGATGCCCCGGATTGCCTGCGTCACGACCCACCGTTCAGCGTGTTCGTCGCCGTCGTCAGCACGACCGCCCCGCCACCTGGGGGAGCTCGCTCCATCGTTGGCGTTACGGTCGATTCTGACGGTAGTGTCAACTCATGAGCGCGTCGCTCACGAACTGCGTGATACGCCAGGCGGAAGGAAGCCCATGTCTGAGGTGTTGATTCTCGATGCGGTGCGCACGGCGATCGGCCGGCGCAACGGCACTCTGGCTCAGGTCGCCGCCAACGACCTGCTCGGCACCACGCAGCGGGCGATCGTCGACCGGACGGGTATCGATCCCGCCGCCGTCGACCAGGTGATCGGTGGGTGCGTGCAGCAGGTCGGGGCCCAGAGCGCCAATGTCACCCGCAATGCCTGGCTGGCCATGCGCCTACCGCAGGAAGTGCCGGCGGCCACGGTGAACTCGCAGTGCGGCTCGTCGCAGGAAGCCAACATGGTGGCCCACGCGCTGGTGGCGAGCGGCCTGGCCGGGGTGGCGATCTCGTGCGGCGTCGAGACGATGTCGTCGGTGCCGTTCGGGGCCATGGGCGCCAACGGGGTGTTCGGGATGCCCCGCGAAGGCACGTACTCCACCGTCTATGAGGCCACCACGCAGTTCGACGGGGCCGAGCGCATCGCGGCGAAGTGGGGGATCACCCGGGAGGAGGCCGACCTCCTCGGGTTCACATCTCAGGAACGAGCGGCCCGGGCCTGGGCCGAAGATCGTTTCGCCGGCCAGATCGCTCCCGTCGAGGTTCCCGAGCTCGACGAGGACGGGCGCCAGACGGGCTCCCACACCTTCCAGCGCGACGAGTGCCTGCGCCCGACGACCTTGGAAGGCCTGGCTGGGTTGCGCACCACCGCACCGGACGGGATCCACACGGCCGGGACGTCGTCTCAGATCTGCGACGGGGCGGCATCGGTGTTGCTGGCTTCGCCGGAGCGTGCGGCCGAGCTGGGCCTGCGTGGTCGGGCCCGGATCGTCGACTCGGTGCTCGTCGGCTGCGACCCGGTCCTGATGTTGGAAGGCCCGATTCCCGCGACCCGATCGTTGCTGAAGCGCAATGGCCTGTCGATCGGCGACATCGACGTGTTCGAGATCAACGAGGCGTTCGCTTCGGTGGTGCTGGCCTGGCAGCGCGAGCTCGACCCCGACATGGCCAAGGTGAACCCGAACGGTGGTGCAATCGCCGTCGGCCATCCGCTCGGTGGCTCGGGCGTGATCCTGTTGACGCGGGCCCTGCACGAGCTCGAACGCACTGGTGGTCGCTACGGCCTCATCTCCATGTGCTGTGGCGGAGGCCTCGGCACGGGGACACTGATCGAACGCTTGTGACTGGCGGCTCAGACCCGATCAGCTGAAGCGGGGCTCGAGCCTCTGCCAGAACCCGTCGTTCAAGGTGTTGGGATCGAACCCGGACTGGTCGACGGCGAGGTACTCGCCTTGATCATTGACCCAGTAGACGTTGAAGCCGACCGGAAGCTGCACGAGGCCGCCGTTGACCGGGTCGATGTAGCTCTCCACGCCCCCCAGCGACTCCCTGAACACCTCGGCGATCCGGTCCTGCGAGGCCTGGCGTTCGGCCACGACCTGCTGCTGCAAGGCCAACGACTCGGCCCGGTACTCCGTGAACAGCGCGGTGAGCCGGGCCGTGTCGGCGAGCTGCTGTTGTTGACCTTGGGCGAAGAGTTGCTGGACCACTCGGTAGTTCGCCTCGAACTCGGGTGTCGTCGTGCGACTGGCGATCATCGTGGCGATGGTGGCGGCCTGGCGATCGAGCTCTCCGGCGGGCCCCCGGACCGTCGAAGCGAAGTTGACGTACCAGCTGGTGATCGTTTCCGATCCCGCGTACAACAGCGCGAACGACACGTCCTCTTCCCAGAGCTGACCGCCCTGGTCGTACTGGTAGCGGATGCGAAACGCCCGGGCCTCGGCCGGGCCGCCGAAACGGAAGAGGAACTCGTTGGCGACCGACGGATCCTCCAGGACACCGACGACCGTGGCGTTGGCCAGGTGGGCGAGCGGCCCGTTGCCCCACATCTGCTGCACGAACACCAGGGGATCGGTGACCGGCGGGACGTAGGCCTTGCCCTGATAGTTCCCACCGATGGGTGCGTCGAAGCCGGCGGGCGCCTCGAACCAGATGAAGTTCGTGATCGGCAGGTAGTCGAGCGTCACGCCGGTGATCGGATCGCTCACGGTGGTCTGGACGAAGGTGAGATGCTGCCATTCCGGCGCCCACTGCACCGACCCCTGATAGTTCCAGCCCCCGGGAGCGAGGAACGTGACGGCGTTGATGCCCCCACTCGCTGGATCGGAGATGGCGATCGGGTAGAACTCGATGCCGGTGACTCCCGACGAGCCCACGATCGGCTGAGCATCGAGCGGCGTGACCGAAGCGCCGCCGTCCGCCTCGCTCGGCTCCTCGGTAGGCCGCTCCTCGTCGGGCTCGCTCGGGTCTTCCGTGGGTTCATCGCGCGCCGACCGTTCGTCCGATGACGTAGCCGAGGCATCGGCCTCGGACGACGGCGAGGAATCGCTGCACGCAGAGATGCCGAGGAGCCCGACGAGCCCGGTGACGGCGAGGAAATGTAGACGCGACATTCGACAACGCTAGGCCGGTGTCACACGGGCCTTGGACACACCGCCGTCGCATGTCAACAGCATTGCCCGAGATGCCATGGCCACCCCATGCAGTGTGCCCGACCGAGGCACGCGTGAGACCCGCAAGCCCCAGCCTGTGCGATGATCGCTGCGACGCAGCACACGGCAGGCAGCACGACGCAGCCCGCCAGCGAGGGGCCCGTAGCTCAGCGGTCAGAGCAGGGGACTCATAATCCCTCGGTCGCAGGTTCGATCCCTGCCGGGCCCACTGATAGAAGCGCAGGCTACGTTCGGTCGACGGCCATTGCCGCGGCGACCATGAGCACCAAGGACGATGCACGATGGATGCAGCCTCGCTTCCGAAGATCTCGTCGGACGCCCACGTCGATGAACCCCACGACCTCTGGTACGAGCGACTCGATGCGTCGCTGCGAGACCGGGCCCCGCGGCGGATCACCTCGAACGACGAGGGCGGTTGGAGCATGGTGCTGAACGACAACCCGCTCGGTTGGAGCGAGCCGTCCGCGTCCGAAGCGCACACGAACCAGGCCGCTCGTGACGCCGCCGTCTCACTCGACGTTCGCCTGGACATGATGCGAACCGACAGCATCAACGGCGAGATCATCTATCCCACCATCGGGTTGTACGTCTGGGGCATCAACGATGCCGACGTCGGCGAAGCGTCGTGCCGGGTCTACAACGACTGGATTCTCGAGCGCCTCGGCGGCCATGACCGCATCAAGCTGGCGGCCATGATCCCCACGTGGAACCTCGAGATGGCCGTGGCCGAAATCGAGCGGCTCGGAGCCGATTCTTCGGTCGGGGCCATCCTGTTGCCGTTGGTCGGGACGCCCGAATGGAACATGCCCCAGTGGGAGCCGCTCTGGAGCGTGATCGCGGCCACCGGTAAGCCAGCGGTGATGCACCAAGGCACCGGTCACGACATGATCTTCTACCGAGGCTGGGGCAGCGCCACCGCCAACTTGCTGGCCACCCAGTCGATGGCCCCGCGGGCCACCGCGTTGCTGGCGTGCGGCGGTGTGCTCGAACGGCATCCCGACCTCCACGTCGTGCTGGTGGAAGTCAACGCCGGTTGGCTGGCGTGGACCATGCACACCCTCGATGAGTACTACGTGGCCCACGAGGGCTGGTCGAAGCCGACCCTGGCCGAGCTCCCGAGCCATTACGTCCGCCACCAGATCCACGCCACCTTCCAGAACGATCCTGTCGGCGTCGCCAACATCGCCCGAACCGGTGTGGAGTGCCTGTTGTGGGGCAACGACTACCCGCATCCCGAGAGCACGTACCCGAACTCGAACGCGGTGATCGACACCATGCTCGAGCATGTGTCCGAGGCCGACTCCGCCGCCATCTTGAGCGGGAACGCCTTACGGCTCTTCGGATTCTCCGAGGAGATCCTGGCGAGCGCGCCGTAGCAGAACCTGCGGCCCCGCTCGATCGTGAAGACGTCGGGGCGACGCTGCGCAATCATCGCCATAGTCCGAATTCCCACGAATGTGCGCCAACCAGGGGGTCGTGCGCCCGGGTCAGGATGCCGCCAGAGAAGCCCGACCATCCGCTACGGGGTGTCGTAGGTGTCGAGCCAGGAGCGGTAGGCGGTGGGGTCACTCACCTGCGACGGGTGGCGGCCGGGGAGACATGAGAGGACGACGTCGGGGAGGACGTCGAACGTGGCGCTGACGGCCAGGCCGAGCAGACGGACGTACGTGAGCGGGTTCCACAGTCGCCGGTCGCGCCAAAGCATCACGAGGGTGGCGCTGGAGGTGAAAAATCCCAGGAGCGCCAACGACATGAGCATGGTCAGCGCGTATCGGCGCCGTGATCCGTCGGTGGCCTCGAACACGTCGAACGCCACGTTCTTGTGCTCGACCTCCTCGGCCAGGTGCCACATGAACAGGCGGGTCACGGCGGGATCGGCACCGTCGACGAGTCGGGGAACTCGACGCTCGACCCAACGGGCGAGGGCCAGACCGATCATCTCCGAGGCTGCCGTGAACGCCACGTTGAACCGGATGCTCCGGCGGGCGCCGAGGTGGCCGTACACCCGCATCATCAGTCGTTCCAAGGGTGCCACGGCTGGATAGTGAGCGCGCACGAGCGCGTTGAAGCGTCGATGCTCGGCGTGGTGGTGCGCTTCTTCGGCAACGAAGCGCTCGGTGGTCTCCACCAGTGTCGGCTCGAGCGAGGCCTGGACCGCTCGGATCGAGCGGATGAAGTAGGGCTCGACGGCGGGCATCATCAGCGACACGCCGTTGATCGCACACGACAGCTCAACCAGCCGCCTGTTCCACACCGGATCGACGTCGACCGATGCGGGTGGCGCGGCCTGCGTCTCGCTTGGCACGCACTCCACGGCTTGAACGCGCTCGGCGCGCACCTGGTCCACGATCGTCGTATCGACGGAGTCGGCTGCCGTCTTGACGGCCCGTCAGGCGTCGGAGCGGGCCGATCGAAGCGCCGACAGCACCTCGCCCACCGGCGCATGGTCGGCGGAGTGCGCGTCGACGTGCTCGTAGCGCACGACGCCCGGGCCCGGGCCCACGACGAACGTGCCGCCGAGTCGGCGGACGCGCTTGCCCGATCGATGGATGCGAAACCCTGCTCGCCAGGCCGCACGGGTGCCACCCCAGCTCTTGGGCGACATGAGTCCCCACGGGGTGGCCGTGCGCACCGAAGCAGCGCGGCCGGCCCGCCCGTCGTCGTCGACGTAGACGGGATACGGGATCGACTCGTCGCTGACGAAGCGGGCGGCGTAGGCCGAGTCGCCCGTCCCGACGGCGACGACCTCGCCTCCGAGGGCGATGATCTCGGGGTAGGTGTCGCGCAACTGCGCGGCGTGCTCGCGACAGAGCAGTCAGCCGAAGTGGCGAAGGAACACCAGCGCCACCGGCCGGTCGGCCCAGAGCTCGCCCAGGCGCCGGGCCGAGCCGGTCGAGTCGGTGAGGGTGAGAGCTCCCAGCGCAGCGATGTCCATGGCGCGACGGTAGCGCTCGGCGGCACCGCACATCGGCGGCACCGCGCACACCTACTGCGCCGCGGTCCATGGGATCGGGGCCTCAGCGACCTCGCCACTTCGGCGCCCGGCGCTCCGCGGCGGCCTGGCGGCCTTCCGCCGCATCGTCGGATGCCCCGGCGACCTTGCGCATGGTCTCGCCGAACCGGACGGCCTCCTGGAAGGCCATCTGCTGTGACCGCCAGGCCACCTCCTTCATGGCCCGCTGGGCGATCGGCGCGCCCGAGCAAAGGCGATCGGCGAGCGCATGGGCTTCGGCGAGCAGCGACTCGTGGGGGACGACACGCCCCACGAGGCCCATCTCCCGGGCCCGCTCGGCATCCACGGGATCGCCGAGCAGCAGCAGCTCCATGGCATTCTGCCAGCCGATGCGGGCCGGGGCACGAATGGCGCCGACGATCGCCGGCACGCCCAGCTTCACCTCCGGGTACCCGAACGTGGCCCGTTCGCTGGCGATCACGAAGTCGCACGCGGCCACGGCGGTGAGCCCGTAGCCGAGGCAGTGGCCGTTGACGGCGGCGATCGTGGGCTTGAAGATCTCCCAGCCGCTCTCGAAGGAGTTGTGCGTGGGGATCTCCCAGAACGTGCCCGGCCAGGTACCCACCGAGCCGGCGCCGTCAACGAGATCGGCTCCCGCGCAGAACGCCCGTCCGGCACCGGTGACGATGGCGACCCACGCCTCCGGATCGTCCCGGAAGCGGCTCCAAGCGGCGTTGAGCGCCTCGCGCATCGGGCCGTTGATGGCGTTCATGCGCTCGGGTCGGTGATACGTGATGACCACCACGTGGTCGGCCTGTTCGTATGTGACGGGAGCTGCATCGTTTTCGCTCATAGTCCGACGACCGTAGCGGCACGTAGAGTCCGGCTCCATGGTGTGTCGTGGCGGCTCGAAGCTGCATCGTGGAGCCTGGACGCTGGATGATCCCGGCCGGTACTCGTCCCCGCGAGCGTCCGAGTGTCCGAGCGCATGAACGGAGATTCTGAGCGTCTATGGAGCGGCTGAGGGGGCACGGGTGCGAGCTGGTCCGCCTCGTCGGCCATCTGACTCGGTGGATCGTGTTGAGCTCGCTCGTCGGTGTGGTGGCCGGACTGGCATCGGCCGGGTTCCTCGAGTCGCTCGACCGGGCCACCCGCCAACGCCTCGAGCATCCGCGCCTGCTCTGGCTGATGCCCCTGGCCGGCTTCGGGATCGGGCTCGTGTACCACCACGGAGCGGGTCGCGCGGCGGGCGGCACCGGCCTCGTGATCGACGAGATCCACGAGCCGACAACGTGGGTACCCCGACGGATGGCCCCGCTGGTGTACGGCGGCACGATCGTCACCCACCTCGTCGGCGGCTCGGCCGGACGGGAGGGCACGGCCATCCAGATGGCGGGCAGCCTCACCGACCTCTGCTCCCGAGCGCTCCGATTGGGCCCCGACGCCCGTCGCCTCATGCTCATCGCGGCCATAGCCGGCGGCTTCGGATCGGTGTTCGGGGTTCCGCTCGCCGGCTGCGTGTTCGCACTCGAGGTCCAGACGGTGGGTCGGCTGCGTCACGACGCGCTGGTGCCGGCCCTGACGGCATCGGTCGTCGGGCACCTCGTCGTGCTCGGTCTCGACGTGCGCCACACGGCGACGCCCGTCATCGCCCACGTCGACCTCGACGTGACCCTCCTGGCCAAGGTGGCAGTGGCCGGTCTGGCCTTCGGCCTCGCCAGCGAGGCCTTCGTCGAGCTCACCCACGGGCTCCGGCGCCTGTTCGCGGTGCTGGTTCCGTGGCCACCGCTGCGGCCGGCCCTGGGTGGTGTGCTCGTCGTGGCCCTCACGGCGATCGTCGGCACCCGCGACTATCTGGGCCTGTCCCTGCCACTGGCGACGGGGGCCCTGGCCGGCGGGGTGGGGTTGGTCGCCGGCGCCTTCGCCCTCAAGCTCCTCTTCACCTCACTGACCCTGGGGTCGGGCTTCCAAGGCGGCGAGGTGACCCCCCTGTTCGTCATCGGGGCCACCCTCGGCGTGGCGCTGGGGCGTCTCCTCGACGTTCCCGTCCCGCTCCTGGCGGCCGTGGGCTTCGTTGCCGTGTTCGCCGGCGCGGCGAACACCCCGTTGGCGTGCACGATCATGGGCGTGGAGCTCTTCGGCGCTGCGCCCGTCGTCCCCCTCGCCGTCGGCTGCGTGGTCGCCTACGTCTTCTCGGGCCACCGGAGCATCTACGCCACCCAACGGGTCGAGTCGCCCGCCGCCGTGCCGCCCGGATCGGCCCCCAGGGATGGTCGAGGACGGCACAAGCCGAGCAGAGGACCATCGGGGCTCGACGGCTAGCGTCGGGAGGTTGCCCACTGCTGGAGGCGCCGCATGAACACTCCCCAACGTCCGACCATCGCTCCCGCTCAGGGACGCCTCGGTGTGCTCACGGTCGGCCTCGGCGCCGTGGCCAGCACCCTCATCGCCGGCGTCGAGCTGGCCCGGCGTGGCATGGGTGAGCCGATCGGGTCGCTCACCCAGATGGGGACCATCAGGCTCGGACGACGCACCGACCAGAACGTCCCGCTGATTCGCGACTTCGTCCCGCTCGCCACGCTCGATGACATCGTCTTCGGGGCCTGGGATCCGTTCCCCGACGACGCCTACGTCGCCGCTCAGCGCGCCGGCGTCCTCGAGTCGACCCGGCATCTCGAGCCCATTGCCGAGTCGCTGCGTTCGGTCCGGCCCATGGCCGCAGCGTTCGACTCCCGGTACGTGAAGCGCCTCGAAGGCCCGAACGTCAAGTCCACGAACAAGCGGGCGATGCTCGAAGGCATCCGCGAAGACATCAACGTCTTCAAGGAGAACAACCAGCTCGACCGGGTCGTGATGCTCTGGTGTGGATCCACCGAGATCTTCCTCGAGCGAGGTCCCACCCACGAAGACCGCGACGCGTTCGAGGCCGCCATCGATGCCGACGACCCCTCCATCGCGCCCTCGATGCTGTACGCCTACGCCGCGCTGCTCGAAGGTGCCGGCTTCTGCAACGGCGCGCCGAACCTCACCGCCGACATCCCTGTCCTCGAGCGCCTGGCCGTCGAGTCGCGCCTGCCCATCTCCGGCAAGGACTTCAAGACCGGCCAGACCCTGGTGAAGACCGTCCTGGCACCGATGTTCAAGGCCCGGATGCTCGGTATCGCGGGGTGGTACTCCACGAACATCCTGGGCAACCGCGACGGCGAGGTGCTCGACGATCCCGAGAGCTTCAAGACCAAGGAAGAGTCGAAGCTCGGCGTGCTCGATCACATCCTCGAGCCCGAGCGCTACCCCACGCTGTACGGCGACATCTACCACAAGGTCCGCATCAACTACTACCCGCCCCGCGGTGACAACAAAGAGGGCTGGGACAACATCGATCTGTTCGGCTGGCTCGGCTACCCGATGCAGCTCAAGGTCGATTTCCTCTGTCGCGACTCGATCCTGGCCGCCCCCTTGGCCCTCGACCTCGTGCTGTTCACCGACCTGGCCCAACGGGCAGGTCTGGGCGGCATCCAGGAGTGGTTGAGCTTCTACTACAAGTCGCCGCAGGTGGCAGCGGGCCTGTACCCCGAGCACGACCTGTTCATCCAGCAGACCAAGTTGAAGAACACGCTGCGCTGGATGATGGGTGAGGACCAGATCACCCACCTGGGCATCGAGTACTACCTCGAGAGCTGATCGACCCAGGGTCCCCGGCCCTGCGTGGCCAGACCCCGCCAACCGACGGCTCCCGCCCCCACGAGCGGCCCGGCGGAGCCCAGCCCCGCCGGGACGATCCGCGCCCCGCGGGAGAAGCTGATCCGACAGTGCCGATCGAGCTCCGCCTGGGCGGCATCGAAGAACACGTCGCCGAAGCCCAGCGCGACCGATCCGGCGACCACGGCGAGGGGGAGGTCGAGCAGGGTGGCCGCGTTGGCCACGGCGAGACCGACCAGTCGACCCGTCCGCCGCTTCGTATCATCGTCGGCCTCTGCGGCAGGTCGGCCCGTGATGGCCTCGATGGAAGGGCCCGAGGCTTCCGCCTCAAGGCACCCGCGGGCGCCGCAACCGCACAACCGCCCCTCGGGCACCACGATCACGTGGCCGATGTGACCCGCGTTGCCGCCTCGACCGTCGAGCAGCCGCCCGTCGACCACGATCCCGCCCCCGATGCCCGTCGAGACCACCATGGCGATGTAGTTCCGGACTCCGGCGGCAGCGCCGCGCCAGCCTTCCCCGAGCGCCAACGCCTTGGCGTCGTTGTCGACGAAGCAGGCCAGCCCGGTCGAGGCGGCCAGACGGTCGCGGAGCGGGAACCGCCGCCACGCGGGGATGTTGAGGGGCGAGACGTCGTGACCCCCGATGCTCATCGGTCCGCCGCAGCCGACCCCGCACACGGCGATGGTGGCGCCGGTCGGGACCTGCGAGACGACGCGCTCGACCATCGCCGAGAGCGCGCGGAACAGCTCGTCGGCCTCGTCGTGGCGAGGCGTGGGAACCGTCGCGTCGACGACGACATCGCCGCCGGTCGTCACCAGAGCGGCTGCCAACTTCGTGCCCCCGATGTCGACGGCCAGCGCCAGATCTTCCACGGCGGCCGATGGTAGGAGCCCCGATCGGCGGGCCCGGCCGTCTCGCGGCACGATCGAGGGTCATCCCACAGGATTCGTCCCCTTGGGGGCGTATTTCCGGCTCCGCTGCGGTATCTGGACGGGCGTTCCGCTGCGCCGGGTCTGTACCCTGACTGGCGTTTCGTATCGGCGGCGCTCAGAAAGGCGCGAACCGAATGACGGCCATGGAGGGCCCCGCCGAGCGGGGGAGCGGTGTCGAGATGGTTCCGGAGGCAACAGCACAGGATGCAATTGGCTCGCATGGCGTCGCTGGGGTGGGAGATCACGTGAACAGGCCGACCGAGCTGGCCGGTCCGCTCGTCGTCACCGGACCGGTGCGCGGCCTGAGCCCCACCGAGGTGGCGTTGTTGCCGTCCGAGCTCGGGGCGCACGGGATGGCCGTGGTCGTCGTCGAAGGCCCGCCCGGCACCGATGCTGGTGCATCGAGCCGGGTCGTGCTTCTGGCCGGTGGCGATCGTCGCGAGGCCGCGTGGGTCCGCAACGACCAGATCGAGCGGTGGCTCAGCTTCGGTCCGCTCTCGAGCGACGAGCTGGCCCTGCACCTCGGTGCGGTCAAGGCTCTGGGCGCATCCGGCTCCGACCGCATCGCCTGGAGCGTCGTGCTCGACGAGCCCGAGCCCGACGAGGACGAGATCGAGCTCGCGCACGGTGTGCTCGACCGGTGTCGCTGGCAGCTCGCGCCGGCGTCCAACGCCATGGCCCTCGCCGAGCACGAATCGCCGGCACCGATGCCCGAGACCATCGCCGCGGCTCGGTCGAGCCTGGCCGATGGCGGCTCGGTGAACCTTGCGCCCGTTCCCGAGCCGTATGTGGGCGAGATCCCGGTGGAATGGGCGGCCTGGTTCGCGGGCCCATTCCCAGCGTCGGCTTCGAGGATCGAGGTGACCGTCGAGCGGGTCACGACAACGGTGACCCTCACGCCCAACGGGCTCTTGCACTGCGACTGCTGTGACGGTGTGGTCGAGAGCCACGAGGTCCCCTGGAGCTTCCGCAGCGCTGAGACGCCAGCGTGGGCTGTCACGGGATGGGAGCCGGCGCCCCGGGTCATCGCCTGGTCGGCATCTCATGGCTTCGAGGCCGCCTTGTGCGCCGTTGGTCGCCACACACTGCTCGGATTGCTCTCGCCCGACGCCCGGGTCGACTGGTACGCCCTCCGCGAGCAACTCGATGATCTCGAACGTGCGCTCGTCGGCGAGGTCATCGGCGGATGGCCGCCGTTCGCCGACGTCATCGCCCTCACCGAGCCCGACAAGATCGTCAGCCCGGTCATCGTGGGGGCCGTCCGGCTCACGCAGACCGTCACCCCGCGTCTCTCACTGCCCGACGGCCCTGTTCAACCCGATGGACGCGATCGGCTCCTGGCCCTCTGGGGCGAAGGACGCGCCGTGCGCGGTCCCGAGACCGACTCGACCGCACTCCCCGAGGTGCTCGCCGAGCGGCTACGGGGCCTCGTCGACTCTCTGGTTCGACCGCCCGACGTTCTCGGGATCGGTCTCGGAGCCCGCGTCGAGGAACGGTGGCGGGATGCCGACGGTGCCGAGTTCTCGATCAGCTACGACCTCGCCGCCGGCGAGCAGGTGGGCGTGGTCGAAGGCCACGACACCGTGACGAGCTCGGCGGGAATGATCCACGACCGGTCGGGGCATCTCGTCGAGCACGCCATGCTGTGCGCCTACTGCATGACCACAACCTGTGAAGCGTGCGCGGGGGCCACGGCGGGCTGCGTCCTGTGCGGCGTACCGATCTGCGGACGCTGCATTCCCAAGCCGGCGATCTCCTGGCACCTCTGCGCCGCCTGCCGTGGCCTCGGTCTGGTCGCCCGCCGCGATGCCAAGAAGCAGGGCCTGGTCACGGCCAAGAAGGAAGTGGTGCTCGTGGGCGACGATCCGCTGCATCGGATGGTCGCCCGGCGCATCGTCGATGTCTGGACCCTCGAGGATCGACCGGAGCAGGGCGAGGGACGAGTTCTCGAGATCCCCGCCGGTTCGTTGGTCGCCCGCTACCTCGACAACCTCGCGGCGGTGTCGATCCCGTCCTGAAGGGCGTCGAGCGGGACCGCCGGGGGCGTAGGGTTGAACATGGGGATCCGTCAGGCGGTCGCGCTCATGGCCATCGTCGTCGGGAGCGCGACTGGTGCGGTCGGGTGTGGCGACGGTGACGTCCCCAGCAGCGGCGTGCGACCCGAGGATCCTGCGTTCCTGGCGGTGTATCTCGTCGAGACCGACGCCATCGGCTCCGAGGCCCCCGTGTACATCGAGGTTCTGAGCCCGATCGACGATGCCATCGTGGGTGTCGCAATCGATCCCGACATCGCCGCCGGCGCCGAGTTGCGCAGCGCCGGTCTCGCCACCTCGCCCGGGTCGGTGATCGAGCGCATCGAA
>JANLSK010000015.1:0-7077 GCA_031362415.1 Actinomycetes bacterium | reverse complement strand
GTAGTGGTCGCGCTCGTACCACCGGTTGTAGGCCTTCTCGAAACCCACGTGGGGATCGACCATGGTGAGCAGCATGCTGCCGACCTTCACGGGGTAGTCGTCGACCCCGCCTGCTTCGAGAGGGTTGTACGCCACGAGTGTTCTCCTGTCGGGACGGGTGCGTCGCACGGGCAACCTACGCGCCGCTCGCCCGTCGCAGCACCTTCGGGGCCCGCGCTCGGAGCGGCGCGTCCCAAGTCGCGCCCCAACTACTGTGCGCCCCATGACGATCACCCAGTCTCGGACCGACGGCCCCGACCCCGAGGCGTTCCTCGGCACGGCCATCACCGCGGCCATCACCACGGTCGGCGCCGCAGCCGGCACCGGGCCCGGCGACGGGGGCGGCGTGATGCCCGAGCGCCCCGTGCAGGTCCCCACCGCCCGGTACCGGAGCCCCGAGTTCGCAGCGGTGGAGGCCGATCGGCTGTGGCCCCGGGTGTGGCAGATCGCATGCAGCGTCGACCACGTGGCCGACGCCGGCGACTTCTTCGAGTATCGGGCCGGGCCTTTGTCGATGCTGATCGTTCGGGGCGACGACGGCGTGCTGCGGGCCTTCCAGAACGCCTGTCGCCATCGGGGCAACGTGATCTGCACCGGGGCCGGCAGCGGGCTCACCGAGCTGCGCTGCGGGTTCCACAACTGGACCTACGACCTCACCGGCCGCCTCCGTCAGGTACCGTCTCGCCGGGGCTTCGGGACCTTGCGCAACGACGACCTCCCGCTCCTCCCGGCTGCGGTCGAGGCGTGGGGCCGCTTGGTGTTCGTGAACCTCGACGCCCAGGCCGAGCCGATCGAATCCTGGCTCGACGGCGTGCCCGCCGACGTGGCCTGGGCCGGGCTCAATGAGTTCCGCTGCCATGCCCGGGTGAGCATCCCGATCGAGACCAACTGGAAGCTCATCTCCGAGGGGTTCTCGGAGACCTACCACGTGCAGGGCCTGCACTCGCAGATGCTCGGCTGCCTCGACGATGTGAACTCGGCCCAGCAGGTGCTCGGCCGCCACACCGTGTCACGTCAGCCCTACGGGGTTCCCAGCCCCCGCCTGGGCCGCACCGTGGCGCCCCAGACCGTGTGGGACTCGTTCATCGTGACCCAGGGCGGGCGGATGGGCATCGCCGAACCGACTCCGGTGCCGGCCATACCCGACGGCCAGAGCGTGCGCGACATCATCGCCGAGCACATCCGCAGCCACCAGCTCGCCACCCGGGGTGTCGACCTCACCCGCTTCAGCACCGAGGAGGTTACCTCGCTGCAGCAGTACAACCTGTTCCCCAACGCCACCATGCTCGTGTCGGCCGATCTGGTGTCGGTCCTGGTAGCGGTTCCCGGTCTGGCGCCCGACCGGGCCGAGCTCGTGGCCATGAACTTCGCGCGCGGCGCGGTGACCGACGCGCCCCGATCGCGTCCGTTCGACGCGACCATCCCGTTCGATCAGGCCGACCTCGGGGCGGTGCTCAACCAGGACCTGGCGTTGCTGAAGCACGCGCAGGTGGGCGTGCGCCAGCCCGGCCTCACCCACTTCACCCTCTCGGGCGAGGAGATCCGCATCATCACCATGCACCGGACCCTGGAGCGGTTCCTCGGCGGCGATCCCGCCGAACTCCCCGGCGGGGCCATGACGGGTTGAGGGCCATGGCGGGTTGAGGGCGTGCACGGGGCACGCAAGCCGCGCCCGAAGCTGCAGGCGTCAGCCTCCCGTGCGGAACTTGGCGAAGACGGGGGTGCGCTTGGCCAGGAAGGCCTCGACGGCTCCCTTGTGGTCGGCGCTCTCGAACGTGATGGCCTCCATGGCCAGGGCCATGTCGTAGATGCGGCTCACCCGATCCTCGAGCTCCTTGTTCACCAGGCGCTTGTTGAACCGGATGGCGATGGCCGGGCCCTCGGCCAGGCGCCGAGCGGCGGCCATCACCGTGGCTTCGAGATCGTCGGGGGCCACGACGTGGTTGACGAGGCCGATGCGCTCGGCTTCGGCGGCGTCGAGCAGGTCGCCGGTCATCAAGTACTCCTTGGCCCGGTTGATGCCGAGCAGGAGCGGCCAGAGCACCACACCCCCGTCGCCGGCCACGAGGCCCGCGTTCACGTGGGGATCGCCGATCTTGGCCGTCGACGCGATGTACACGATGTCGCAGAACAGCGCGAGCGACGCCCCGAGGCCCAGGGCATGGCCGTTCACCATGGCGATCATGGGCTGGCGCACGCCCAGAATGTTGCGGGCCAACGCTGCGGCGTCGCCGAACAGCGCCGGATGGCCGTCGGCGTAGCCCCCAGCATCGAAGTTGGCCTGCATCTGCGCGAAGTCGCCGCCCACGCAGAACGCCTTGCCGGCACCGGTGATCACGACCACGTCGACCTCGTCGTCGGCGTCGATGCGGGCGTAGAGCGCCCGCAGCTCCTTGTGCATCACGGCATTGATGGCGTTGCGTTGCTCGGGCCGGTTGTACGTGACTTTCAGGACGCCATCGTCGAGCTCGGTGGCGATCGTCTCGAATCCGTAGCGATCCATCGGGGCTCCTGCTCGTGGGGAGTGACGGTCGAATCTCCCACCACGAGCCCCGGACGGGCAATCCGCGAGAGACCACGCACGGCGAGACCGCCGGTCCGTAGGCTCACGCAATGCGCCTTGGTGACGTGGTGAATCCTGAGCTCTCGGTGTTCGGCAAGCCTCTCGACGGCGTGCGCATCCTCGCCATCGAGCAACAGCAGGCCCTCCCCTACGCCACGCAGCTCTTGGCCCGCATGGGTGCCGAGGTGGTCAAGGTGGAGCATCCCGGCCTGGGCGAGACGGGTCGCCAGTCGTTGCCGACCATGCTCGACCCCGACGGACGCCCCATCGGAGCCACGTTCTTGCGCAACAACCTGGGCAAGCGCAGCATCGCCATCGACATGAAAGCGGCGGCCGGTCGCGATCTCGTGCTGCGCCTCGCTCCCCGCTTCGACGTGGTGGCCGAGAACTTCCGGGCCGGAACCATGGCCCGCATGGGGTTGGGCTACGCCGACATCGCGGCGGTGCATCCGCCGGTCGTGTACGTGTCGGTCTCGGGCTTCGGGAACCTGGTGGAGTCTGAGTACTCGTCGTGGTCGGCCTTCGCGCCCGTGGCCGAAGCCATGTCGTCGTTGTACGACTTCAAGCGCCACCCCGACGAAGCCCCCATGGTCTCGCCGGTCGGAGCCCTGGGCGATACCGGCACTGCGGTCTACGCAGCCGTCGGCATCCTCGCGGCGTTGCGCCATCGCGACCGCACCGGCGTGGGCCAGCACGTCGATGTCGCCATGTACGACGCCATGGTGGCCATGGCCGATCTGGGCATGAACTTCTGGTCGATGGGAGTGCAGAGCGGCCTGCAATCGCCGGCCCTGTCCCAAGGCTTCCGTGCCTCTGACGGGTGGTTCATCATCATGTGCAGTCGGGTCAAGGTGTTCCACGCGCTCGCCTGGGCCGTCGGCCGTCCCGAGTGGATCGACGATCCGGCGATGGCCCAGCCCGGCGACTGGGGACCCCTCGTCGAGGCCGTGTTCAGGCCGGCCATCGAGGGTTGGGCAGCGTCACGGACCCGACGCCAGGCCTGCCACGAGCTCGCCGTCGTCGGGATACCGGTGGGGCCGTGCCACTCCCCCGCCGACGTGGCGGCCGACCAGCACGTGATCGACCACGCCATGCTCGTCGAGATCCCCCGCCCCGACGGTGGCGATGGCCCTCCCGTGCTTACGCCGGGTAACCCCATCAAGCTCTCGAAGATGGCCGAGGGCCCCGAGACCCGCATGCCCTGGCTGGGCGAGCACACCGATGCCGTGCTGGTTGAGGAGCTGGGCCTGTCCGACGACGAGATCGCCGCGCTGCGCGATCAGCACGTGATCGGCTGAGGCGGGGCGTGGCCGAGCTGTGCTTCAACACGTTCAACCGGTCGGCGTGGCACGAGATCGAGCCCGACCTCCCCAGCCAGATCTCGGCTGCGGCCGCGGCCGGCTTTCGGCTGTTCGGCCCCGACGTGTTCTTGCTCGACGCCCACGTGGCCGCGGCCGGGACGATCGAGGAGCTGGCCACCCTGTTGGACGGCCACGGCATGCGGTGCTGGGAGATCGCCGCCCTGGCGCTGGCCCACGAGCCCCCGACGATCGCCGACGCTCGGCACATGGCCGAGCTGGCATCGGTGCTGCATCCCGAGTGGATCCTCACCAACGTCAACGTTCCCGTCGACGCCGGCGTCTGCGCCACCTTCGAGCGGGTGTGCGACATCCTGTCGCTGGTGGGGGCCCGGCCGGCCGCTTGAGTTCCTGCCGTTCACTCCGGCCGACAGCATCGCGACGGCTCGCCAGCTCGTCGACCATGTCGGCACCGATCGGGCCGGCATCCTGTTCGACACCTGGCACCACTTCCGGGGCCCCGACACCTGGGCCGAGCTCGAAGCAGCGCCACCGACGATCGTGGCCTACGTGCAATTCGATGACGCCCTCCCGAAGGTGGGCGACGATCTCGTGATGGAGACCATCGACCGTCGGACGTTCCCCGGAGAAGGCGAGCTCGATCTCACCGGATACTGCGAACGCATGCGGGCCAAGGGTTTCGACGGTGTGGTGAGCGTCGAGATCCTGAACGCCGAGTGGCGGGCGAACCCCGATCTGCACGAGTTCGCCCGCCGCGCCTACACGTCAACTCGACGCTTCTGGCCGTGACCGGTCCGACGATCACCGATTCGGCCACCGGGCCCTGACAGCGAGGTACCGACGAACACCGATTCGGACGATTACCGGGCGGGCGACTCCGTGGCACCCTCGGGCAATGGATCACCGGCCATGCGGATGTCACGACGGGCGAAGCGCCAACCGGTGTCGTCACGGACCAGCAGGTCGTAGTACCGGGCCGCGGTGGCGATCGAGTACGAGCGTCCCCATTCGCCAGGGCCGGCGTCGGCCAAAGCCACGAAGTCGGTCCAGGCCCGGGCGCGATCGCCGCTCGAATCGCCGCCGGGATCGAAGTCGACGACGGTGGCGAAGGCCACATGCTTACCGGGCATCGCCGGCGCCATACCCCCGATGCCGTCACGAATTGCCGTCCGACCCGCATAGGCGTTGCCCCACACGGAGAACACGGCATCGTCGGTGAAGAGCTCGGCCCATTCCTCGAACCGGCAATCGTCGAGCAGCTGGCTGTAGAGCGCGATCAGCCGTCTGATCGCTTCGATGTCACCCATGTCGGAGCCCCTGTTCCCTGTGTGGTGTCGGTGGTCGATGTGTGGTGTCGGTGGTCGGTGTGTGGTGTCGGTGGTCGATGAATTAGTCGCCCAGCGGGCCGGGACCGAGCGTTGTGAGCCGTTCGGGGCCGTCGGCACCGACGAGCACCATGTCCTCGCCGAGCACCCCTCCCGCGGGACCGGCCACGAAGGTGCGGACCGCGACGACCATCCCGGCCTCCAGCACCTGCTGGCGATCGAGCTCGATCCCGTGGACCGATCCGGCGACGGGCCCCTCATGGCCAAGGCCCACCGAGTACACGATCGGCATACGGGGCAAGGGTTCCCCGGTGGCCTCGTGGGCCGCGACCAGATCGGCCCCCGTGAACCCGGGGCGACATGCGGCCACGACGGCGTCGTTGACCTCGCGCTCACGCCGATGCAGCGATCGCTGGGCGTCGCTGGCGCGGCCCGGCGTCATGGTGGTCCTGGCGGCGCGGGCGCCGCAACGCCAGGTGCGAGCCAGCGTGCCCTCGTAACCGGCCCACAACGCGCCACCCGCGAGGGCCACGAGGTCGCCTTCGTCGAGCAGGCGCCCGCTCGTGACGAGGCGGAGACGCCCGGGCGGATCGACAACCGTGAACGTGCCCTGGTGCGAGAACTGCGACGTCCCCAGCGCGCACATGCGCTCGAGGTAGGCCGCCTGGAGGTCCTTCTCGGTGACGCCGGGCCGAACCCGTTCGGCCGCAGCGACGAGCGCAGCTTCCGCTATCGCCGCTGCGGTGCGCAGGGCCACGATCTCGTCGGGAAGCTTGACCCGGCGCATCGCCCGCAACTCGGGCTCGACGCCCACGATCTCGGCCGACGGGACGACCGTCGGCAACACGTCGCGCATGAAGAGCGTGAACCCGTCGACGCCAACCCGGTTCGCGCCTCGGAGACCCTCGATCGCGCCGAGGGAGCCCAGCAGCGTGCCCACGTTGAAGCTGGTGCAGAACACGTCGCTGAGCGGGACCTCGGCCGGCGCCCCCTCCAGGCTCGCCGAGAACGTCATGAGGTGCACCCGTCCGGTGGCGCGCACGGCCACGGCCGTGGGCCCGAACGGCCGCGACGACGCAGTCCACAGTCGGCGGGAGCCGGCCGCGTAGCGCACGTTGGCCTCCCGCCCGAGCACGAGTGCGTCGAGGCCGAGCCGCTCCATGGTGCTGAACGCCCGCGCCCGGCGCGCCCCCCGCAGGTCGGTGAACGAGACCCGGTCGCGGTCTTCCTGAGCGCCGGTCCCCAGGTTCGGGGTGAGCATGGCCACGGTGTCGATCACGACGCTGCCTTCCTCACTCGAACGGCGAGTAGCCGTAGGTGCTGAGCCGCTCACAGCCGTCGGCGGTGACGTGGACGACCTCCTCGCTGCGATACCCCCCATGGCCGTCGTGCCAGATCATCGGTTCCAGCACGAAGGTCATCCCCGGCTGGAGCTCGATGGTGTCCTCGAACTCCAGTCCCAGCTCCGAACCCAGGAACGGCATTTCCGCGGAATCACATCCCGCGCCGTGAGCCAGGTAGAAGTGGGGGAAACCGAACACGGGCTCCACGGCCATCACGTCGCGTACGACGTCGGCACAGCTGCGCCCGGGCTTGATGGCGGTGTAGGCCGTCTCGATCACCTCACGCCAGCGCCGGTAGCAGTCGCGCAGCTCGGGAGACGGACGGGGATCGAGGCTGCAGATCCAGGTCTTGCCGAAGTCGGAGTGGTAGCCGTTCCAGACGATCCCGGTGTCGGGGAGCACCAGATCGCCCTCGCGTACGAACCGGTCGTTGCTCGACAGGGGGAAGCCCACGTCGCCGTGGGTCGTGAGGGTCTGGAGCGCCACCG
>JANLSK010000300.1:0-1726 GCA_031362415.1 Actinomycetes bacterium | reverse complement strand
TCGAAGTCGGCCCGGGGCCCGGCTCCGGGAAAAGCCACGATTACACACTGCCCGCCGACACCCAGCAGCTCCACGGCTGCTGTCACCATCGATTCGCTGCCGTCGCACACGAACGCGTGGTCGAACCCGCCGGGCACCAAGCCGTCATCACCACCGCGCCCGGCGTTGTCGACAGCAACGATCTGCGACGCGCCCGCGATGCGGGCTGCCTGCATGACGGCCATTGCCAAAGCTCCCGAGCCCAGCACGGCCACGGTGTCACCGGTGGCGACCCGGGCCCGTCGTAACACGGCGCCGGTACCGTGCAGCAAAGCGCACGACATGAGGGCCGCGTGGCGGTGCGGAACATGAGGATCGACGACCACGACCTGTTGCTCGTGGACGATCGTCTGCTCGACGAAGACCGAGGTGTGCGCGAACTGCTGCACCGCGCGATCGCCGACACGAAACGGTGCTGCGATGGCCGGCGGAACTGCACCACACGAGGTCGGTCGGTCGGCGCGACAGGCACGGCACGTTCCGCAGTATCGGAGGGTGTGGATCACGACATGGTCTCCCGGCCGGGCACGCGTGACCGCGCGGCCGACGGTCTCGACGACACCAGCGCCCTCATGGCCCATGACCACAGGCATCGGCGCCGGAGTCGTGCCTCGATAGAGCTTGAGGTCGCTGTCGCAGAGCCCCGCAGCCATGATCCGCACCACGACTTCGTGGAGACCGGGTTCGCGCAGCCTGAGATCGTCGGTGAGACGGGCAACGCCCCGGTCGACAACGATTCCCTGCACGATCCTCCTGTCGAGTGCGCGCCGCTCGTGCCTCGACGCCGATCCGTAAGCTACCCGGGCGCAGGCTGACCGTCGGCCGCTGCCAATCCGATGGGAGAGGTCTCGTGACGACACCCAGCTCCGAACGATCTCGATCGTTGCCTTCGTTGCCTTCGTTGCCGTCGACGGCCGAGCTCGATCAAACCTACGAGCGGCTCAAGAACTGGGGTCGCTGGGGCGCCGGCGACCAACGGGGTGCGCTGAACCACCAGACCGCCGAGCACCGGAGGGCCGCCGCGTCGCTCGTCACCCATGGCCTGTCGCTGAGCATGGCCCACGACCTCCCGGTGATGCCATCGGCCGAGTCGCCGTTCCCGGCGCAGCACCACATGCTCACGTCGGGTGATTCCCGTGACAGCACGGGGATTCCGGGCTACGAGGCGTGCGGCGACTACGTGGGCACCCAGGTGCACGGCCTCGGCCTCACCCACATCGATGCCTTGTGCCACATGTTCGTTCGGGGCGAGATGTACAACGGCATCCCGGCCTCGGAAGTGCGCGCCGACGGCGCCCGGGCCAACACGATCATGAGTGTCTCAGACGGCCTCGTCGGACGTGGGGTGCTCTTCGACATCCCCGCTCTTCGGGGATGCGAGTTCCTGGCCGCCGACGATCTCGTGACCGTCGACGACCTCCACGCCGCCGAGGCCGCGCAGGGGCTGCGCGTGGGGACCGGCGACTTCCTGGTCATCTCGACGGGTCGCGACGTCCGTCGGCGGCAGCACCACGGACAGCTCAGCCCGTTCGGCGAGGGCCTCCCCGGTCTGCATCCCGAGTGCCTGACGTTCCTGCACGGGCGGGAGATATCGGTGCTCGGTAGCGACGGCATCTCCGACCGGATGCCCTTCCACACCATCGCCGATTGGCCGTTCCCCATCCACCAGATCGGCATCACAGGGATC
>JANLSK010000282.1:0-8592 GCA_031362415.1 Actinomycetes bacterium | reverse complement strand
TCGGCGGCGGCTCCCGTCGCGTCACGCACTGGCGTTTCTGGTGCTCGTCGTGCTCGGCCAGAATCTCATCGCCAACGTGGCCAAGGCGCTCGTCGACCGAGGTCGCCCCGAGGTTCTGCGGCTGGCCCACGTGGCCTCGTCCTCGTTCCCGAGCGGGCACACGACCACCGCCGCGGCCTGCTATGCCGCGGCTGCCCTGGTACTCGGCCGCAGCCGGTCAGCGCCCACCAGGATGAGACTGGCCGCTGCCGCCGGAGCGATCGCCGCCGGGGTGGCCGCGACTCGCATCCTCCTGGGAGTGCACTGGTTCACCGACACCATCGCCGGGCTGGCCCTCGGCTGGTCGTGGTTCGCCTTGTGCGCCATCGCTTTCGGAGGACGACTGCTGCGCTTCGGAGCTCCGGTGGAGGTCGCCGAACGGGTGTCGAGCCCGCGGGGCGCCGAAACCGCAAGCACGCCCGTCGACTGACGCGGTCGTGTGGGCCGGGCGCGTTGACCCGGTGCGCTCCGTGCGACCATGATCAGCGAGTGAGCGACGCCAACCCTTCGATCGACGTGCCGGTCACGTCGATCCCGGCGCTTGCGGAGTGGGCCGCGAAGCGCTTCGGCGAACGCGAGGTGATCGTCGACGGTGATCGGCGGATCACCTTCGTCGAGCTCGAGGCCATGGCGGTGCAGGCCACCCGGGCGTGCATCGCCCGGGGCGTGGAACCGGGTGACCGCGTCGGAATCTGGGCGCCCAACGGCTGGGAATGGATCGTGGCCGCGCTCGGGGTGCTTGGGGCCGGGGGCTGGCTGGTGCCGCTCAACACCCGCTTCAAGGGCGACGAGGCGGCCTATGTGCTGGAGAAGGCCGACGTGAGCCTGCTCTTCACGGTCGAGGATTTTCTCGGCGTCGACTACGTGGCGGTGGTGAGAGACGCGGCGCCCGAGCTCCGAGCCCTCCGGCAGCCGGTGATCCTCCGCGGGGCTGCCCGGGCTGGCGGAGCGATCACGTTCGAGCAGTTCCTCGCTGGTGGCGACGAGATCGACCCGGCTGAGGCCCGAGCCCGAATCGCGGCCATCCGGAGCGACGACGTCAGCGATGTCATCTTCACGTCGGGCACGACAGGGCGACCCAAGGGCGTGATGCTCCGGCACGGCGCGTCCCTACGCTGTTTCGCCATGTGGAGCGAGGCGTTCGGCCTGGTGGAGGGCGACCGTTATCTCATCGTCAACCCGTTCTTCCACTGCTTCGGTTACAAGGCTGGTTGGATGGCCTGCCTGCTCACCGGGGCGACGGCCCTGCCGGTGGCCGTCCTCGACCTCGAGGCCGTGGTGGAGCTGATCCACCGCGAGCGCGTGACCGCGCTCACCGGCCCGCCGACCCTGTTCTGGTCGCTGCTTGAGCATCAGGGCTCGGCCGAGGGCGATCTCTCGTCGCTTCGGATTGCCTTCATGGGGGCGGCCGCCGTGCCGGCCGAGCTCATCCGCCGGGTGCGCGAGGAGCTCCCGTTCGAGCGCCTCACCACCGGCTACGGACTCACCGAGTGCCACGCGCTCGTCTCGATCACCCGACCCGACGACCCGCCCGAGTGGATCGCCGAGTGGAGCCCGGGGCTGCCTTTCCCCGGGATGGCCGTCCGCATCGTCGGGGCCGACGGCCGTCCCGTGGCCACCGGCGAGCAGGGCGAGATCATGGTGGCCGGCTTCCATGTGATGTCGGGCTACTACGGCGAGCCCGAGCACACGGCCGCGGCCATCGAGCCCGACGGGTGGCTCCACACCGGTGACATCGGGATGCTGTCGGAGCGGGGCGACATCCGCATCACCGACCGATTGAAGGACATCTACATCTCGGGCGGGTTCAACGTGTCGCCAGCCGAGGTCGAGAGCACGTTGCTGGGCTACGAAGGTGTGTCGCAGGTGGCCGTGGTGGGTACGCCCGACGAGCGCATGGGCGAGGTGGGGGTGGCGTTCGTGATTCCCCGGCCTGGGTCGACGGTCGACCCTTCTGCCTTGGCCGGCTGGGCGCGCGAGCATATGGCGAACTTCAAGGTCCCTCGACGCTTCGAGATCGTCGAATCCTTTCCGCTCAACGCCACGGGCAAGGTGCTCAAGGGCGAGCTCCGACGAATGCTCACCACCGAGATTCCAGAGGAACGAACATGACCGACATGAAGGTGCTGCCGAAGATCGTGAGCGTCGACGACCATGTGGTGGAGCCCGCCCACCTGTTCACGTCGTGGCTCCCGGCCAAGTGGCGTGAGCGAGGGCCTCGTATCGAGCGTAAGCTCATCGCCGGGGTCCGCACGGTCGGCACCGGGGCTTACGAGCTCGACCTCTCCGACGACGGCGCTCCCGCCGACTGCTGGGTGTACGACGACCAGATCGTCTACGTGCACAAGTCGCACGTGGTCATCCCCAAGACGGCCATCCCCGATGGCGACATCATGCGCTTCGACAAGTCGAAGATGGATCTGCAGTGCATCACCTACGACGACATGTGGCCGGGGTGCATCGAACCCAAGGCCCGCATCGCCGACCTCGCGGCGTGTGGCGTCGATGCCTCGCTGGGCTTCCCGACCATGCCGCGCTTTTGCGGCCAGGTGTTCCTCGAAGCAACCGATCGAGAGTTGGCCCTGGCCTGTGTCAAGGCCTACAACGATTGGATGGTCGAGGAGTGGTGTGGCGACTCCGATGGTCATCTCGTGCCGCTGTGCCTCGTTCCCCTGTGGGATCCGCAGCTTGCGGCCGCCGAGATCAGGCGCAACGCAGCCCGTGGAGTGAGGGCCATCACCTTCAGCGAGATCCCGTCGCACCTGGGCCTGCCGAGCATCCACTCCGGGCACTGGGACCCGATGTTCGAGGCGTGCGATGAGACGATGACCACCGTGTGCATGCACATCGGATCGTCGTCAAGGATGCCGGTCACCTCGGCCGATGCCCCCATCGCCGTCACCGCCACGCTCACGTTCAACAACGCCATGGCCTCGCTCTCCGACTTCTTGTTCTCGGGCCTGTTCCCCAAGTACCCGAACCTGCGGGTCGCCTACTCCGAAGGCCAGATCGGATGGCTGCCCTACGTGATCGAGCGGGCCGACGACGTGTGGGCCACCCACGACGGCTGGATGCACACACGCAAGACGGTCCCCGAAAAGCCGTCCACCTACTACCACGGCCACGTGTTCGGCTGCTTCTTCCGTGACTTCCACGGCGTGAAGTCGCTCGACGAGATCGGCGTCGACAACGTCACCTTCGAGACCGACTACCCGCACACCGACACGACGTGGCCGCACACGCTCACGTACGTCGACCAGATGATGGGCCACCTGCCCGACGACGTGGTCTACAAGATCCTGCGCGGCAACGCCCTGCGCATGCTGAGCCTCAACGACGACCTCAAGGTGATCAACTGACCCGTCCGTCAGCGCCGAGCAATGTTCACAACGACGTCAGATGCCGTGTCCTACTGAACAATGCTCGGGAGTGGGCCGAGACGACAGAGCTCAGTCGAAGGCTGACGAGAGGTACGCGGCTTCGATCTCGTGGAGCTGGCCGCGAATCTCGGTGGCCGTGCCCGACAGGGCGATGCGGCCGCGCTGGATCACGTACACCCGGTCGGCGACGTCGAGAGCCTGGCGGACGTGCTGCTCGACGAGGATCACCCCGACGCCCCGGGTGTCGGCTGCTTCACGCACGGCATTGAGCAGGCGCTTGACGATGAGTGGCGCCAGCCCCAACGAGAGCTCGTCGGCCAGGAGCACCTGGGGGTTGCGGCACAGGGCCCGGGCCAGGGTGAGCATCTGCTGCTCACCACCCGAGAGGAGCCCGGCGCGCCTCTTCAACAGCCGTTCAAGCTCGGGAAACAGCGCCAGCGCGTCGGCGTTCGAAACATTGGCCAGGCGCAGGTTCTCCTGGGCCGTGAGGCTCATGATCACCGACTTCTCCTCGGTGACGTATCCGAGACCCTCGCGGCAGCGTTGGTGCATGGCCGACTTGACGACCTCGCCCTTCCAACGGACCTCGCCCGCCATCGGGGTCAGCTCACCGGCCAACGTCAACAAGGTTGTGGTCTTGCCGGCGCCGTTGGGTCCGATGAGAGCGACCACCTCGCCGGCGTCGACGTGCAGGTCGAGCTCGCGCACGACGGCCATCTGGCCGTACCCCGTCGACATGCCCCGGCATTCGAGCAGGGTGGTCCGGGCCGAAGCTTCGGCGCCGCTGGTACCGCTGGTACCGTTGGTGCTCATACCTCGACCCCCGAGCTGGCTGCTTTGACGAGCGAAGGACCGTCTCCGTACTCGGCGTCGTCGTGGACCTCCGAGGTGCCCAGGTACGCGGCGAGCACGGCCGGGTCGGAGCGAACCTCGGCCGGCGTTCCCGAGGCGATGACCTTGCCGAAGTCGATGACCACGATCCGGTCGCAGGTGCTCATCACCAGGGCCACGTCGTGCTCGACGAGCAACACGCCGATGCCCCGTTCGGACGCCAGCCGGCGGATGAGCGAGGCCAGCTCCCGGCTCTCGGCCTCGTCGAGCCCGGCAGCGGGCTCGTCGAGCATCAGGATCGACGGTCCCGACGCAGCAGCCCGGGCGATACCCACGAGTCGCCGGCGACCGTAGGGCAGCTCGCCGGGGAGCTTGTCGAGGCTTTCCTCGAGGTCGAACTCCCGGATAGCGGCCACGGCCGTCGAGGGCAGCGGATGAGTTCCGGGCCAGAACAGGTCGGTGATCCACGACAGCTTTGACGCCCCGGCGTCGGCCCCGGCGCGGATGTTCTCCTCGACGCTGATGTCTTCGAACAGCTCGAGCGACTGGAACGATCGCCGCAAGCCGTGGCGGGCCCGCTTGGTGGCCGACCAGCTCTCGATGGGGCCATCGTTCAGGAGCAGGCGCCCGCTCGACGGCCGGACGAAGCCGGTGACAGCGTCGATGATGGTCGTCTTGCCGGCGCCGTTGGGTCCGATGAGCCCCACGACCTCGCCCGGGGTGACCGTGAAGCTCACGTCGTCGACGGCCACCACGCCACCGAAGCGAACGGTCAGGTTGGTGATGGCCAGGGTGACCGGGTCGGCCCGCGTCGGTGGGCTTTCGGGGAGCGGCTGGCGCTCGGGGGGCCGGGGCGAGAGGCGGAGCTTGCGCATGAGCTTCCGGGTCCCGTGGATGGCGCCGTCGGCGACACCGTCTTGGTGGCCGATGATGATGAGCACGAGGATGGCCCCGCCGATGAGCACGTCCCACTCGGTGATCTTGAGGAGATCCTCGGTGATCCGGGTGCCCAGGCCGCCGATGGCGTTGGGTGCGCCGAACGCGGCGCCCACCACGTAGCCCAGACCGCCGATGACCGCGTGGCCGACCGTGTTGATCGACTCGAAGACGTTGAACTTGCTGTATTGGATGAGGCTCTGTTGGAAGCCGGCGAGGATGCCGCCCAACGCCGCGATGGCGGCAGCGACCCCGAACGCGTAGAGCTTCACCCCGAAGACACTGATACCGAGCGATGCCGCCGCTCGTTCGTTCGTGCGGACCGCGATGAGCCGGCGACCGGTTCGAGACCTTCGGAGGTTGGCGACCAGGAGGGCCACGAGCACCAGGGCGATGAGGCAGACCACCGCCCAGCGATGCGGGTGCTCGACGGTGTCGACCTCGATCCCGAAGAACTTGGCCGGCCCGATCCGGGTGCCCTCGTCGAGGGGGGGACCGAGGTACTTGCCGTTCGAGAGCACGACCTCGTAGACCGTGAAGCCCAGACCCAGGGTGACCACGGCCAGGTTCACACCTCGGGTGCGCAACGCCGGGAGGGCAAAGAGCAGGCCCACTGGAATAGCTGCGACGACGCCAGTCAGCAAGGCCAGCTCCATGGGCCAGCCCTGGGCTTGCACGAGGCGGCCGGCGATGAGCGCTCCGACCCCACCGAGCGCCCATTGAGCGAGCGAGAGCTGACCGGCGTAACCGGTGAGCACAACGACCGACAGGACCATCACCCCCGCCGTGAGCGACACATAGGTACCCGATGCCCACTTCTCGTCGAAGACGGTGAACAACAGCACGAGCAGGATGCCCGAGGCGATGAGGATGCCCCGGATATTGATTCGTCCGGTGCCCAGGCGTGGCAGCCGGTCGGCAATGTGGCTGCGCAGCGGAAGGCTCTTGCCGCGGACTACGAGCACGATCAGGATGGCGAGGAAGGCCACGGCCCGGTTGAGCCCGGTGATGTCGCCGGTGTGGAGGAAGTCCTCGACATCGCCTTTGTAGTTGGTCGCCAGGTTCTCGCCGATGCCGACGATCATCCCGCCCAGAAGCGTGAGTGGGAACGACTGGAAGCCTCCGAGGAGGGCGGCCGCCAGGCTGGCGACGGTGACGACGAGGGTGAACGTGGTCGTCGACAGACCGCTCAGCGGGGCGACAAGGATGCCGGCGATGCCGGCCAGAGCCGCGCCCATGGCCCAGGTGAGGGCCGACAGCGTGTCGGGTGACCAGCCGAGCGTTTGCACGGCGCGTTCGTTCTGGGCGCTGGCGCTGATGGCCAGTCCGACTCTGGTGTAGCGGGCGAAGGCCCACAGTGCGATCGTGAGCACGATGGCGATGGCGGCGATGTAGAGGCGGTCTTCACCGACCCGGATGCCGCCCCAGTTGAAGCTCTCGTTCGGAAGGAACTGGTCGATGTTCCTGTTGGCGGCGCCGTACTTCAGCTCCACCGCGGCTTGAACGACTGCGAGGAGAGCCAACGTCGAGATGAGCCGAACGATGGCGGCGGCGTTGCGGAGCCGCCGGAGCACCAGGTACTGGTACGCCAGCGCAACCACGATTGAGGCGAGAATGCCGAGCGCGATAGCAATGCCGATCGGCCAGCCACGGTCCTCGTACAGGGTGACGAAGCAGAGGTAGGCCGCCAGCATCCCCAGCGCCCCGTGGGCGAAGTTCACCAACCCCGACCCGCGATAGATGAGCACCGCCCCTTGGGCGAACAGGGCGTAGGCCGCACCGGCGCCGAGGCCGAGGATCGCGAACTGTAGGAAGTCCTTCATCGGGGCTCCTGAGGATCCTGGAGATCATGAATCATGAACCGTGATGATCTTCTGCTAAAGCATGGTGGGGCCACCGGAGTGGCCCCACCATGGTCAAGAACGTGCTACGAGCAGATCCTGCTCGCTACTTGAAGTTCGATGTCGAGAAGACCTCGACGATGTCGCCGTCGCCGACCTGGACGAAGTTGCCAGGAGTGCCGTTGTACTCGGCTTCGGGGTCCCAGCTCCAGAACCCGTAGACGCCGTTGGAAATGCGGGTGAACACCCCGGGGCTCGTCTTGGCCGGGGTCCACGGCGGGATCAGGCCGAGCATGTCGATGTCCTTCGCGGCCAGCACCGCTTCGGTCACCGTCGCGGCGGTGATCTCGTCGGGGTTGGCGTCACGCATGATCGAGAGGAAGGCGTACAAACCCACCCACGAACGCATGGGGCTGGACTTCAGGTTCTCGACCTGGAGGGCCTCGATCCCCGAAGGGGCGAGGTCCTCGATGATGAGCTGAACGGCCGGGTTGTCGTTCGTGGCCGGGGGGATGGCCGCGTTGAGCGTGAGGTGGCTGGCGTAGTCGCCAAGGCTGGCGATGTCGGAATACGGGAAGCTCCCGAGGCTGCCCGAGAACTCGAGATCGGAGTCGAGCTCCTTGGCCGCCTCAAGGATCTGGATGCCCTCCTGGCCGCCCACCGGCATGACGACACCGGTGGCTCCGGCCGCCTCGGCGGCGAGGACGAACTGGCTGTAGTCGGTCGTGCCCGCCGCTACGGGCAGGTCGGCCACGAACTCGGCACCCTCGTCAGCGAAGCTGCCCTCGTACAGGCCCTTGAGGGCCGTCGCTGCGGCCGCGTCGACCCGGACGATGGCGATCTTGGTGTGGCCGGCGTCGAGCAACGGCGGGACCATCATGATCGAGGTCCCGATGCCGCCGGCGTCGATGCCGTAGCTGAGCGGGTCCTGAAGCTCGGGGATGCCGGGGCTGATCGCGAAACGCGGGATCGACGCCTCGGTCAAGACCGCGATCACGTCAGCGGCACCGAAGCTCGTGGTGTCGTTGATCGTGGCCACGATGCCCTCGTCGACGAGGTCACGGGCGCACTGGACGGCCTGGTTGGGGTCGGCCTTGTCGTCGCAGGTGATCATCTCGATGCAGCGGCCGTTGAGACCGCCACGGGAGTTGAACGCCTCGGCGGACGCTTCGGCGGCCTGGGCCTGGTCGATGAGCGTGAGCACGCCCGACTCGAAGACGGTGATGAGGCCGAGCTTGACGGTGTCGAGCGACTCGTCGCATGGGCCGTCGTCCCAGAGACCGGCGGCCAGGGCCGCGCTGGGCTCGGTGGTTGTGGTCTCGGGAGGGGCCGTCGCCGCGGTGGTCGGGGCGTCGGCCGGTGCGGTGGTGGCGTCGGCCGGTGCGGTGGTGACATCGCCGGCTGCGGCGGTGGTCTCGGCCGGAGCCGTGGTGTCGTCGTCGTCGTCGCCCCACGCGGGGGCGCCGAAACACCGCGCGGAGACCCGCGCGGTAGCTCTCGTCAAGAAATTCTTCGGCAAATCTGTTGTGCCCGTGTTAGGTTTGTACATAGGAATAAGTTAACCC
>JANLSK010000246.1:0-3885 GCA_031362415.1 Actinomycetes bacterium | reverse complement strand
CAACTGCATGATGATCGACGAGGTGATGTACGGCATGATCCCGAGAGCGAAGATCGCCACGTTGGTGAGCGCCCCGCCCGAGAACAGGTTCAAAAGGGCGACGCCGCCACCGTCCTCGGCCGACTCCTTGAGCGCCTGGATCTGGTCGAACGCGACGTACGGAGCCGGGACGTGCGATCCCAGGCGGTAGACCGCGACGATGAGGATCGTGAACAGAACCTTGTTACGCAGGTCGGCGACCCGGAAGATGTTCTGCAAGCGGGAGATCATCGACGGCCCTCGTTGGTCGTGGTTGCTGCCGAACGTGCGCTGAGGCTATCGGCCCGGCACAGGCGGCTGACCACCACGCTCAACGACCCTGCAACGCGTTGCCCTTGGCCGCCGGACGCACGGAGAAGGGCATCGGGATGGTCTCGATGGTTCCGCCGGCCGCGACGATGGCGGCCTCGGCCGACTTCGAGCAGGCGTGGACCTTCACCGTCAATGCCCGGGTCACGGTTCCCCGCCCGAGGATCTTCACGTAGGCGTGCTTGTGCACGAGCCCGCGGGCCCGGAGGGTCTCGGGAGAGATGACCGAGCCCTCGAACTCCTCGAGCGTGTCAAGGTTGATGCCCTGGTACTCGACGCGGAAGGGGTTCTTGAAGCCCTTGCCCTTGGGCATACGCCGGTTCAACGGCGTTTGGCCACCCTCGAAGCCCGGCTTGACGGTGTTGCGGGCGTGCTGGCCCTTGCCACCGCGACCCGCGGTCTTGCCGCCCTTGCCCGCGATGCCTCGCCCGACTCGGCGAGGCTTGTGCGTCGAGCCCTCGGCCGGCTTGAGATCGTGCACCTTCATTGGTTCACCTCTTCGAACTTCACCAGGTGCGGAACCCGAGCGAGCATCCCGCGTATCTCAGGACGGTCGGGCAGCTCCACCGTGTGGTTGATGCGCTTGAGCCCCAAGGCCCGGATGGTCCCCCGGTGCTTGGGCTTGGTCCCGATCGTCGACTTCAGCTGCGTCACACGAAGCACGCCCACGGTTACCTGACCTCCACGATCTCACGCTTGGGGGCCTGCGACTCGCGGTACGCCTTGAGCAGGCCGGCCGGCACGAACTCCTCGGCGTCGAGCCCGCGGATGCGCGCCATGTAGTCGGGGCGCTTCAACTTGCGCAGCGCATCGATGGCGGCCCGGGCGACGTTGATCGAGTTCGACGAGCCCAGCGACTTGGCCAGCACGTCGTGGATTCCGGCGGCTTCGAGGATCGAGCGCACGGCGCCGCCTGCGATGACCCCGGTTCCGGGAGCAGCCGGCTTGATGAGCACCCGAGCCGCGTCGTGGCGACCCAGGATCGTGTGCACCACGGTCGAGCCGGCCATGGGTACGGAGAAGACGTTCTTCTTGGCCTCCTCCATGCCCTTTTGGATCGCAGCCGGGACTTCCTTGGCCTTGCCGTAGCCCAGGCCGACACGCCCCTCGCCGTCACCCACGACGACAAGCGCCGTGAACGAGAACCGCCGGCCGCCCTTGACGACCTTGGCGACCCGGTTGATGCTGATGACCCGCTCTTCGAACTGCCCGTCAGCCATGGCCAACTCCCTAGAACACGAGCCCGGCCTCGCGGGCCCCATCGGCCACGGCAGCGACGCGCCCGTGGTACTGAAAACCTCCGCGATCGAACACGACGTGCTCGATGCCGGCAGCCTTGGCCCGTTCGCCGACGAGCTGCCCGACCGACTTGGCGGCCGTGACGTTGCCCGTTCCGGAGTCGGAAGCCCGCAGCTCGGACTCCACGGTCGAGGCCGAGACGATCGTGCGTCCGGAGACGTCGTCGACCACCTGGGCGTAGATGTGCTTGTTGCTGCGGAAGACGGCAAGGCGCGGCCGTTGGGCCGTGCCGGTGACCTTCTTGCGCACCCGACGATGCCGCCGGGTGAGGGCCTCTCGCTTGGTGAGGCTCATCGTGGGACGTCCCCTTACTTCGCGGCCTTGCCGGCCTTGCGACGGACGATCTCGCCCGCGTAGCGGATGCCCTTGCCCTTGTACGGCTCCGGCTTGCGGATCTTGCGGATGTTGGCGGCCACTTGGCCGACGAGCTGCTTGTCGATACCGCGCACCGTGATGCGCGTGGGTGCGGGTGTTTCGAACGTGATGCCATCAGGTGCGTCGATGTTCACGGGATGGGAGAAGCCCAAGGCCATCTCGAGCCGATTGGGCGACGGTGCTGCCGCACGGTAGCCGACGCCCACGATCTCCAGGTCCTTGGCGTAGCCTTCGGACACGCCGACGACCATGTTCGAGACCAGAGTCCGGGTGAGACCGTGCAACGAGCGATGCCGCCGCTCGTCGCTCGGACGGGTCACGAGAAGCTGCCCGCTGTCGAGATCGACGTCGATGTCGGCGGGGAGCTCCCGCTGCAGGGTCCCCTTCGGGCCCTTCACGGTGATGCTCGCACCATCGATCACAACGTCGACCCCCGCAGGAACTGCAATGGGAGTACGACCGATTCGGGACATGCTGTCTACCTCTTGCCTCGAGAAGCCCTGGTGGAGTTCAGGGTCCGGGTCACCAGACTTGGCACAGGATCTCGCCACCGACCTTGCGCCGACGCGCTTCTCGGTCGGTGAGCAGACCCTGGTTGGTCGACAGGATCGAGATCCCGAGACCTCCGAGAACGCGAGGAACGGCGTCGGCCTTCGAGTACACGCGCAGCCCCGGCTTCGACACCCGCTTGAGGCCGGTGATCGTCCGCTTGCGGTCGTGGGTGTACTTGAGTCGAATCGTGAGCGTGCGACCGGGACGCGGGTCGTTCTCGCTCACCTCGAAACCTTCGATGAAGCCTTCGCTGAGCATGATCGCCGCCAAGGCTTCCTTGAGCTTCGACGAGGGCATCGTCGTCGCGTCGTGGAAAGCCATGTTGGCGTTGCGGATCCGCGTGAGCAGGTCGGCGATCGGGTCGGTCATCATCGGACGGCCACCCCCCTCACCACGATGCCTTGCGCACGCCGGGCACTTCGCCCGCGTGCACCATCACCCGGAGACAGATTCGGCAGAGCCCGAAGTCCTGGTACACCGCCCGCGGTCGACCGCACCGCCGGCATCGCGTGTACCCGCGCACCTTGAACTTCGGTGTGCGCTGCTGCTTCTCGATCAGAGCCTTCTTGGCCATACCCTCACCCCTGCTGTCCGGTGCGGCGGAACGGGAACCCGAGGGCCCGCAACAGCGCCCGACCCTCGTCGTTCGTGCGGGCGGTCGTGACGATCACGAATCCCATGCCTCGTACCGTGTCGATCTTGTCGTAGTCGATCTCGGGAAAAATCAGCTGCTCGGTGATCCCGAAGGAGTAGTTGCCCATCCCGTCGAACCCTTCGGGATCGAGACCTCGGAAGTCTCGAATCCGGGGAATCGCCAACGTGACGAGCCGGTCGTAGAACTCCCACATGCGATCACCCCGAAGGGTGACCTTCACGCCGATCGCCTGACCCTCACGGATCTTGAACCCGGCGATCGACTTGCGAGCCTTGGTCACCACCGGCTTTTGGCCGGTGATGATGGTGACGTCGGTGACGGCCCCGTCGATGAGGTTCGACTGCTTGACGGCCTCGCCGACGCCGCAGTTCACCACGATCTTCGCCAGGCTCGGCACCTGCATGACGTTCGCCAATCCGAGCTCCTCTTGGAGGGCGCTCTTGAGCTGTTCGTCATAACGCTGCTTGAGGCGGGGCTTCACCCGCTCTGCGACGGTCATCGTCGTCCCTTCCTCACAGGCCTTTGCCGCACGACTTGCAGACCCGGAACTTGGCGCCGCCGGGCTCGAGTCGATATCCGATCCGAACCGGCTTGTCGCAGCTCGAGCACATGATCTGCACGTTCGACACGTGAATCGGCATGTCCTTGTCGATGAT
>JANLSK010000243.1:0-15031 GCA_031362415.1 Actinomycetes bacterium | reverse complement strand
GACATCCGGCCCGCCTGCTCACCGGGTACATGGGGCTCACGATGGTGAACCCGCTGACGATCGTGGCGTTCCTCGCCGTGACGACCAGCACCCGTGTGGAGTTCACCGCAGTCACCCTGGCCGTGTTCGCGTTGGCCGTGTTCGTCGTGTCGCTGCTGTGGCATGCCGGGCTCGTGGGTGGGGGAGCCGCACTGGGCCGGGTGCTGTCACCGTCGGCGCAACGCATCACCGCCGTGGTGGGCGGACTGGCCATCGCCGCCCTGGGGATCCATTCGCTCGTCGCCTGAGAGTCGCCGGTCCCGGGCGCGGCTCGGCGGGCCTCGACGGCGCGTGCGAGGATGGGCGGGTGCGCACAGGGGCCATCGGCATCATCGGAGCAACAGGACCAGCGGGGATGGCCTTGGCGGCGAGGCTGGCCGACGCGGGCTACGACGTCATCGCCGGATCACGCAGCCAGGAACGGGCCGAGGCCGCCGTCATCGAGCTCCGGGACGCATGGGGAGATCGGGTGGGTCGCATCGTGCCGGCCACCAACGAGACCGCTGCCGCTGACGGCGAGATCGTGGTGTTGGCCACGCAGTGGGAGGGTCTCGTCGACACCGCTCGCCAGCACGCCGAGGCGTTGGCCGGCAAGATCGTGGTCTCGATGGCCAACGCCCTCGAGAAGCAGGGTCGCCAGTTCGCCGCGATCGTCCCCGAGGGTGGATCGCTGTCGGTTCAGGTGGCAGGCGTCGTTCCGGGGGCCCGGATCGTGGCCGCCTACCAGCACCTCCCGGCCCGGGAGCTCGGCGACCTCTCGGCCGACATGCACGGCGACGTGCTCGTGTGCGGCGACGACGCTGAGGCCGTCGACACGGTCTGCGAGATGACGGCGCGAATCCCGCGACTCCGGCCGGTGGGCGCCGGTCCACTGGTGAACGCCGCCGGCATCGAGGCGCTCACGGCAGTGCTGCTCACGGTGAACATGCGGCACAAGGTGCATTCGACGCTGGAGATCGTCGGGCTCCCGTGATTCTCGCCGCCACCCTGAACCAGCGAGAACACCGGCTCCAGCACCGTTGCCGCCGAGGGTTCGCCTGATGCGCCTGTACGACACGGCCCGCCGCGACGTGGTGGAGTTCGCGCCCCCGCACGTGGTGCGCATGTACGTGTGCGGGATCACGCCCTACGACTCCACGCACCTGGGCCACGCGGCCACCTACCTCACCTACGACCTCCTGATCCGAAGGCTGGAGTCGCTGGGCCACGAGGTGCGGCTGGTCCGCAACTTCACCGATGTCGACGACTCGATCCTGCCCAAGGCCCGTGCGCTCGGGGTGCACTACCTCGAGCTGGCCGAGGCCGAGATGGCGCGGTTCCGGTCCGACATGGACGCCTTGGAGATGCGGCCGGCGCTGGCCGAGCCCCGCGCCACCGAGGCCGTCCCTCGCATCATCGAGCTCGTGTCGGCATTGCTCGCCAGCGGTCACGCGTATCTTTCCGACGGGCCGAACGGAACGACCGTGCACTACGACGTGTCCCGGTTTCCGGCGTTCGGCGGGCTCTCGCACTCGAGCGCCGAGGAGATGGTGGCGCTTGCTCGCGAGCGTGGCGGCCATCCCGACGACCCCCGGCTGCGCAACCCGCTCGACTTCGTGCTCTGGCAGCCGTCGGCCGCCGATGAGCCGTCGTGGGGGGCGCCGTTCGGGCCGGGCCGACCCGGTTGGCACATCGAGTGCACGGCCATGGCCACCGATGCCCTCGGTCCCACCCTCGACCTTCACGGCGGCGGCACCGATCTCATCTTCCCGCACCACGAGTGCGAGATCGCCCAGACCGAGGCCATCACCGGCCGACCCTTCGTGCGCCACTGGATGCACTCGGCCATGGTCGCCTACGAGGGCACCAAGATGTCGAAGTCCTTGGGAAACCTGGTGTTCGTGAGCGAGCTGCTCAAGACGGCCGACCCGCGCGCCATCAGGCTGTCGCTCCTGCGTCACCACTACCGGGCCGGCTTCGAGTGGTACGACACCGACATCGACGAAGGCACTGCGCTGCTACGGCGCCTCTTGGCCGCGGCGGCGTGCGTGACGGGCGGCGATCCCCGCCCCTATGTGGCCCGCGTCGAGGCGGCGCTCGACGACGACCTCGACGCCCCGAGCGCCTTGGCGGCATTGGACGATCTGGCATCGGTGGTGCTGTCGGGGGGCGAGCAGCGGGAGGCTCCCGACGAGCTTCGGCGCATGGCCGCGCTGGTGGGTGTCGACCTGTCCCGGCCGATCACACCCGCCGCCCGCCGCAGCTGAGTCGGTGGCGCGTGATGTCGATCGCCAAGTGCGCCTTGGCCTTGACGCTTTGCGTGTTGACGATCTCCTCTCCAGCGTGCACCACCGACCCGGCGGTCTCCGAGCCCATCGGCGCGCTCTGGACCCGGCGGTCGGTCGCCGTGGTGGCGTCGGATCACTCGGCGTTCATGGCGACCGTCGACCCCGAGGCTCCGTTTGAGTTCCGCGAGGCCCAGGAGACGCTGTTCGCCGGCCTGTCCAGCGTGCCCTTTGCGGTCTACGAGGTCGCCGACAACGGTGTCCGTTGGCGGCTCGACGGGTTCCCGTCCGACACGGCTCTCGCCTTCGATCCCTTGCGCTATCAGACGATCGTGCGCGACGGTGTCCGCTTCGTGCGTGGGCAGAAGCCGGGAGGAGCAAGCCAGCTCTGGGACTTCGGGCCGCTCGTGGTGGACGAGGCCGAGGTCGCAACGGTCATGGTCTCGACCGACGGGGCGGTGCTCACGAGTCGACCATCGGAGCTCACCGCGATCACCGGCGCCGCTCGGGCCGGGTTGGTCGCGGCGGGGCTCGGCGCCCACCTCCCGCAGCGGGTGCTGGTGATGGCCACGCCCGTCGAAGCGCACCTGGCGACGATCCTGCAGATCGACGGCGATTTGTCGCGTTTCAACGCGTTCACCGTTGCCGGGCCCGTGCCGCTGATCATGGTGAACGACGCCGTCGTTGCCGGGCTCTCGGTGGCCGACCAGACCATCACGCTGGCACACGAGCTGGTCCACGCCGTGAGCGACCGTGTGGCCGGCGACGCCGCCCCGGTGTGGCTTCTGGAAGGGCTGGCGGAGTGGTACGCCCACGACCGTCCCCCAGCCGCCCGGGCGCCCGAGCCCGGGCTGGCATCGTTGCCGTCCGACGACGAGTTCCTGTCGGAGAGCGTCGACGTGGTTCAGTCGGCCTACGGCCGGGCCAGCTCGGCCATCGCCTACCTGGCCGAGCAGCGGGGGAGGGACGCTCCGATGCGGCTCCTCGAGATCATCGGCGCCGAGACGTCGGACGGTGGCAGGTCGGAGGGCGCCGCCTTCGAGGCGGTGTGGGGCGCATCCCGAGCCGACTTCGAGGCGTCATGGGCCGCAACCTCGTCGTGAGACCGGTGCCGGTCGTGCGTCGCCGGGCGAACCAACCTCGGGGCGGGCCGGGCGGCCAGTAACCTCGGGCCCCGATGAGCGCTCCGATCACCATCACCCTGCCCGACGGCTCGCAACGCAGCTACGACCCCGGTGTCACGCCCAGCGAGGTCGCAGCCTCGATCGGCCGGCGCCTGGCTGCCGATGCCGTGGCCGCCAAGGTCGACGGCGAATGGGCCGACCTGTCGAAACCCATTGCGGTCGATGCCCAGGTGGCCATCGTCACGCGGGCCACACCCGATGGCCGCGAGGTGATCCGCCACTCCACGAGCCATCTCTTGGCCCAGGCCGTGTTCGACCTGTTCCCGGGTGCGCAGTACGCCATCGGGCCGGCCATCGCCGACGGCTTCTACTACGACTTCGACCTCCCCGGCGACGGCCGCTTCACCGACGACGACCTGGTGCGCATCGAGGCTCGCATGCGCGAGCTGGCCGCCGAGGACCAGCGTTTCGAGCGCTTCGAGCTCGGCCTCGAACAGGGACGGGCGCTCTTCGCCGTTGCCGAGCAGCCCTACAAGCTCGAGATCATCGACCGGGTCTCGGGGGCCGATCGGGCCGATCACGCCGGTGGCGCTCCGGGTACCCGCGGCGCCGCTGGCGACGACATCGAAGACGATGCGGCCGAGGGCGTGGGCGACGGCACCGTGGGCATCTACCGCAACGTCCGGGCCGACGGCTCGGTCGCCTACACCGACCTGTGCCGCGGGCCGCACGTCCCCTCCACCAAGGCCCTCAAAGCGTTCAAGCTCACCCGGGTGGCCGGCGCGTACTGGCGGGGCGACGAGAAGCGCAAGCAGCTGCAGCGCATCTACGGGACGGCGTGGGAGGACCAGAAGGCGCTCGACGAGCACCTCCACCGTCTCGCCGAGGCCGAGCGGCGCGACCATCGCCGCCTCGGTGTGGAGCTCGACCTGTTCTCTTTTCCCGAAGAGATCGGCTCGGGCCTGGCGGTCTTTCATCCTAAAGGCGGGGTTATCCGCCGGGTGATGGAAGAATATTCGCGTACCCGGCATGAGGCTGCGGGTTACGAGTTCGTGTACTCGCCGCACATCACCAAGTCGAACCTCTTCGAGACCTCGGGGCATCTGCACTGGTACGCCGACGGCATGTTCCCACCCATGGAGCTCGACGGCGGCACCGATTACTACCTCAAGCCCATGAACTGCCCCTTCCACATCCTGATCTTCCGGTCACGGATGCGGTCGTATCGCGAGCTGCCGGTACGGTTCTTCGAGTTCGGTTCGGTGTACCGGTACGAGAAGTCCGGGGTCGTACACGGTCTCACCCGGGTGCGGGGCATGACCCAAGACGATGCTCACATCTTCTGCACAAAGGAGCAGATGGGCGACGAGCTGCGGTCGCTACTCCACTTTGTGTTGTCGTTGCTACGCGATTATGGGCTCACCGACTTCTACCTGGAATTGTCGACCAAACCCAAGGAGAAGGCCGTCGGCACCGACGAGGAATGGAACGAAGCCACCGAGGCCTTGCGCAGTGCAGCCTCGGAGATCGATCTCGAGCTCGTGCTCGATGAAGGCGGCGGTGCGTTCTACGGGCCGAAGATCTCGGTACAGGCCCGCGATGCCATCGGTCGCACCTGGCAGATGAGCACCATTCAGGTCGATTTCCAGCTCCCGCAACGCTTCGAGATCGAGTATGTGGGCAGCGACAACGACCGCCACCGGCCGATCATGATCCACCGGGCGCTGTTCGGCTCGGTGGAGCGGTTCTTCGGTGTGCTCGTCGAGCATTACGCCGGGGCGTTCCCCACCTGGCTGGCGCCCGTCCAGTGCGTGGTGCTCCCGGTGGCCGACCGCCACGACGCCTACGCAGCCACCGTCGTCGAACGCTTGCGGTCGCAACGATTCCGGGCCGAGTTGGTCGACGGTTCACGGGGCGCACTTGGGAACCGGATCCGCAACGCCAAGTTGGAGAAGGTCCCGTACATCCTGGTGGTTGGCGACAGCGACGTCGAGAACGAGACGGTCGGCGTGAACCTGCGCGGTGGCGACCGTCCCGACCGAGACGTGGCCCTGGCCGCGTTCCTCGATCGCATGCACGACCAGGTCGCCGAGCGCCGTCTCGAGCCCGCATGAGCATCACCGCCTTCTTTGCGTCTGGGGCCGCGCCTGGCGCGGTGCTGGCCACAAAGAACGGGGATGGGCGGCCGGCGTGAGCCTCGACACGATCTGGGCCGGCTGGCGCTCCACGTACATCGACTCGGCCGTGGCCACCGGACCGCCGTCGCCGCTCGCCTCCGACTGCCTGTTCTGCGGGCTCCAGCGTGGGGCCGACGACGAGATGATGGTGCTCGAACGCACGGCGCACACGTTCACGGTGATGAACGCCTACCCGTACACCAACGGTCACGTGATCGTGGCGCCGCTGCGCCACGAGGCGTCGCTGGCTGGTCTGTCGGGCGATGAGGGCCCGGCCATCTTCGCTGCGCTGCAGCGAGCCGAGACGGCCATCCGTCGGGCCTACGACCCTCACGCCATCAACGTCGGCGCCAACCTGGGCCACGCCGCCGGGGCCGGCGTTCCCGGCCACGCCCACCTCCATGCCCTACCCCGCTGGAGCGGCGACACCAACTTCATGACCGCCATCGCCAACACCCGCGTCATGCCCGAATCGCTGCGCGCCTCCTGGGACCGTCTCCGCACCCAGTGGCCCGCCGCCTGACATCACCGCGTGATCCCCTCCGGCACCTGTCGGTGAAGGGGCCCATGTGCGGTTGAGCGACAGGTGCTGGGGAGTGCAGCCGCGCTGAGCCTCAGCCGATGAACACGGGGTTGATGGGGCTGCCGGTGGCGCCGGTGACCTTGAGGGGCGAGACGGTCATGAGGCCTTCGTAGCACCGGTCGGCGGCGAGCTCGGCGAGGTTCAGGAACTCGAGCATGTAGATGCCGGCGCGCACGAGCAGGATCTTGTGCACGATGAGGAAGTCGTTGTCGTCGAAGGGGATGGCCTCGACGGCAGCGTTGTCGGCGCCCACGGCCACGATGTCCTTCTCGGCCAGCCAGTCGGCGGCCGACGCGCCGATGCCGGCCTGGTCGAACCCCGCCGGCCCGCCGGCGGCGTTGTTCTGCCACCACCATTGGAGGTAGCCGGTGCGCACGAGAACGATGTCGCCGGCGCGCACCTCGACGCCCTGGTTCCGAGCGGCGGCCTGGAGATCGTCGGCGGAGATGTTGCGGCCCAGGCGCACCCACTCGCCCTCGTCGAAGTGGCGCACCATGTCGAGCATCACAGCCCGAGCGGCGAAGCTGCCGACCTTGTCGATGCTGAGCTTCTGGGCTCCGGATTGTGCCTTCATGGCCTTGGACGACACGCCGTTGTAGTGCTGGTGGTCTTCGTAGACGTGGATGAGCGCGTCCATGTGCGAGGTGGTGTGCGAGGCCATCACCAGCACGTCCTCGTGGGCCCCGGTGCCGGGCTTGGCGCCGTAGATGTCGTAGATGCCGTCGTCGGTGGAGTCCTGGAGGGTGAGGCGCATGGGCGTGCCCCGGTAGTCCATGAGCGGCACGCCGTGACCCTGGATGGGGATGCCGAGGCTGTAGGTCTTGCCGGTCCGGATCGAGGCCGTGGCCGCCTTGACGACCTCGGGGGTGAGCAGGTTCAGCGCTCCCAGCTCGTCGTCGGCTCCCCAGCGGCCCCAGTTGTTCACGCCCATGTTCCGTGCTCCCATGTCGTCGACGGTGATGGATCGGTGGTGTGGCCCGGGCAGTCTGTCGCGCCGCTCGCCCGTCCGCACGGTTTGCCCCGACCCTGCCCGGGGGGCGACGCTCGCGCCAATGGCACACGAAGACGTCACCGCCGTCGACACCGAGCCCGAAGGCGACGTGCTCCCGGCCGAGCTCGACGTCACCGGGCTCGTTGGGCCCTACCAGTTCCCCAACATCAAGCGCCGCCGCACGGCCGGCACGTTGCACCTGATCGTCGCGGCGCTGTGCGCCGGCGGCTGGCTGCTCTCCGACAACCGCGGCCTGGCGATGGTGGCCGTGCTCCTCGGGGTGATCGGGCTGTACCACATCTTCACCGCCTGGGACGTGAAGCTCGATGAGACTGACGCCCTGGTGATCGCCACCCGAACCGTGGGCTTTGCCGTCGGGCACGCCTCGGCCGGGATGGCCTGGCGGGGCTGGCGCAGCCGTCCCGAGTGGCGGATCCTCCTCTACAGCGCCGACGAGCCGCCGTCCAAGCGCGGCCTCGTGCAGGTCGACGCCTTCTCCGGCCGCGTCAACGGCACCCTCACCCAGGACAACCCCGAAGACTGGTCCCAGTTCTCGTAGGCCTGGGCCCGCCCGCCGCGGTCAGCGGGCAGATGGTCAGCTGGCGATGAGGCGGATGGGCACGCCGCGCTGCGCCGCTGCATCGAGGAGCGGTGGGTTCTCGTCGGCGGTGGCGAGGCACAGCTCGGCATCGAGGTGCTCGGCTGCGGCCAAGGCTTCGAGCGCGAGCAGGTTCAGGCGGAGGCCGTCAGCGACCAACTGCGCCATGGGCCAGGCCACCGCACGGAGCGACACGAGCCCGATCGAATCCGGCAACGTGGTGATCTCTCGGACGGCGGCCGCGCCGATGCCGCGGTAGGCGTCGCCGAGCGATCTCGACATGATCCCGGACACCGTGGGGTTGGCGAGCGCTCGGCCGAGGCGGTGGTACCAGAGACCGGTCGTCGAGATCTGCCCGCCCGTCGGGCGCAGTTCGCTCGGCTCGTCACCCAGCAGGACGCGCAGGAGCAGATGATCGTCGATGACGACGTCGCCGCGGCTCACACGAGGTCGGGCTCGTCGTCGCTTGCTGCGTCGGCGAGCGCTGGGTAGCCCCCGGCGGCATCGACGGCGTTACGCAGGAGGGCCCGGAGCCCACCCCGGGCGGCGGGGACGATGAGGAGGGCCTCTCCCAGGTCGACGACCTCGACCGTGCCGCCATCGGCGAGGTTCCACCGGCGGCGCGCCTCGGCCGGCAACGCCATCTGACCCCGCTCCGACACCCGGAACTCCGCCATTCCCATCGACCCAGCATACACACCGCAACAATGGTGTACGACAAGGACACCTTGTACAGCTCGGCCGCTTCCGGAGCTCGTCCGGAGTCATGCAGGATGGGCCCGCCGGCACGTGAGAGCGATGTCATATCGTGACCGAGCCTTCGGGGTGGGCGATGATCACCAAAGATCCGTCGAGGTCGATGGCGCGCGGCTGCATGATCGAGCCGGAGCCGGACGGCGGCAGGGGACGGGGAGCGTCGGTGGGCGGAGGTCCTGAATCCGGAGCGGGCGAGACGGTCGCGCATCAGCTGGTGGCGCGCGGCGTCAGTCGGCGCTACGGGTGGACGGTCGTCCTCGACCGGGTCGACCTGGAGGTACGAGCGGGCGAGGTGGTGGCGCTCACCGGCGAGAACGGCGCCGGCAAGACCACGCTGCTGCGGATCTGCGCGGGGCTGCTGCGAGCCCACGAGGGCACGGTGGGCGTCGGCGGCCGTATCGGATACTGCCCCCAGGCGACGGGCCTGTTCGAGCTGCTCACGGCCGAGGACCATCTCGTGATGTTCGGACGGGGCGCAGGCATGGGGCGCGAGGAAGCCCTGCGGCGTGGGCGCACGATCCTGGCCGAGTTCGACTATCCGCTGAGCGAGAAGCTCGTGACGCGCGACCTCTCGGGGGGAACCCGCCAGAAGCTGAACCTGGCCCTGGCACTCCTTGCCGATCCGAGCGTGCTGCTCCTCGATGAGCCCTACCAGGGCTTCGACCACGGGACGTACGTGAACTTCTGGGACCACTGCGAGACCTGGCGCCGGGCCGGCAAGGCGGTGGTGGTCGTGACGCACATGCTGGCCGAGCTCGACCGGGTCGACCGGGTGGTCGAGCTGCCTGCACATCCGTCTCGGGTCGTTGGGCGCTCGCGCTGATGACGGCCGCCATTCGCCGCGTGCTCACGATGGGCGAGATGCACGGGCGGGATCTGTTGCGCCATCACGTGGCGATCGGGCTGCTCATCATCCTGCCCTTGAGCTTCTACGCCTCATCGGCCAGCGAGGGCGGCGACGACGCCTTCGTGGCCGGCGGCGTGGGCATGGCGTTCTCGATCTCGGGCGCCACGTTGTTCTCGGTCCTGTCGTCCCGTGAGGTCGATCAACGCCTGTTGCTTTCGGGCTATCGACCGTTCGAGCTGCTTCTCGGACGGCTGCTGTTCCTCGGCCCGTTCGGATTCGTGATCGCCTCGGGATTCGCCGTGTTGATGTCGGTGGTGTCGCACCCTGAGCGCCCGTGGCTGCTGGGTTTCGCCGTGGTGATGGTGGCGTTCCAGGCCGTTCCCTTCGGCCTCGCGGTCGGCGCCGCGGTGCCCCGCGAGCTCGAGGGCACGCTGGTGCTCATCGGGGTGGTGGGCATGCAGCTGGCGGCGAGTCCCGATGCTCTGGCGTCGAAGCTGCTCCCGTTCTACGGCGCGCGGCAACTCATCGACGTGGGCGCGAGCAGCCAGGGCGAGATCGTCGGTCCGCTCCTGCTGAGCTTGGGCTACGGGTTCGTGCTCCTGGTCGTGGCCCGGCTGTTCCTGGCCCGACACATCAGCATCCAACGCCACGGCGACATCGCGCCCCCGTGACCCGGGTCGCCCGCGGTCTCAGCGGCGGGGGTCAGCGTGCCGGCGGCTGGGAACGCAGGGCCCCCACGAGCGGGACCGGGCAACCGATGCGCCGGAGATGCTGCTGATCCCGGCCCAGGTTCCGGCCAGACCGGGCGGCGGAGCACCGGCTTCCAGCCGGGATCGTGCAGGAGGGCTTCGTCGATGGGCTCGGACGGGGTCACGGGACCGGCCGGGCTCGCGGTCAGGCGCGCAGGATGCGGGCCAGCTTCTTGATCTCGCCGGAGTTGTCGGGGAAGGCGTCGTAGCCGGACTCGTCACGGATCTCATCGAGCCGGTCGCGAACGGCCTCAGCCGTGAGGTCGCGGTCGTAGATGCCCTGGGTGAGCCCCACGAAAAAGCGGGCCACGGTGCCGCCGGCGCAGGAGTAGACCTCGCCCGTCACCCCACACGCTTCCGAGGCGAGGAAGGCCACCACGGGGCTCACCAGCGCCGGGTCGATGGCCGCGGTCATCTCGCCCATCATGCCCTCGGTCATGCGGGTGGCGGCGACGGGGGCGATGGCGTTCACTTTGATGTTGTACTTGGCGCCTTCGAGGGCCAGCACGTTGGTCATGCCGACCAGACCCATCTTGGCCGTACCGTAGTTGGTCTGGCCGAAGTTGCCGAGGATCCCGGCATTGGATGCGGTCATCACGATGCGGCCGTAGCTCTGCTCACGCAGGTGAACCCAGGCCGGACGGGTCACGTTGAACGCACCCCGCAGGTGCACGTCGAACACGGCGTCGACATCGGCCGGCGTCATCTTGGCGAAGGTCTTGTCGCGCAGGATGCCGGCGTTGTTCACGACGATGTCGATCTGGCCGAAGGCGTCGATCGCGGTCTGCACGATCGCCGCCCCGCTCTCGGGCGTGGCGACGCTGTGGCCATCGGCCACGGCCTCCCCGCCCAGGGCTTCGATCTCGGCGACGACCTGCTGGGCCGGGCTGAGCGATGAACCGTCCCCGTCCTTGGCTACGCCGAGGTCGTTGACGACGACTCGGGCGCCTCGCCGGGCCAGCTCCAGCGCGTGGCACCGCCCCAGACCCCCGCCGGCGCCGGTGACGATGGCCACCCGGTTGTCGAACCCGATCTCTGCCATGCGTTGGCTCCTCGTCGTGGTCGCCGAGCGGCGCTCGATCCGACGCAGGAATCTACCGATCGGTAGGTCGCGAGCCCGAAGCCTGCGAGCCGGCAGGCCGGCGTACCATGCCGAACGTGAAACGCAAGCGCACGAACGTCGCCGTGATCGGTCTGGGGCTGCTCGCGTCGCTGATGACACCGCTGGCGCTGGCCGGGGCCGGGGCGGTCGGGGCTGCCCCGGTGCGGTCGGGCCAGCGCGGTCCGGTCGTCACGATCCCGTCGACCCCGGTCCTCGTCGTCGACCAGCGCTCGATCGTGGTCGTCGAAGCGGTCGATCCCGATGGTGAACCGCTCTCGTGGTCGGTGATCGGGCTCCCCCCGTCCGCCACGTTCGACCCGGCCTCGGGCACGTTCATGTGGACCCCCACGGTGGGCGACATCGGACGCCGGACCGTCAGGTTCACGGCCTTCGACCCCGGTGGACGGCCGTCCGGCGCCAGCCTCACCCTGGTGATCAGGGCACCGGCGCATTCGGGCGAGTACCTGGCGCTCGGCGATTCGGTGCCGGCGGGCCACGGGCTCGACTGGTACGACTACGAGCGCACCGATCCCTGCTGGCGGGCACGCTCCGCCTCGTATCCCGGTCGCTTCTTCGACCGGTGGAGCTCGCAGGCGCTCGGGCGCAGCTACCAGCTGTTCGCCTGCAGCGGAGCGACGGTCGTCGACATGCTCGCCCCCGGTGGCCAGATCGACCAGGCCCGGGCCCGCAACCCGGGGCTGGTGACGATCACCATCGGGGCCAACGACCTCGGGTTCGTGCACCCCGACCGTCTCCTTCCCGGCGGTGTGCTCGACCAGGCGACGGTCGACGCGCGCCTGGCCGGGCTGCGCAGCAACCTCGCCCGCGCCGTGGCCCGGCTCGTCAGCGGCACCGAAGCCAAGGTGCTGCTCACGACGTATCACAATCCGTCGGCCGACGACCCCGTCGGCGTGTCAGGATGCCGGGGCGAGTGCTTCAAGAGCGTGTCCGACTCGGTGGTCGCCCAGCTGAATGCCGTCATCACCTCGGTGGCCCGCTCGTTTCCCGAGTCGCGGGTTCGCGTGGTCGACATGGCGCCGCTGTTCGTCGGTCACGGCGCCCCCAACGGGTGGGGTCCCGACCTCATTCGTGAGGAGGGCCTCCCGAGCTGGGTGCCCGAGTGGGCGCTCCCCGAGGGGACCGAGTGGGCGCTGGAGGCCGCCAACGGCATCCATCCCTACTGTGCCGACGGCCACAACCTCGGCGACGATCCCAACTGGGTGGGTGGCGTCGACTGCGTGCACCCCAACGAGCAGGGAGCCCAGGTCTACGCTGACGCCCTCTGGGGTGCCTGGCAGGGCAGCGGCTGGCGCTGACCGGTTCAGTGGGCTTCGGCGACGGCTTTGGCTTCGGAGCGGACCTTGTCGACGAGATGCGCCGGGAGCGGGTCGTAGTGCGAGTGCTTGGTGGTGAATCGGCCCCGGCCCTGGGTGAGTGAGCGCAGGTCGATCGAGTACCGCAACACCTCCGAGGTGGGCACGGTGGCGTTGATCTCGACCTCGCCGCCACCGACGGGATTGGTGCCCTGGACCCGTCCCCGCTTGGAGTTCAGATCGCCCATGATGTCGCCCTGGTACTGCTCGGGGACCACCACCGACAGCTCGGACACGGGCTCGAGCAACGTGGGCTGGGCCTTGGCCATGGCGTCCTTGAACCCGTGCGAGGCGGCCATCCGGAACGACATCTCCGAGCTGTCGACGGCGTGGTACTTGCCGTCGTAGCACGTGACCTTCACGTCGACGACGGGGAAGCCGAACACCCCGCCGCGCTCCATGGTCTCCTGGACCCCGCGCTCGACGGCGGGGATGAACTGCCGGGGGATGGCACCGCCAACGATGGCGTCGACGAACTGGAAGCCCGTCCCGCGGGGGAGCGGTTCGACCTTGAGGAACGCCACGCCGTACTGGCCGTGGCCGCCCGATTGCTTCTTGTGCTTGCCCTCGGCGTCGCCCATGGTGAGGATCGTCTCGCGGTACGGGACCCGCACCGGCTCCTGCTCGACGGCCACCCCGAACTTGCGGGCCAGCTTCTCGATCGTGATGTTCAGGTGGGTCTCGCCCATGCCCCAGAGGATCGTCTGGTGGGTCTCGGGGTTGCGCTCGATGCGCAGCACCGGGTCTTCGTCGACGATGCGGTGCAGGGCGTTGGCCAGCTTGTCCTCGTCGTTCTTCGACTTGGGGTGGATGGCCGTCGGCAGCGTGGGCTCGGGGAGCACCAAGGGGGCCACGGTGATCTGGGTACCCCGCTCGCCGAGCACGTCGCCGGTGCCGGTGTGGGCGAGCTTGGCGACGGCGGCGATGTCGCCGGGGACGACCTCCGACAGCACGAGCTGCTCCTTGCCCCGCAAGGAGAACAGGGCGTGCAGCTTCTCGTCGACGACGGTACGGCCGTTCACGAGATGGGCGTCGGGCCGCACGGTGCCCTGCACCACCTTGAACAGGTTGATCCGCCCCACGTAGGAGTCGACGATCGTCTTGAAGACCGTGGCGACGGCCGGGCCCTCGGCGACCTCGGGGGCGGGTGCGGCATCGATGAGGAACTGCAGCACCCGGTCGATGCCGATCTGGTTCGTGGAGCTCACGCACAAGACCGGGAACACCGATCCGGCTGCGACACCGATCCCGAGCGTCTTGGCCAGCTCAGTCGTGGAGATCTCGTCGTCGGAGAGGTAGCGCTCCATCAGGTCGTCGTCGGCCACGACGATGCCCTCGACGAGCGTGTTGCGGAGGGTCGCCGCCTCCTCGGCCAGCTCGGCCGGGATCGGCACCTCGGTCGGTGTTCCACCGGCGTAGGTGAACGCCTTGTCGTCGATGAGCGAGACGACGCCGCGAAACCCGCTCTCCTCACCGATGGGGAGCTCGAGCGGAGCGACGCCGGCGCCGAAGCGGGCCTGGAGCTGCTCGAGGGTGCGCTCGAACGACGCCCGTTCCTTGTCGAGCTTGGTGACCACGATGGCGCGGGGCAGGTCGCCGGCGGCAGCCAGCTTCCAGAGGATCTCGGTCTGCACGCCCACACCGTCGACCGCCGAGACGACGAACAGGGCCAGCTCGGCCACCCGCATCGCCGCCGCGGCGTCGGCGATGAAATCGGCGTACCCGGGAGTGTCGATCACGTTGATCTTGTGCCCGTCGACCTCGAGCGGGGCCAGCGCCAACGACACCGTGCAATGGCGGCTGTGCTCCTCGGGGTCGAAGTCGCACACGGTGGAGCCGGCGTCGACGCTGCCCATCCGGGGGATCACCCCGGTCGTGAAGAGCATCGCTTCGGCCAGTGTCGTCTTGCCGGAATGGCCGTGGCCCACCAACGCGACGTTGCGGATCTTCGACGACGGGACGGTCTTCACGAGGTCCTCCCAGCGAGAGCGAAGCGGCCTGTTGCGTGCACGACGATCGACGCTCCGTCGATCCTAGGCACGGGCACGGGCTCCCGTCACGGGGGCTGCCTCCGGGCCGTAGTACGGTGGCCTCGCATTGTTCGCGACGGCGCCGGTCGATGATGGACGTCACCGGCTGATCCCGGGACGTTCCCTGGTGCCAGGAGGAATCACAGCATGCTCGACCGCCGAGCGCGTGCCGGTGTCGAACTGGGCCTCAAACCCCTGGCTTCGGCCCTGGGTCGCACCCCGATCTCGCCCGACGGTCTCACCTATACATTCAAGCTGCGAACCGATGTGATCTTTCATGATGGGACAGCGCTCACGTCGGCCGACGTCAAAGCGAGTTTCGATCGCATCCGCAACCCGCCCCAGGGCGTCGTCTCGGTACGCCAGTCCGTCTACAAGCGGATCGCTTCGATCGAGGT
>JANLSK010000238.1:0-8950 GCA_031362415.1 Actinomycetes bacterium | reverse complement strand
CGGCGGCGGCATGGTCGGCAACGATCACCCGCCGGCGGAACGTCCACCGAGCCTCGCCCGCCCCGTCCCCGTCCCCGGTAACGACTTCATCCAATTGATCTCGTTCAACAGATTCAACTGATTCAGTCAATTCAACGGATTGCATCCGGTTCGGCTCGGCGGCCGCCCGGGGCATGGGCTCGACGGGCACTGCGGCGGCTTCGGGCAGGAGGCCCGTCCACACCGTCTGCGGGCGGGCCCGGCGGCCGTGCTTTCGGGCGATGAGCGGTTGCTCAACGAGGTAGTAGCTCATGGCGGCGATCGCCGTGCTGGCCGCCAGCGTGATGCCGAACACCACGAGCCAGTTGCCCTGGAAGTTGTCCCAGCCGAGCAGCAGTTGCACCTTGGGGATCAGGTCCTTGTGCCACAGGTAGATCCCGTACGACATCACGCCCATCCACCACATCACCGGGTGGGCGAGGAACCGTCTGATCCCCGAGCGCGCCCCGAGGGCGCCCGAACCGCCGCTGACGACGGGTTCCACGATCATGGGGGCGAGCAGCAAGAAGGCCACCAGGCCGTAGAGGAACTGGCGGACCAGATCGGTGCCCGCCGGGATCTCGGCCAGCCCTCGGGGGACGTCGAGCGGGACGCTCACGACCCAGAACGCGGCGGCCGCCCCCAGCCACCAGATCCACGGTCGCACAGCGGCGCGCTCGAGACGCTCGCTCGCCGCCGCGGACCGGCCGGCCCACACCGACACCACTGCCAGGGCCATGCCGATCGCGAAGTGGTCGATCTGGCCGGGCAACCAGTGGAGGCCGATGCGGGCGATCCCCGGAGGGTCGGTGCCGAGCAGGAACATCCGCCAGGCCAGCCCGACGAGGTAGAGCACGGCGATGGCACCGAGCTGGAACCGGAGCCGCTGCTCGGGCGAGCGTCCGGCCATTCGACGCCGCAGAGCCAAGGCGTACAAGGGCAGCAGCAGATAGAAGCTGATCTCGGTGCACAGGCTCCAGGCCTGCACGAGTCCACCGAAGAAGCGATCCTCGTCGTAGATCTGCAACAGCCCGCCGAGCACCACCACGTCGCCGACGTTGCGCAGCGTGCGGCCGAAGGCCACCACGATCACGAGCAGGGCCAGCCAGTACGCCGGAAAGATCCGCAGCACCCGGCGCTTCCAGAACTCGCCGAGGGGTACGAGCGGGCGTCCGTCGACGAGGGCTGCGACCATGGGCCGGTAGAGCAGGAAACCCGAGAGGGCGAAGAAGACCGAGACGCCGATGTCCCCGCGGGCGAGGAAGGCCCCCACGCCCGAGTGCCGGAACGTCGTCCCCGTGTCGAAGCCCACGTGGTGCGCGAGCACGCTCAGCGCGGCGATGGCCCGCAGACCGTCGAGGCAGCCGAATCGGGGCGGAGCCACGGTCGACGGCACGCCCGGACCCGGAGCGATCACAGTGTCGGGAGTGGTCGCCGTCATCAACCCGGGATCGTACGGGCTGACCCCGCCGCCGTGGGGCACCGCACCGCCCTGGAGCACGCCCCCTGCCCCGGCCGGGGATGGCGGGGATGGCGGGCGTGGCTCAGGCGGGCGGGGGTTCCGGGCAGTTGGCGGGGTCGAAGCGATCGACGTCGAGCCGCCAGGGGCCGTCGCGCCACGCAGCCGGGTCGATCGGTCCCACGCCGAGGTGGGCGACCACCGCATCGGCGATGCGAGCCGCTCCTTCCGGGCACAGGTGCAACCCGTCGGTCATGCGCAGCGCCACCTGGGAACCAGGGTCACGCTCGAGGTAGGCGCCGGACGGGTCGCCAAGCAACGCTGCCGTGTCGAGATACTCGACGGTGGAGCGATCGGCAGCCAGCAACCGGAACTCGGCGTCGAGCGGCTGGAGCTGCGTCGCCAGGGCGCCGTCACGAACGGGCGGGACACCGAGCAGGAGCACCTCGGCGCCCGATGCGGTGAGGGTGTCGACCCAGGCTGCGAGCTCGGCACGGTACCAGTCGAGGAAACCGGGATCGCCCAGGCGCCAGACCGTCCCGTCGGTTCGGGTCGTGTCGTTGAGGTCCCACGGGCCCACCATCAGCACGATGGCGTCGGGATCGAGCGCGGTGAGGTCGCTGGCCCAGCGCTGACGCCAGTCGTCGCCGAGGCCCAGCACGCCCACCTGCAACCGGTGCCCCGTCGACACGGTGTGGTTGCTGGCCGTGAGAGCGGCACCTGTCGCCAGCGCGACCTCGCCCATGACGGAATCGCCGATGAACATGACGCGCTTCGGAACGGGACCGGCCGCTCCGGTCTCGATCATCGGTGCGGCGTCGATCACCGCCGACACCGGCTCGGCCTCGAGAGCCTCGGCCGTCTCCTCCACGGGCTCCGGCGTGAGCGCAGCAGCACCGTCGGCCCCATCGGAGCCGTTGGAACCATCGGCCCTGGTGACCCCGGGGCTCGCAGCGTCGCCGGAGTCGCCGGCGTTGCCGGAATCGGGATTCGCGCAGGCTCCCAGCCCAACCACGAGCGCGAAGGCGGCCAGCGCGGTGGTCAGACGTCGAGAGGACACCGATGGATCAGGCCTTTTCCTCGTGGTACTCCTCCTCGACGTTGACCGTCCACACGTCGTGGTCGCCCTGACCGAGGATGTTCTCGACCGAGAGCATGGCCGTGTACATCGAGTGATCCTGGTTGTTGTACTTGTGCATGCCGTTGCGGCCCGTCGGGTACACCCCGGCGACGTTGCCGTCGAGCCAGGTCCGCATGGTCTCGATGTTGGCCTTGTAGCTGCCGTCGTAGGTGGGATAGGCCTTGGGGATGCGCACCACGTAGCCGGCCTCGACCTTGGAGCCGTCGACCAGGCCCAAGGCGGTCAGCTCCCGCTTGCCCTGCTCCACGAGGTCGGCATCGGACTTGGTCCACATGTCGTCGCCCTCGAACACGAAGTACTCGAGGCCCAGACAGGTGCGCCCCTCTTTCACGAGGTACGGCGACCACTGCCCGAAGTTCTGGATGCGCCCCACCGACACCGAGGGATCGTGGATGTAGATCCAGTTGTCGGGGAAGCCGAACTCCTCGGGCACCACCAGGGCCACCGTCATGAAGTCACGGTAGGCGAGCCCGTCGGCCGCCTTGACCACCTCGGCCGGCGCCGGGGGGTCCATGCCCTGGAGCAGGTGGCTCATGGGCATCGACGAAACGACGTGGGTGGCCTCGATGTGGGTGGGCACGCCGTCGACCAGCGCGGTGACACCGGTGACCCGACCGTCGGCATGGTGCACGGTCGTGACGCGGCTGTTGAACCAGACCTTCGAGCCTTGGGCCTCGCACAACTCCTGGCAGCGCTCCCACATCATGCCCGGGCCGTACTTGGGATAGTTGAACTCCTCGATGAGGCTGGTCACCTGCTTGGACTTGTCCTTGTTGCGCAGGCGGAAGCTCTGGGGCTTGAGTGACTCCCAGACGGCCCGGAACAGCGACAGGTTCTTGATGCGCTGGGCGCCCCAGTCGGCCTGGATCTCGGTGGCCTTCATGCCCCACACCTTCTCGGTGTAGGTCTTGAAGAACGTGCGGTACAGGCGCCAGCCGAAACGGGAGGCCACGAAGCCCTCGAAGTTCGTGGTGTCCTTGGGCGGACGGATGCGCACCCAGATGTACGACATGACACAGAGGAACGCCTCGAACAGGCCCAGCCCGAACAAGGCGTTCTTGGCCCGCAGCGGGTAATCGAACATCTTGCCCTTGTAGAAGATGCGACTCAGCCGGGGCCGGAGCAGGAAGTCGTCCTTGCCCAGGATCTCGAACCAGAGGTCTTCGACCGGGCGGACCTTGGTGAAGAACCGGTGCCCGCCGATGTCGAAGCGCCAACCGTCGCGAACGACCGTGCGGCTGATGCCTCCGACGACGTCATCGGACTCGAGGATCGTCGAGATCACACCGGCCTTACCCAGTTGGTAGGCAGCGGTGAGGCCGGCGGGGCCGGCACCGATGATGACGACCTTGAGGTCGCCGGGCGCAGGCGCGGGTGTCGTCATGGAGCGTTCCTCGGGTGTGTCTCGGGTCCGATCGGTGCAGCGGCGAACGGTGGAAGGCTACGCGAACGCCCAGGCTGCCCCCCGAATCACCCTCCGTCACCCTCGGTCACCCGGGTCGGGTCACCCGGGTCGGGCCACTCGGGTGTACCGGACCCGCTCGCCTACGGGACGTACCCGCCGAGGAAGCTGAGCACCGAGTACACGGTGAGGCCGGTGACGGCCAGCGGGGCGATGAACACGTCGAGCCGCCAGCGCACCAGTCGAGGGTTCGTCGTCAGCTCGGCTGCCGCCAGGATGAACGGGAACGCCGACAAGCAGTAGCGCTCGGCTGAGTTGATGTTGTCGGCGCTGATGGCGATGAGCAGCACGGCCACGCAGAACCAGGTGTATGAGGCCGGCCAGCGCCGCGCCAGTAGCACGAGCAGTACCACGAGCACGACAACCCAGCCGGCGTGGAAGATCTCGTTGACGTTGCCCGTGACGCCGTCGTGGAACGCCCGCCACCACCGGGCCCACGGGAAGTCGAAGCCCCGACCGAACGCCTTCGACTGGATGCGAAACGGCAGGAGGAACGAGTCGTACTCGGCCTTCACCCACGCGAGGTAGACGGCGCACCCGGCAGCCGGAGCAACCGCCGGGACCAGACGCCAGGCCCGATCACGCCAACCCGAGGTCGCGATGCCCCGGAGCCCTTCGATGAGCGCAGGGATGGCCAGGAGGAGCCCGAACGGGCGGGTCAGGCCGACGAAGAAGCCGAACAGCGCCGCCCAGCGCCAGCGCCGGGTTCGCAGCGCCCAGAACGTCAACACCGTCAACGTCATCGACAGGGCTTCGCTGTACCCCAGCACGAGCACGAACGCGAGCGGAGCGATCGAGAGCAACCACACCGCTTTCGAGGCCAGCTCGACGCCCCGCTCCAGCGCCACGAATCGGTACAGCACGACAAGGAGGGCGAAGCCGATGACGTTGGCCAACACCACGAGCGACACGTTGGTGTTCCCGCCAAACGGGTACGAGAAGATCTTGCCCAGCAAGGGCCAGAGGGGGAAGAAGCGCAGTCCCTCCCGCACGTTGCTCGTGGCCTCGTAGCCGCCGTCGGCGATGTCGCGATACCAGGTGCCGTCCCACGCCACGAGCCCGTCGCGGAGCTGCACCGGCGGGCGCACACCCAGGCCCGCGTTCTGCTCCTCGAACCGGTTGTAGACGACATGGGAGAAACCCAGCGACCCCAGCACCACCAAGCGGGTGAGCACCCACGCCGGCACCACGGTCCAGGCGTCGCGCTTCCACGACCGCCTCGGCTCCACCGCGCCGGGAAGCTCGGGCGCGGGCTCGCGCACGAAGGCCACGACACGGGCGCGAGCCCGGTCCCGAGCGGTCACCGCGGCGTCGATCGTCACGGAACCGGAGCCGGCACCGGGGCCCAGCGGTACAGGTACGCATTCTCGTACAGCGCCGTGTCGGCGCCCACGATCCGCTGCTCCAGACCCGGGCGCTGGAAGTTGAGCCCGTCGATGAGCTGCTCGCAGCGGCCCTCGAGATGCTTGTAGGTGGGGTTCCACACGAGCCACACGGCACCGGTGGGCGTGGCCCGGTCGACGACGCGCTGGGCGACGGCGCCGACGGCCTCGCCGTCGAGTGCGTTGCGCTCGGCGTAGCGGACCCAGTTGATGCGGGTGGGGGGCTCCAGGCCGGGGTAGGTGACCTCGACCAGACCGGCGGCGATGAGATCGTCGTCGATCAGGCGATGCGTGTCGGGGCCGAGCTGGTCGGGGCAGTACACGACCACGTCACCGGGGACGGCGTCGCGGTTGATGGCTGCGGCGAGCTCGGCCGCCTGGGTCCGGTCGACGACGAGGTTGCGGCCCACGCCGAGGAGTCCCATGGCCACGAGAACGGCGAGCACCCCGACTCGGATCGGCTCGTCGCGCAGCTGCGTGAGACCCATCACCACGAGGAGGAGGAACACCGGGAAGATCACCGCCGCATAGCGGGGTTGGAAGGCCACACCCGAGAGGCGTCCCAGCACCACCCCGATGCCCAGGGTGGCGGCGGCGACGAACGCCAGGGGACGGGCTGCGGGCCGGGTCCGGAGGTCGACCTCCAACCGTCGTCCGCCGAGCCCCACGGCGAACAGCGCCACGAGAACGAGTACCAGCAGCATGATCCCGAGCGTGGTGTCCTGGGGCTTGATGACGCCGCCGGGGCCACCGAAGTCGGTGATGCTGTCGATGAACGCCTGGAACGGCTGCACCGGGCGCCCCCACGGAGTGCCGGTGTGTGCACGCTGGTAGAGGAACGTCGGCAACCAGGGCGCCAGGAAGGCGGCGGAGCCGATCACGGCCGCGACGAGCACCCTGATGGCGATGCTGCGATGGGCCGGGGCTCGGGGCCGCCAGGCCACGCGGACCAACACGAGACCCGTCGCCATCAACAGGTACAGCGCCCAGTACTGGGTGAGCACGAGCAGCCCGCAGATGGCACCGAGCAGCGCCAGCCGGCCGTATGACGACGGTCGCTCCCACGCCCGCATGATCGCCAGGTACCCGGCGACCACCAGGAAGATCACCGCGGAGTACATGCGCGTCTCGGACCCGTAGCGCACGAGGTACGGCGAGGTCCCGAACACCACGACGGCGGCGACCGCACCCGAGGTGCCGCCGATGCGTCGTCCGGCGTACCACGCGAGCGGGAGGGTGGCGACAGCGAAGAGGCTCGACAGGCCCCTGACCGACGAGTCGCTCTCGCCGAACGCCGCCATCCAGGCGTGGAGGAGCACGTAGTACAGGGGCGGGGCGCCGTCGATCTTCAGCGCCTGCTTGAGATCGCCGAGAGGGAGGCGGGCGATCTCGACCGACAGGGCCTCGTCGAGCCACAGCGCAGATCCGACCGCGACCATGCATCCCATGGACGCCACGACCGCCACGGCACCGGCAACGAGCAGCGCTCGGCGCACCCCGGGCGCCAGCGATCGAGCCTCGTCCGATTCCACCATGGTGCCGACGATCTCCTCCTGCTCAGTGCTCGGGGTGTGCACCGATCGGCCATCGGTGGTGTCGAGGACACCGGCGGATGCTCGCCGGGAGCCATGCCGGAGCGGGTGTAGTCCCGTGAGGGCCACCCAAGCAAAGCGGTGTCTCATCCGAGGGGCCGCGTAGCCTCCCGCCGTGATCGATCCTGCGATGAAACGCTGTCTGGGCCAGATGATCAAGGGCGTGCAGGTCGTGGCGGCGGTCCACGACGGCACGGTGCGGGCGTACTGCTCACACTGGGTCAGCCAGGTGGCGTTCGAGGAACCCATCGTGATGGCGTCGGTCTCGCCCAAGCACGACACGCATCCGTTGATGACCGCCGCCGGCTGGTTCACGGTCTCGATCGCCGCCGCCGACCAGATCGGCGCCGCCCAGTACTTCTCGTACCCCGGGCGCAAGTTCCGCTACCTGGCCCCCGAGTACCTCGTGGAGGTCGACGGCATGCCCGTGCTCGACGGGTGCATCGCCTGGTTGCGCTGCGAGACCTTCCTGGTGCTGCCCATGGGCGATCACGAGTTGTTCTTCGCCCGGGTCACGCGTTACGGCGAGGGCCGCCTCAAGGAGCCACCGCTGCTGTACTCGGCCCGCCATGGCTGGCGCATGACCGGCGACAAGGCCCGTCCCCCCGGCGTGTCCGTTCGTGATCGGCTGCTCGAGCGCCTGCGTGACCTGGGCTACGACGCCGGCCCCGACGGTGGTGACGACAGCGACGCCTGAGGCTGACGTCTGAGGCAGCGTCTGACGTGCGAGGTTCGACCCTCGGCCTTCAGTCGAGGTCGAGGCTCGCCGTGAGCGATCGATCGACGAGACCGGGCGCCATCGCTCGAAGGGCCGTGAACAGGTGCGCCGGCGCAAGCTCGGATGCACCAGCGCGATCGGCGATGCCTCTCGCGTGCTCGATGAGCGTGGTGACGGCGCTCGAGAGCGGAAGCGCGACCGGTGCGTCGTCTGTCGTCAGGTCGATGTCGCGGACGTCGAGGTCGACGTCGATCGCGATCGCCGCCGACACCGGCGCGGCCCGGGAGGCCAGCGCGCCCTCGTCGCGCGCGGTGACACCCGAGAGCCGAGCACAGGCTGCGACCAGGAACCCCTCGTGGTCGGCGCGGAAGTCGTCGCTGCGCGGATCGCGGCCGGTGATCGTCTCGGTCCAGCGCGGGAACGCGAGCGGGAAGACCGTCAGCGCGATGAGCCCCAACGCCAGGTGATCGCCGGGGAGACCGCTGACGGTGCGGGTCAGCGTGTCGGAGACGTCGGTGTAGCCGACCCGTCGGGCTCGATCGGCCGGCGTCGGTGATCCCGCCTCGACCTGCTCGGCCAAGCGCATGAGCGGCACGTGCGACGAATCGGATCTCGAGGCTTCCATGGCGGTGGCGAGCACGTCGGCCGGGCCGCCGGTGGCCGAGGCGAGACGCCGCACGTACGCGGCATCTCGGATCGAGGCGACCTCACGGACGAGACCGTCACGTCCCCCGAAGTAGCGGGCCAGCGTCCGCTCGCTGATACCGAGCCGTACCGCGACGTCGGCCATGCGGAAGTCGATCCGGGTCTCCGCGACCTCGTCGGCGACCACACCGGGCGCCAACTCGACAACATGATCGTTCCGATCCACTCTGACTGCTCCTTCGTCGGCCGATTTGGACCCACCCTCCCCCGAAGGTGCTGGTCTCGAGCCGACCGCGCTCGGTACATAATACCCCAACACGGTACGTAGTGCGCGAACCCCCCAAGTCGCCAAATCAGTCTCTGAGTGTGACGATGATGATCACCAGGCATCGGTAGCCTCACGGTCCCCATTCGCCGCACGGTGCGTGCGCGAATTCTGGACCCGATCGCGTCCGCGGCGCTTCGCCTCGTAGAGCGCAGCGTCGGCCCGTTCGAAGACCGCCCGGGGGTCCTCGTCGGCGTCCCGAACGGCC
>JANLSK010000228.1:0-27699 GCA_031362415.1 Actinomycetes bacterium | reverse complement strand
GACATCCTGATCAACAACGCTGGCGGGACGGGCAGCGTCGACACGGCAATGGTGTCGCCCCGCTATCACGCGGGAATCATTGCCCTCAATCTCACGGCGGTGCTGAACATGTCGTGCGCCGCGTACCGCCAGATGAGCGCCCAGGACGGCGTGGGCTCGATCGTGAACATCTCATCGGTGGCCGGCCTCACGTCGTCGCCCCGCTCGGTCGCCTACGCCGCGGCGAAGGCCGGGGTCACGAACCTCACCCGTTCGCTGGCCATCGAATGGGCGCCTGCCGTGCGGATCAACACGATCATCGCCGGCCTGATCCTCATCGGCGGCCAGGAGGAGCACTACGGCAGCGACGGCGGCGCCTCGGTCGCGGCCACGATCCCCATGGGCCGCATGGGCCGTCCCGACGACCTGGCCGACGCCTGCCTCATGCTGTGCTCGCCCTTCGCCAGTTGGGTCACCGGCGCCAACTGGGAGATCCACGGCGGCGGCGAACGCCCCGTCTACCAAGCCGCCGCCGGCATCGCCTGAGCCGTCTGGCCTTGTTCAGGGGCGTGCCGCGCTGCGTCGACCAACGGTTGTGGGGCTCACCGTTACACTCCGCCGGTGTCGAACGGACTCGACCTTCGCGTCGGCGAGCTTCCATTGCCTGAGCCCCGGCCCCGGCGGGTACTCCCACCGCCCGTTGCGCTCGCGTCCTTCGTCGCCGACCTGGAGTCCGACTACTTTGAGGACTGGATCGTCGAAAGCTCCGAAGCGACCGTCGTCTGCTTCGTCGATTCGCAGGGGGCGCGGCCATCGATCGTCGTCAAGCACGGGCTGCCCCTCCGGGACGATCCAGCCGAGGTGGCAGCAACGCTCCTGGGGCTCGAGACCGGTCCCGGGGACGTGACCTGGTCTCCGATCGCCCCGAAGCTGGTGGCGTACGGGGCTGATCCGTCTTTCGTCGCTTACGAATTCATCGAAGGGCGCCTCGTCAATGACGTGATCGAGGATGCCGTCGGCGGGCCCAGCGCCGATATCCCTGGACGGCTGATCGACGTGGCCCGCCAGACCGGGGCGACGATGGCCCGGTTTCATCGGGTGTTCGGTCCGCCCGGTCCTCACGACCGTTCCTACGAACGGCTCTCGCGGTCGCGCCTCGTGACGGGCTGCCTCCACCTCGGTGGGGTGCGGCTCCCGGAGTACTCGACGTGGGTCCGGTCGATGGTCGATCCCGGGCCGCACAACCTCGTGCTCGATCGCGATGATCAGGTCATGATCATCGATCTGTCCGGAGAGGTCGTCTTCCGACCACGCGAGGCCGAGGTCGGCATGCTCGCCCACCGGTTCGGTCGGAAGGTTCGCGGGAAGGTTCGCTCGGCCGGGTCGTCGACCCGGGGCGTCGGTCGACGGATGGCCGGGGCGGTTGTGGGGGGCTACGAGCAGGAGCACGAACAACCCCTCGACCCGAAGGTGATCGAGGCGTTCGTCGCCGTATCGGGCGCGCTTTGTTCCTCGATTCATGGGCCCAGCGCGCGTTCGATCACCAGCGCGCGCGACGCTGCGTCCGATGTCGCATGGTGCATCGGCGCTCTCGTTCGAGCGCGTCGGGCGAACCACCGACCGTTCCGGCCCCGGGCGACCGCGGAGTCGGGTTGACCCGCGTGGCTTCAGCTTGATCGGAACATCCGGCTGATCCGTCACGAGCGTCACGATCAGCTCAAATCCTGTGTGGCCGTGGGCCCACAATGTTTGGGGCCGTCAATCCTGGCGCCACACCCACAGCGATCAGACCCTGAAGCCGCCGCCGGCGACGTCGATCGTGATTCCGTTCACGAAGCTGGCGTCGTCGCTCAGGAGGAAGGCCATCACGGCGGCGGTCTCGTCGGGGTCCTGGTAGCGACCGGAGACGAAGCGTTGGCGGGGGTAGTCATCGACGGACACGCCGGCGTCGGCGGCCATGTTGAGGAACTGGGGGTTCGAGCTCCCGCCGGTGGGGTTGATGCCCAGTGGGGATGCGGCGTTGACCCGGATCCCGTGTACCGCAAGCTCTTCGGCCATCTTCGAGACGATTCGGTTGGCTCCGGCCTTGGCTGCCGAGAACGCGCCCACGTTCAGGCCCCCGGTGTGGGTGGCGAAGCTCGACATCACGACGATGGCTCCGGGCCGGCCGCCGGCGACCATGGCGCCCGCGGCGGCTCGGACCACGAGCCAGGCGCCCTTGAGGTTCAAGGCGATCGCCTGGTCGAAGGCCTCCTCGCTCACCGCCAGCAGCGGACCGTCGCCGATGGGTGCGCCGGTGCCACCAGACACCGTGGCGCACAGCCCCACCGGCCCCAGTTCTCGCTCGGCCGCGGCCACTGCAGCCTGCACGGCGCCGGAGTCGGACGGGTCGGCGTGGGCCACGATCGCCTTGCGCCCCATGGCTCGGATGGCTTCGGCCAGCTCGTCGAGCTCCTCCGCGCTGCAACACGCGGTATCGGGAAGGCGGCCGTCGGAACCAGCATCGGGCGCGAGCACGCGGTCGACGACGGCCACGTCGGCCCCGCCCGCGGCCAGCCGCAGCGCCAGGGCCCGGCCCACGAAAGGAGGCCGACCGGCACCGAACACGATCGCCACCCGTCCGGCAAAGGGCGCTGCGGAATAGGGGAGTCTCGACACGAAGCGGCTCCGAGGCTCAGGCGCTAGGGCTGGGTCTGCAGCTCGACGGCCCGTTGGCGGAGCTCGAACTTCAGCACCTTGCCGGAGGCGTTGAGCGGAAAGGCGTCGACGATGTGCACGGTGCGTGGGGCCTTGTAGTTGGCCATCTCGTTGCGACACCAGGCGATGACGTCGTCGGCTGTCAGCGATTCGCCCGTCCGCACCTGGATGAACGCCACGCCCACCTCGCCCATGCGCTCGTCGGGGATGCCCACCACGGCCGCGGCGGCGATCGCCGGATGCGCCATGAGCGTGCCCTCGATCTCGGCCGGGTAGGCGTTGAACCCGCCGACGATGAACATGTCCTTGAGCCGGTCGGTGATGATCACGTACCCGCGCTCGTCCATGGTGGCGATGTCGCCGGTGTGCAGCCAGCCGTCGGCGTCGATGGTCTTGGCTGTCTCGTCGGGATCGTCGAGATAGCCCAGCATGAGGTTGTACCCCCGCACCACGATCTCGCCGGGCATGCCCCGCGGTACCTCGACTCCGGAGGTGTCGACCACGAGCACCTCGACGCCATCGATGGCCCGACCCGAGGTGCGGGCGATGGTCTCGGGATCGTCGTCGTGGCGGCACATGGTGGCGATGCCGTGGGTCTCGGTGAGCCCGTAGCCCGTGACGATGTTCTTGAACGTGAGCTCGCGCCGCATGCGGTAGATCATCTCGACGGGGATCGCCGCTGCGCCCGTCACCGACAGCCGGAGCGACGAGAGGTCGTAGCTGGCGAGGTCGGGATGGTTGAGGATCGTCATGTAGATGGCCGGCGGGCCGGGAAGCATCGTGACGCGCTCCTCGGCCACGCGGGCCATCACCTGAGGCACGTCGAACACGGGCTGGGGGATGACCGTCGTCCCCTTCATGAGGCTGGCGATCAGACCGGAGTTGAGCCCGAAGGAATGGAAGAACGGGTTGATGATGAGATACCGGTCACCTTCCTCCAGCCCGACGACGTCGGCCCAGCTGTCGTAGGCCCGCAGCGTCGCACCGTGAATCAGCATGGCCCCCTTGGGCATGCCGGTCGTGCCCGACGTGAACAGGAGGTTGCACAGGTCGTCGGGCTTCACTGCCAGGGCCCGAACCTCGGCAGTCTCAGTGTCGACCGACGCCGACCGAGCCAGGAAATCGGCGTACGCGGTGCACCCGTCGGGCACAGAGCCTCGCAGCACCACGATCTCGCGCAGGTGCGGCAGCGCTGCGTCGTGGTCGCGCAGCATCTGCACGTAGTCGACGTCGAGGAAGCTCGTGACCGTGAAGAGCATACGGGCCTTGGACTTCTGGAGGATATAGCTCGCCTCGCGGCCCTTGAAGCGGGTGTTGAGCGGGACCAGCACCCCGCCTGCGCTGTGGATGCCGAGCGCGGCCACGGCCCACTCGTGGATGTTGGGCGCCCACACCGCAACCGTGTCGCCAGGCTCGAGTCCTGACGCGACGAAGGCCCGGGCGGCCTCGTCGATGCGCTGGGCGTACTCGGGAAACGTCCAGCGGATCTCGCGTTCGCCGTCACGATCGACCATGGCTTCCACATCGGGGTACCGCTCGGCCGCGCTGCGGACCAGCCTCGGGATCGTGCCCCACTCGACGTCTCCTCGCATGGCCGGGATCCTAGGCTCGGCCCATGGTGCGACTTCAGGCCGGCGGGTGCACGGGAATCGTCATGCGGGGGCTCGTCGCGACATTCGGGCTCGTGGCGTTGGCTGGCTGCGGCGGAGGCGACGACGGCGACGGCGACGGCGACGGGCCCGATCGGCTCGCTGCTCGCAACCTCACGGTGGGTGTCTGCTTCGACGAGCCGATCGTCGCCGCTGAGATCGACGCCGTCGACATCGTTGCCTGCGCAGCGGCACACGTCTACGAGGTGTACGCGATCTTCGACCTCCCTCTCGGCGCCGACGCGCCGTTCCCCGGCGACGCCCCGGTGGGCGCCGCGGCCTTCCAGGGCTGTGTCAACGAGTACGAGGCGTTCGTCGGAGCGGCCTACGACGGCCGTACGAGCACGGTCGGCATCTTCCCGCTGGCACCGTCGGAGCGAAGCTGGGGAGAGGGCGATCGGTCCGTCACGTGCTCGGGCTTCCTGCGCAACGGTGAGAAGGCGGTGGGCACGCTGGCGGGGTGACGGCCCCAGCCCTACCGCCGCCGGCCCGCTGCTGCCCGTCAGCGCCAGGCGACGACCGGACCGGCAACGGCTTCCAGTCGGGCCACGTCTCCGAAGTCGACGGGAACCTCGATGACCGTGACGCCCCGCTTGGCTCGGGCGGCGCCGAGCACCTCCCGATGGTGCTCGATGCTCGTGACCCGCACAGCGCCCTCCGCCCCCGACGAGCCGTTGGCCTCCGAGGCGTCGGACGGGCCAGCGTCGCCATCGCACCAGACCTCGAGCACGAGCGGGGCGTCGATCCGGCGCGCACAATCGAGCGCCAGCCGCGTCTCGCGATCGACGGGGCCCGTGGTCACGGCGACGGCCGGGGTGCGGGGCGTGCGCATACCGCAGGCGATCGCCGCAGCGGCTGCGATCCCGGGCGCGACCGCCGACGGTACGACCACGCTGCCCAGCTCGATGGTTGAGAACGTCCGGGCCACCCAGAACCCGGCCGGGCCGGGATCGGCGACGACGACGTGGCCGGGGCCCAGCGTGGAGCGGATCTCAGCGACCGTCCGGGCTGGTGACATCGGGAACCGGTCGTCGACGAACAGGGGCTGGCACACGGCCGACATGCGCGCCAGGAAGTCGTTGGGGCGAACGGTCGCCGGACCATGCGGCCACGATCGCGCCATCTCCGCCAGGTGACGAGGGTCGACCTCGACCACCTCGCTGAGCGCCCATCGACTCCTCTCGCCGGCCTCGGCCGGGTCGACGCCGATGGCGATGACGAGATCGACGTCGGCGAAGCCCAGCAGCTCGAAATCGCGCTCCTGCAGGCCGACCGTGCCCATGTGGTGGGGGCTGTTCCACTCGAAGACGCCCTTGGCGCCCCAGGTGTTGGCGACCGCGAACCCCGTGGCCGCGGCGAACGCTCGCAAGCCTTCGACCGACCCCGTGCGTACCACCCCGGGTCCGGCGAGCATCACGGTGTGGGCCCGTGCAGGAATCGCCGGCAGCACCCGATCGGCGCCCGTCCCCGAGCCCGTCGGCACGCCCACGGTCGCCGGCATCGGGAGACCGTCGGGCGCCGACTCGGTGATCGGGAACCCGAGACCCAGCACCACGGTTGCTCCCGAACCGGCTCCCACGATGAGGCCAGCCTCGGCGATCGCTGCGGGGAGATCGGAGGGGGCGGCGACGGTGATCTCGGTCGGGATCGCGCCCACGGCGGTCGTGATCCGCAGGAGCGGTCCCTCGAACATCGCGCAGCCGGGGGCCGGACCCACCCGACCGTCGCCGTCGGCGATGAGTGCAGCGAGCACCGGATTGCCTTCGACGATCTTGCGCAGGCCGCCGCCGCGCACGGTGTGACCCGCGACAGGCGGGCACACGACGCGTTCAACACCGATGGCCGACAGGCACCGTCCGAGCAGATCGGCGAGCGGCTCCATGGTTCGGCGCGTCGCCCCGCTCAGCCCAGATACGCCGCACGAACCGCAGGGTCGCTACGAACCTCGTCGGGGGTACCCGTGGCGATCACCTTGCCCAGGTTGAGCACCACGATCCGGTCGCACATCGCCATCACGAACGCCACGTCGTGCTCGACGAGGACCACCGAGCATCCCTCGTCGTCGCGGACTCGGCGGACGGTCTGGCCGAGGTTGTGCGTCTCGTTCTCCTCGAGCCCCGATGTGGGCTCGTCGAGCAGCAACACGGTCGGACGGTCGACGATGGCCCGAGCCAGCTCGACCATGCGGGCCCGACCGATGGGGAGCTTGCCGGCAGGCTCGTCCTTGACATCGGTGATCCCGCAGGTCTCCATGACCTCACGCGAACGCAGCCGCCGCTCGTGCTCGCGACGACGGCGACTCGGCAACGCCACGAGGTCGGCGAGGAGCCCGCCGCCCCCGCCGTGCCACTCGAGCGCGGTGAGCACGTTCTCCTCGACGCTCAGCCAACCGAACGTCTGCTGGCGCTGGAAGGTGCGCCGCATGCCGTTGCGTGAGCGCCACGTGGCCGACCGGGAGGTGACGTCAACACCGTTGAGCACGATGCTGCCGGAGGTGGGGGTGCGGATACCGGAGATGGCGTCGAACAGGGTCGTCTTGCCCGCTCCGTTGGGCCCGATGAGGCCCACGATCTCGCCCGGCTCCACCTGGATGGAAACGTCGGTGAGGGCCGCGACGCCACCGAAGCGAACGGAGACGCCCCGGGCTTCGAGGACGGGCACACCTCGGGGCTTCGCTGCGGCGGGGGCATCGGTTGAGCTGGTGGTCGACACGGGGCCTGCTCCTCGTCGGTGGTGAGCCCCTGGAAGCTAGATCAGCCCTTCCGCAGCGGCAACCGATCCTTGGTGTCTCAGGGTCGACCAGGGAACCTCAGCACGGGCCGCGACCTCGGCCGTGGCACTGGGGGCGGCGCTACACGCACGTGAGGGGCGCGACGACATCGAATCGGCCGATGAGAAGGTTGACCGAGCCCTGGGCGACGGTCTCCTCGGCGACTCGGAGCAGGCTCGTGCACGCGACCGGCGCATCGTGATTGGCCGGCCACGTGCTCGGCCCGACGCCGGCGAAGGGGTACGACAGGCCCGCCGCGCCCTGGGTGAACGATTCGGGTGTCGGCTCGGAGCCGGCTCGTTGGAGGAGGGCCAGGAACAGGTCGGCCGACCAGTATCCGGCAGCCACGGCCGGTCGTCCGATCACGGCATCGTCGGCGCCCAGGGCCTTGAGGTCGGCCACCATCTGCGCGACGGCGGGATTGCCGGTGTCCTCGACGGGCGAGAACGGGGTGGCCACGAGGCTGTCCAGCAGCGGAAACCGCAGCCCATAGTTGGCGACGTACGCAGGGTCGTACGTCGACGGGTTCACCTGGATGCCCGGGTAGTCGAGGTCCTGGAGCGCTCGGGCCAGGCCCACGACCGATGGCGGTTCGCCGAGGTGGAACACGACCGTCGGAGGGGCGCCACCGGCGGCGGTCATCACGCGGCTGGCCCAGGACGAGTAGTCGAACCGAGGCGTGATCGGGAGCCCGCTTTCGACGAGCACCACGTCGAACCCGGCGTCGACAACCATCTCGGCCAGGCGGGTGATCGCCAGGTCGCTCGCGGCGCTGAGGGTGTCACCGACGACCGCTGCGGTTGGTGCTGCGGCCCCGGGATCGACGGGCACCCGCTGCGCCACGGCGTCGACGAAGGCAGACGACGCCAGCGCATCGGCGGTGGTTCCTGGGCGACCGAGCGCCTGCTCGATGCATCCGGTGACACCGAACCCGAACGGGTCGTGGCAGAACCCGGGCGTCGGACCCCAACCCACGTAAGGGATTCCCGCCTGCTGCAGGAGCTCGACCTGCAATGCCGTGAGCGCCGTCGACACCAGGGGAACGACCGCGAAGAACCTGCGCTCTCTCGCTATCCGCTCGATGGCGTCGCCGGCCCTGATGGTGTCGCCGCGATCGTCGATCACCTCAACCAGGTCGATGGTTCGACCGTGGACGCCCCCGTCGGCATTCGCCCGCGTGAAGCGGGCCCGGGCGCCGAAGTCCGCGAGCTCGTGAGCGGAGCCTCTCGGGTCGGTGAGCGACGCCAGACCCACGACGGCGATCGAGCCGTCGGTCACGCCGTCGGCCTGCGCTCTGGTGGCTGTCGTGTCGGGCGCCGGGGCGGACGTCGATGCCGGACCGACCGCCGGGGTCGTCGGGCCTGATGGTGCCGTCGGGCCTGTGGGTGAAGTCGAACCGGCAGCAGGTGGTGACGCCGTCGGCCCGTCGCCCCCGTCGCTTCCGTCGCTTCCGGACGAGCATGCCGTGAACGCGAGCACGAGCGTCAGGGCGACCACCGCGACGGTTCGACTCCCGCGACGCCCGGGTACACGACGAGCTTTGGTCATATCGCCCACCGAGCCGCTCACCGCCGGCGACCCTACCGCACAGGCCCGGTTGGTCGTCGTGAGCCGGGTCGGCGCAGCATGATGAATCGAGACGGAGACTGGTGTTCGCGCTTCTCGCGATGGGCGAACGGTGAGGGACGCACCGTGACGAGAGTTGGGGAATGCCCCTGGGGGCCCTCGGGCACACCCGGCCCCGGAGGGCATGAGCTGCCCAAACAACGTTTCGACGCCGAGACGCAATGTGTGACCAAAGCTCACCGACCGCGACAAATTGCGCCAGGGCGGTAGTGTCCAGCCATCGGTATCCAGTCACTCGGGGGAGGATCTGTGGGCCGCACGCCCAGCCCAGGCTCACAGACGCGCCGTTCTCGCTCGTGGTCGGCGCCAGCCGCAGGCGTACGTCGTGTGGTCGCCCGCCGTCGGCTCGGACGGGTTGCCGCAGCCCTGGCCGTCGTGGCGCTCATCGTCCCGTTGCTACCGGCCGACGCGCTGGGGCCCGTGAGCATCGGCGGTTACCGCGTCGAGAACCTCGCTGCAGTTCGTGAGGTCGTGGGTCACAAGTCCGAGAGCAGTCGGTTGGCGCAGACCGATCCCAGCCTCGTCGGCCTCACCAACCCGGCGCTCGTCGACGTGCTCGTGAAGCTCGACTACGACGCCGCCGCCGTGTACGAGGGCGGGGTCGTCGGGCTGGCGGCGACCAGCCCCGAGGTCACGGGTCGTCCCCTCACCCTTGGTGATTCGGCGCTTCGGGCCTTCGACGAGTTCGCCACCGGGGTTGAGCAGCGGTTCGAAGACGCGCTCGCCGACGCCGCGCCCGGTGCCGAGATCGTCGCTGCGATCAGCATCGTCTACGGCGGGGTGGCGGTTCGGGTACCCGGGGACCAGGTCGACGACATCCTTGCCCTCGAGGGTGTCGTCGCCGTGCAGCGCAACGAGCTTCAACACATCCTCACCGAGGAGCCGTGGACCCCGCAGCGCAACGACGGCTCGGCGGGCGACGGCGGCGACGGCGGCGACGGCTCGGACGGCGGGGGAAGCGATCCCGGGCCGTCACCCGTCCCCGGCGGTGGGAGCCCTCCCACACCCGTCGATCCGAGAACCGATCTCATCGGCTCCTCGACCGTCATCGACTGGATCGGCGGCCCCGTGCTCGCCGGCCGGGGCGTCACGGTCGGCGTGCTCGACAGCGGCGTGTGGCCCGAGCATCCGTCGTTCGCGGCATCGCCGCTCCTGGCCGGCTTCGAACGGCCCGATCTTCCCTGCCAGCTCGGCGACAACCCCCTCACCCCCGAAGCAGACCCGTTCGTCTGCAACGCCAAGCTGGTCGGTGCCCGGGCTTCGACCGTGTTCTACGACGCCGCCACGGCGCAGGGACTCGTGCCGCCCGACACCTACCCGGGGTCGGCCCGCGACGGCGACGGCCACGGCACGCACACGGCCACGACAGCCGCCGGGTCCCGGGTCGAACAATCGCCGATCCTGGGTGTCGACCGTGGTCCGGTTCAAGGTGTCGCGCCCGGCGCGCAGATCATGGTCTACAAGGTGTGCGGGCCCGGAGGGTGTTACGCCTCCGACACCATGGCCGCGGTCGAACAGGCCATCCTCGACGGGGTCGACGTCATCAACTACGCCATCAGCGGCGGCAAGGATCCGTTCAACGACCCCACGGAGCTGGCCTTCCTCGACGCCTACGCCGCCGGGATCTTCGTGGCGGCCTCGGCGGGCAACGGTGGGCCCACGGCGGCGACGGTCGAGCACCTCGCCCCCTGGGTCACCTCGGTGGCCGCGTCCACGCAGGCTCGCGAGTTCACCACCACGCTGCACGTCGTCGGAGCCGGCGGGGTCGTCGTCGATCTCACCGGAGCGTCGATCGACCCTGCGGGAGTGCCTGGTGCGACACCGATCGTGCTGGCGCCGGGCGACGGGTACTGCCGCTCGCCCCTCCCCCCAAACACATTCAGCGGCGAGATCGTGGTCTGCGTGCGCGATCCGCTCGGCCAGTCGGGGGTCGTGGGTCGGGTTCGCAAGGGCATCAACGTGAAGGCGGGCGGAGCGGGCGCCATGGTGCTCGTGAACCCCGATCCCGGCCTGACGGTGTCCGACAGCCACGTGCTGCCGACGGTGCACCTCGATATGGCAGCTGGCGCCCAGCTCCTCGCCTTCCTCCTCGATCATCCGGCAGGCGCGGCGAGCTTCGCCCCGGGCGTGGCGTCGTCGGCGACGGGCGACCGGATCGCCGAGTTCTCGAGCCGCGGCCCGGGCGGCCCGTTCCTGAAGCCCGATCTCACCGCGCCCGGGGTCCAGGTGGTCGCAGGTCATTCCCCCACGCCGGTGGAGGCTTCGGGGGGACCATCGGGCCAGCACTTCCAGTCGCTCAGCGGTACCTCGATGTCGGCGTCGGTCGTCGCCGGGGCCGCCGCGCTCATCAGGGCCAAGCATCCCGACTGGACCCCGGGACAGATCCAGTCGGCGTTGGCCACCACCGCCACGTCCACGGTCGCGCTCGACGGCGCGGCCGTCTCTCCCTTCGACCAGGGTTCGGGTCGCATCGACCTCCCCCGGGCGGCCCACCCCGGTCTCACCATCTCGCCGACGTATGCCGACTTCCTCGCTCTCGGCTCCAACCCGCTGAGCCAGGTCGACCTCAACCTGGCTTCGGTCAATGCCGCCGTCATGCCGGGCTCGATCTCGACGAGTCGAACCGCGGTCAACGTGTCCGGACGGACGCTCTCGTACTCGGTCGAGACTTCGAGCTCCGACCCCGGGGCGCTGGTGTCGGTCTCGCCATCGTCGTTCACGGTCGAGCCCGGAGCGTCGGTTTCGCTCGAGGTCAAGATCGAAGCGCCCGGTGTCGCACCGGGGCGGTACTTCGGCGAGATTCGCATCATCGAACGCTGGAACGGTGCCCCCGCTCTGCATCTACCCGTGGCATTCAACCGTACCCAGGGTGGCGTGTCGCTGGCGACGAGTTGTCGTCCCGCTGCGTTGCGGATCCGGGACACGACGACGTGCACGGTCACCGCCCAGAACCACACGTTCGGACCGGCCGACGTGAAGATCCTCACCACGGCCGATCGGCGGCTGCGTGTGCAGGAGGTCGTGGGCGCCGAGCGCATCGGTGCCGCCAACGTCGGGGTCGCCGGCACCCTTCCCGGCGTGGTGCCTTCGGCTCCCTCGCTGACCCCCGCCGGATCGTCGCGCTTCGTCGACCTGGCGACGATCCCGGGTCTCGTGCCGTTCGCCCTGGGTGACGAGTCGGCCATCGACTTTCCGGTGCCCTCGTACGTCTACGGCGACCAAAGCTACACCACCCTCGGGATCGTCTCGAACGGCTACGCCGTGGTCGGGGGAGCCAACGGGGTGGCCGACATCGCCTTCGAGCCCCAGACGCTCCCCGACGCGGCCCGACCCAACAACGTCCTCGCTCCCTTTTGGACCGACCTGGAAGGCCACGACGGCAAGGATCTCTGGGCTGCAACGCTCACCGATGTGAACGGTGGCGAGTACGTGGTGTTCCAGTGGAACGTGCAGCTCTACGGAGACGCCGCCCAGACCCGGGTGTTCCAGCTCTGGATCGGACTCAACGGGGTCGAGGAGATCGCTTTCGCCTACGACCCGGCTCGGCTGCCCGCCCCCCCGGCTGTGGGTTCGGTGACCGTTGGTGCCGAGAACAACTTCGGCAACCGTGCTGCGGTGCTCGATCCGGCTCGACAGGCGGGCCCGACCGTCGACCTGGCCGTGGTCAGCACCAAGGGCGCAACGGGTGGCCGCATCTCGTACACCGTCAAGCTCACTGCGGTCCGCAAAGGCGTGGGCGACGTCGTCACGCTGCTGAGCACCCCGGTGGTACGTGGCGTCACCGCCGATGTCGTGAAGGTGAGCGTGACCGGCTCGGTCCGGTGGACGTCCACCATGGCGTCGAGTCCCTCCCGAACGCGCTGAGCGACCGGGGACCGGGATCAAGACGGGGACCGGGAAGCGTGTGGGGGACGCGCGCTAGCGTCCCGGCACCGAGACGTCACGGGTGAAAGGGCCGAAGCGATGCGTTTCCACCAGGCGGTGGCGTTTCTGGAGACCGACCAGCTCCTCGAGCTCTGCCCGGTCGTCGATGAGACGGGCTACGCCGGCATCTACGTCTCCGACCACATCTTTTACCCACAGGAGCTGAGGTCCCGGTACACGTATTCGCCCTACCAGGACGGCTCGCCGATCTGGTCGCCCGACGCCGACTGGCCCGATCCGTGGTGCCTCATCTCGGCCATGGCGGCGGTCACCACCAACCTCACGTTCACGACCGGCGTCTACATCGCGCCGGCTCGCGACCTCTACACGGTGGCCAAGCTGGTCGGCACGGCGGCCGTCATCAGCCGCAACCGCGTTCGTCTGGGCGTCGGTGTCGGCTGGTGCAAGGAGGAATTCGTCGCCACGGGCCAGGAGTTCCACAACCGGGGTCGGCGGCTCGATGACATGATCCCGGCGCTGCGCGCCATGTGGAAGCGGTCTCCCGAGACCGGCGGTTGGGTCGAGTACCACGGGTCGCACTACAGCGTTCCGGCGATGCGGATGAACCCCGTGCCCACGGCGCCGGTGCCGATCTTCGGCGGGGGCCACAGCGAGCCGGCGCTGTCTCGGGCCGCCCGCCTGTGCGACGGCTGGCTCGCCGGCAGCGCGTACACGGTCGACGAGGCCTGGCACTACCTGGACCGCCTCCGCGAGCACATGGTCCGATACGGCCGCGAGAGCGAGATCGGAAACGGCTTCGCGATCTACCTGGCGTTGGGGATCCCGCCCGATGTCGACGTCTACCGGCGCTTCGAGGAGGCCGGGGTCACCGACATGATCTGCGCCCCGTGGATGGTCGCCGACATGTCCGACAGTCGCGACTACCGATCGGCGCTCGACGCCAAGATGGCCGCCATCGAGGCCTTCGCCGTCGACGTCATCGCCAAGATGGGCTGACCGTTCGATGATGGCCTCCCCTGCGCTCGCCCCCGCCCTGAGCCCGGCGCGTCCTCGCGCACGGCTCATCGCTTCGGCGCTCGTGGCGGCGTTCGTCGTGCTCGGCGCGGTGTCGTGCGGCGGCGACGACGGAGGCGGTGATCCCGAGGGCTCGGTGCGCTGGCCCTTCTCGACCGGTGGCCGCGTGATCCACGCACCCGATGTCGTGGACGATGTCGTGCTGCTCGAGGTGCAACTGGGCGAAGGCAGCAATGCCACCGGTGCCATCGTGGCGCTCGACCGGGCGAGTGGTGAGGAGCGCTGGCGATTCCAAGCGCCCGGCGAGGCTCGTCTCATCCGGGCTCGGGCCGGGGTGGCGCCCTTCGACGGTGTGCCGCTCGTCGTTCGCGACATGGTGCTCATCGCTTCGGCAGCGCCCGACGGTGCCGGAGCACTCAGCGCCCACCGGCTCGAGGGCACCGACGAGGAGTGGCGGGTGGAAACGGGTAACGGATCGGCGCCTCCGCTGGCCAGCGCCGACGACGACCGCGTCGTGTTCCGTCAGGGTTCACCCACCGCCAGCGACGAGGGTCGCGTCGTGGCCCTCGAGACCAAGAGCGGTAAGGAGAAATGGATCTCCGAGGACGCGGCTTCAGGTGAGCCGATCGTCGTCGGTGACGATGTCGTCTACGAAACGGTCGACGGCGACACGGTCATCGTCGAGGCCGGCGACGGCGACGAGCGTTTCACGGCGCGAAAGCGCGGGTTCCGCAGCGCAACCGCCGACCTGTACGTGCTCCGTGACGTGGGCGGCGACCTTGTCGGATTGTCGAGCGACAAGCTCCAGGAGGCGTGGCGGATCTCCCCCCCAGGCGGACTCTGCGATTCCGGCGCCTTCGAGGTCGACGACGAGCTGTACATGATCTCGTCGGAGTGCGGCTCGGAACGGATCTCGGTGTTGGCCGTCGACGCCGAGCTCGAATCGGTCGAGTCGGTCGTGACGATCCCGGCCGGGCGGATCGAACAGGTGGTTGTCGTCGACCGGGTGCTGGCGATCGCCTCGTCGGCGCTGGGTGACGGCTCGCGTCTGACCGTCATCGACCTCGACACCCGAGAGGAGCTCTGGCGTCAAGGCTTCAGCCAGGTCTTCATCCAGGTCGCACTCGACGATCGTTCCGTCTATCTCGTCACCGACGACCGTGACCTCGTTGCGCTCGATCGTGAGACGGGTGAGGAGCGCTGGTCGACATCTGGTGACGAGGCCGTGACCCTGGTGCCGGTGGTGGTCGACGGGTTGGTGTACGCAACCTTCGCAACCCGGGCGACCGGGGCCTCGGTGGGGGACTCGGTGGGTCGCGACGCCGAGCCGACCGAGCTGCGAGCGATCGAGACCAAGGACGGCGACGAGCGGTGGACACTTCCCATCGCGGGCAGCGCACTGGTCACCGGTGAGGACGGCCGCCTGTACGTCGCCGACGGCGAAGGCGTTGTCCGGGCTGTCGAGTAGTCGGGGCTGTCGAACAGTCAGTGCGTGAGAGAGGGATCTGATGTCGAAGCGGTGGATCGTGCGATACGACATGCGGGCACCGGCGTTCGGCCCGCCGGCGCCGGCGCTGTACCGGGCGGCGCTCGAGCAGTGCGCGTGGGCCGATGCCCGCGGTGTCGACAGCATCGTCATCTCCGAGCACCACGGATCGTCCGATGGGTACCTTCCATCGGCGTTGATGCTGGCAGCTGCGGTCGCCGCTCGCACCGAGCACACCCGCATCCGTATCGGGGCGTTGATCCTCCCGCTGCTCGACCCCATCCGGGCCGCTGAAGACACGCTGATCGTCGACCAGATCTCCAACGGTCGGGTCGAGGTGGTGGTCGGTCTCGGCTACGTGCCGGCTGAGTTCGCCATGCTCGGTCTCGACATGGCCGACCGGGTGGCGCTCATCGAGGAGAAGATCCCCGTCTTCACCGCGGCGCTCACCGGCGAGCCCGTCACCTATCGGGGCGCCACGTTCCGGGTGACGCCAACGCCCGTGCAGCAGCCCCGTCCCCCGGTGCTCGTGGGCGGCGGAGCTGTGGCCACCGCTCGCAGGGCCGCTCGTCTGGCCGACGGGTTCATGGCCATGACCCCGGCGCCTGAGGTGCGCCAGGTCTACGAGGACGAGTGCGCTCGCCTGGGCAAGACCCCGCGCTACGACAACCCGTCGGGCCCGCTGTTCGTGCATGTGGCCAACGATCCCGACGCGGCATGGGCTCGCATCGCCCCGCACGCCTTGCACGAGATGAACGAGTACGCCCGGTGGGCCGCTGAGTCGGGCACCGACACGGGGTTCGTGCCCATGACCGACGCCGACGCCTTGCGGGCCTACGGGATGCACTCCGTCGTCACCCCCGAGGCCTGCATCGAGCTGTGGCGGTCGCTCCCCGACGACGCCAACCTGATCTTCCATCCCCTCATGGGCGGGATGTCGCCCGACCTGGCCTGGGAGAGCCTCGAGCTCTTCGACACCGTGGTCCGCCCGGCGGTCCTCGGCGCCTGAGGTCGCAGCCATCTGCAGCGGACCGAGCGCGGTGTCGCTGATCAGCCGAGCAGCTCCAGGAACTCCTGCATCACGGCTCGATGCTCGTCGAGCGTTGCTTCGGCGCCCGCTGCGAACCCTGTGGGGCGATTGACGATCGCGGTCACGCCGGCGGCCTCGTAGCGGTGGGCGATCTCGCGCGAGAACGTCGGCGGGCGCGAAACCATGATGGTGAACGGCCCGTCGACCGTCGCGTGCGCCCGACGGGCCGCGGTGAGCCGGTCGAGGATCGGCAACAGCGTCTCCGGTGCGAAGTTCACGCCGATCCACCCGTCGGCCCGGGCGGCCCGGGCCAGCGCGGCGTCGCTGATCCCGCCGACCCAGACGGGGACGGGCTTGGTGGGGGTCGGCGCGATCAACAGCGGCTCGAAGTGGTGGAACTCGCTGTCAGCGTCGACCACCTCGCCGGCGAGCAACCGGGGCAAGAGCACGAGCATCTCGTCGGTGCGTCGGCCCCTGGTGTGGAAGTCGACGCCGAGCGCGGTGAACTCCTCGCGAAGCCAGCCCACGCCCACGCCGAGCACGATCCGGTTCTGCGAGAGCACCGCCGCCGTCGAGATGGCCTTGGCGGCTACGACGAGCGGACGCAGCGCCACGATCGAAACGTTGGCCACGAACTGGAGGCGCTCGGTGACCGCCGCCAACGCCCCGAACGTGACCCAAGGGTCGGGGAACGGCGTGTCGGGCGCGTAGCCCGAGCCGCCGCCGGGCACGTACGGGTTGGGGGTGACGATCGTCTCGGGCGTGGCGAGGTGCTCGGGCAGGCTCACGCCGGTGAAGCCGAGCTCCTCGGCCAGCCGGGCCAGGGGACCGAGGAGCGCAGGGTCGGTGAACCCCAGGTTCTGCCAGGCCTCGATGGGCATGTCGGTCCTCGTTGTCGGGCTCAGCCGTCGCCGGCGAGGGCCTTGGCGTAGAGCGTGGGGTTGAGGAACTCGCGGACGTGACTGATCGCTCCGTCACGGAACCAGTACACCGATATGTAGCGGTTGGCGTAAGGGTTGTCGTTGCTGAGGATCCGGCCTGAGCTGACCATCTCGATGACCGTCTGATCGGGGTCGGTGGTCTCGTGGATCGCGGTGATCTCGAGGCTGAACCGGAGGCCCGAGAACGCGCCCCGGAGGTACTCGCGCATGACGGTTCGCCCCTCGATGCGAGCCGGCGGGTCGGAGAACGGGAACTCGAAGACGACGTCGTCGGTGTAGTTCTCCATCATCGCTTCAGCGTCACCGTCGGCGATGGCCGCGAAGGCCCGGTGGACGGCATCGAGGTTCCGGCGGCGCTGCTCGTCACTCATGGCTGGCCCTGTGGCTCGGGGATGTGGCTCGGGTTGGCCCGGCGGCTCGGGCCCGAGCCTCGCGCCATCGGGATGGGCGCGGCCACCTCCCTCGTTCTTTGTGGCTGGGACCGCGCCCGGCGCGGTCGTGGACACAAAGAACGGCGGGGGGTGCCTAGGCTCGCCGGTCATGAACCCCTTGGTGGCAGCCGTCGAACCCGCTGCGCTCTCGCCGGCGCTGCGAGCCCAGCACGACAGCGCTCTCGCGGCCGGTCGGCCCGGGCTGGCCGAGTTCGTGGGCGTGATGGCCCATGCCGAGCCGCTGTTCGAGCTCTACAACACGGCCTATGCGGCGTCTCGTTTTCAGAACCATCTCGGGGCCCGGGTCACCGAGCTGGTGCGCCTGGCGATCGCCAACACCACACAGTGCCGCGTGTGCCTGGCCGGGCGTTTCCCAGGCGCGGTCGCCGAAGGGATGGACGAGGCGATGGTGTGTGCCATTCCCACGGTGCTGAACGCCGCCGGGGAGACGCTCCACGACCCCGGGGCGACCATCGACGCCGCCGGCATGACCGACGCCGAACGCGCTGCGGTGCGCTTCGCCCTGATGTTCGGCACCGACCACCTCGCGCTCGGTGAGGCTGATCGGCAGGCGTTGCGGGCCCATTTCGACGACCGTCAGATCGTGGAGTTGGCGTTGTTGTGCACCATGAGCCTGATGGGACGGTTCTCCGCGCTCCTCGGTCTCGCTGACACGTGACGGGGGTTGGGTCGACGGCTGGTCACTTTTCGAGGACGGCGACGGCGGTGATGGGGTTGGCGGGTGGGTTGTTGCCGAGGCTGCCGGTGAAGGTTTGTTGCTGAAGGCGAAGATCCCGCCGTCGGAGGCGACCATGTAGTAGCCGTTGCCGTGGGGGTGGCGATGCTGTCGACGATGGGTCACGTTGAGGACGGTGCTGGACATGTCGCCGTGGTGGGTGACGCCGGTTCCCTGGGGGATGGCTCGGCCTCGGGTGGTGTAGATCCAGTATCCGGTGCTGGAGGGGTTGGCGGAGAGGCTGGCGGCGGTTTCTCCGGTGGTCCAGGTGGTGCGGTCGGCGTTACCGTGTGGGCTCGATGTCGACAGCCATGCTGAAGATGGCCGGGGCTGCGTTGCCGTGGTGGGCGGCGTCGCCGAACGCAAAGATGGTCCCGTTCGACTCGAGCATCCAGTATCCCGACAGCGCCGCTCTGCACCGTTGCCGACGTGTCCGACGAGGTCGCTGCCCCAGCAGGCGACAGCACCGGAGGTGGATCTGACGCACGTGTGGCTGAACCCGGCGGTGAGCTGTGTCGCGCCCGCGGTCGGCAGCGTGATCAGTGATTGAGGTTGCTGCCCCAACAGGTCATCGTGCCTGACGCCAGAACCGCACAGGTGTGATTCGTCCCGGCAACAACGGCCACGGTCGGAGCGAGCCCGATCACCGTGGGTGCCGGTACGTCGGCCGTGCTCGCACCGTTGCCCTGCTGCCCGAAACCGTCCTTTCGCCAGCAGGCGACCTCCGCGATGGAGAGCAGCGCGCACGCGTGAGACGCCCCCGTCGTGATCGCTGTTGCAGTTGGGCCGTTCGGCAGTGTGTAGAGAACAATCGGGTCCTCGCGCTGTTCGGGTTGGGCTACGACGATGCGGGTTTCCGGTAGGCGTCGTAGAGGTCCCGCGGCCAGTAGCGGACAACTTCCACTGCGTCGGCAACCACCAGTTCGCCCCTGACTCGCTCGTAGTCGTAGCAGTTGAGTTCGTACAGGTTTCCCCACGGGTCTATGAGATCGAACGCCCAGCACAGGTCGAAGTCCACGAGATCGGTGAGAACGAGCCGCTGCCCGCGAGGGTTGTCGATCTCGCAGGGCAACGACCGCGCGAAGGACATAGAGCTGTCAGCGTCGACGCTGAAGGCGACGCCGGTCTGCTGCGGAACCATCGGGTGTCCTTCGCTGGCCTCGAACAGGGCGAGAGTCGTCCGACCGCCGTCGGCCGAGATCTGGAGCGGACCGCCCTCGAAACCCGATGCCCAGAAGTCGTACGCGTCGACGGGCTCGAAGCCCAGATGCTCTGCGTACCATCGGGCAGCGTCCGCCCGATCCGGCACGCGGATGTGGACATGGTCGAGCCGCCCCATCTTGAACGCTGGTCGCTGTTGCCCCACGCCCGGCAGCGTAGCTGCCGGGCGTGCATGTGTCGCCCGGCACCGAGTGGATGAGCGACGCCAACAACCGTCAGAGTGAAATGCAACACTTCACGCCGGTCCCAACACGCCGCCGCCGCTCGGGATCCGGCGAAGTGCACGGCCACACCGCCCCATAATGTGCCTCCGTCGTGAAGGTTTCAGCGTCGAGATAAGGCCGAAGACCGGACCTACCGTGTGCACTACATCAGCACGGGCACGCGAGTCCCTGCGGTGCTCTCGATCGAGGTTGTCGACTGAACCCGCCCGCGCCCCGGCCTCAGGGGGTGGGGCCGGTGGCGGTGACGGGGAGGACGGTCGGCCATTCGACGTTCTCCGGGAGTGAGCGCGAGAACCTGTCGTACTTGGGCTGGGCCGTGGCCCGATAGCGGTCGGTGGAATGCACCCGGTCGGGGTCGTGCTCGGGGATGACCTTGTCGCCGAAGAGCTCGATCATCTCGAGCACCTCGTCGTCGTGGAGGTCGCCGGGGATGCCGAACACGAGTTGGTCGCAGCCGACGGTCTTGTAGCTCTCGAGCTGCTCCGAGACCTCGTCGGGCGTTCCGACCATCATGTAGCCGCCCTCGATCAACGTGTCGAGGAACGCATCGGGGTCGTTTCCGGCGATGTCGCGCAAGCGAATGGGCGTGCTCGGCCAGGTGATGGCGTCGGGCGACTTCGGCATGGTGTCGTGGTACAGGTTGACCATCGAGACCAGGTAGCTGCTGAGCCGGTCGAGAGCGATGGTCCGAGCGCGTGCCCGGTCTTCCATGCACACCACGCCGTTGGTCATCATCACGTTGTCGTTGATGAACTGGCCCAGCGGTTCCTTGCAGTCGGCGACGGCTTCCTTGTAGGCCTCGATGCGGCCACGAAGGTTGTAGATGGGCTCGAAGTTGAAGGCGATGGCGCCGATGCCGAGCTCGCCGGCCCGGGCGAACGTGGGCGGATTCCCGCAGGCCACCCAGATCGGGGGATGCCCAGGGCCATAAGGCTTGGGCAGGATGTTGTGGGGCGTGGGGACGGTGAAGTGGTCGCCGTCGAAGGTGTAGTCGACCTGCTCCCACATGCGGGGGATCTCGCGCACGACCTCTTCCCACTCGACCTTGGTCGAGTTCTTGTCCATGATGTTGAAGCTGGCCATCTCGTGGCTTCCGGCGCCACGACCGGTTCCCCACTCGTAGCGCCGGTTCGTGATGTGGTCGAGCATGGCGGCCCGCTCGGCATAACGAACCGGGTGCTCTTTACGGGGGGAGAGCGAGTTGATCCCCGAAGCGAGATGGATGTAGTCGGTATGTCCGGCCACATAACCCATGACGACCTCGGGAGCCGACATGTGGCTGTATTCGACCAGAGCGTGGTGCTCACCGAACCAGGCATACTTCCAGTTGTGCTTGTCGGCGAAGATCGTGTACTTCGCCTCCCGCATGAGCTTGACGTGTTCCCAGTCGGTGTCGTGGGCCCCGGGCCCGGGGATGTAACCGTTGAGGAAGATGCCGAATTCCATGTGGGGCTCCGTCGACGATCGCGTGGGTACGGGCAGGCTCGTGCGGTGACGATCCATGGTTCCACACGGCGCGATCGTGCTCCGTACCGGGTCGGTGAACGGACACGGGCCCGATGCGGCGGTCACGTCGGGCGTGGCCTCGGTACGCTGCGAGCCTTCCATCGGGGACGAGTCCGGTGCGGCGAGGGAGAAGACGATGGCCCGAGGTTTCATCCTCAGCCCGGTGGGCCGGCCCCGGATGGTGGCGGTCGATGACCGGTCGACTGCGGCCGAAGAGCCCACGGGAGTCGATCTGTCGGGCCGGCGGATCGGCATCCGACTCGACCAGATGTGGCGGTCGTGGGACTGGATCGCCGAGGTGTGGTCGGCTGAGCTGTCGAGCCGGGGTGCCGAGATCGTCCCCTGGCGGACCGGATCGCGCAGCGGCGACGAAGGGGCCCGGATGGAGCGGGAGCTCGTCGAGTTCGTGGCCGACGTCGATCTGGCGGTGGTGGGCCTGGCCAATTGAGGCTCCTGCACCGCCTGGACGATCCACGACGCAGCCGCCGTGGTCGCCGGGCTCAAGGCGGCGGTCGCCGTCTGCACCGAGCAGTTCCGAGCGCTGGGTGAGACCCTGGCGATGAGCGCAGGGCGCCAGCCGCTGCCGATGGTCACGCTGCCCTACCCGCTCGACACCCGTCCCGAGGCCGAGGTGCGCCAGATCGCCATCGAATACCTGCCCGAGCTCTTGCGCATGCTGGGAGTCAAGGCGTGAGCGGCGAGGAGTCGCTCGGGCCGGCATTGGCCGCCGAGCGCGTCGAGGTCGACCTCGACGTCGAAGCGTTCACCACGTTCGCCGCCGGTCGGGGTTGGGGCGACGGCCTGCCGCTCGTTCCGCCCACCGAGGAACGGGTGGCGACGATGCTGGCCGGGAGCTCTCGCAGACCGGAGGAGGTCTTCGCCGTGCTCCCGCCGGTGCAGGGCCGGTGCACGGTGGAAGCGGTGGCGATCAACGCCGTCATGGCCGGAGCGCCGCCCGCCGCCCTCCCGTTGCTCTGCGCTGCCCTGGAGGCGATGGCCGAGCCGACCTTCGATCTCGCCGGGCTCAACGCCACCACGGGTTCGGTGGTGCCGGCGCTGTTCGTGAACGGGTCGGTGCGCGACACGCTGCCCATTCCTTACCAGGCGGGATGCTTCGGGGGCGTGGCCGGCCCCGCTCCGGCGATCGGGCGGGCGTTGCGCCTCGTGATGCGCAATGTGGCCGGGCAGGTCGTGGGCACGACGTCGCAGTCGGTCTTCGGCCAGCCGGGACGGGTGACCGGCATCGTCGTCGGCGAGTGGGAGGAGCGCTCCCCCTGGGCGCCCCTCGCCGAACGCCGGGGTGTGGCCCTCGACGGCGTCGGCGCGGTGACGGTCTTCGGAGCCATGGGCACGGCCAACATCTGCGACACGGTTGCCACAACGGGTTCCGAGCTCCTCGAGATCATCGGCAAGTCGGTGGCGTACCTGGGTACGAACGGGTACCTCGTCGCCTGCCCCGACTCTGAGTTCCTGGTGTGCATCAACCCGGTGTGGGCCGAGATCATCGGCCGCGACTACCGGTCGATCGACGACGTGCAGGAGCTGCTCCACGAGCACGCCAGCCTCCCGCTCGGATGGTGGCCAGCGGCGCATCAGCGGGCGCTCGCCGACGCCGGCCGGGTCGCCTCCGACGGACGGGTCCATCTCGCGCAGCGCCCGGCATCGGTGCTGGTGATGGTCTGCGGCGGTCTCGGCAACCTCCACTCGGCCGCCATCCACAGTTGGGGCAACACCCAAGCCGTCACCCGAGGCATCTGAGCCCGGCGTGGCCACCTCGCCGACACCCGCGGCCGAGGTGGAGATCGACGCCGGGCTCGTCCGATCCCTGTTGGGCGAGCAGCATCCCGATCTGGCGGAGCTCGCGCTCGTCGAGGTGGCAGCGGGATGGGACAACGTGATGTTCCGCCTGGGCGACGAGCTGTCGGTACGTCTGCCCCGACGAGCGCTCGCCGCGCCGCTGGTCGAGCATGAGCAGCGCTGGCTCCCGCTGCTGGCGCCGACGTTGCCGCTGCCGACACCCGTCCCCGTCCGTATCGGTGGGCCGGGATGCGGCTATCCGTGGTCGTGGAGCGTCTGCCGCTGGCTGCCAGGCGCTCCCGCAGCCCTGGCCCCGCCCGACGATCCGGCTCAGGCGGCCGAGACCATGGGCCGCTTTCTCAGCGCGCTGCATCGCCCCGCGCCATCGACCGCCCCGACGAACCCGTACCGAGGCGTCCCCCTCGCCGAGCGTTCGGAGGCCGTCGTCGAACGCTCGGCCCAGCTCGAGGGGATCATCGACCGCCCGGCGGTCATGGCGCTGTGGGCCGAGCTCGTAGCGGTGAGGCCATGGTCGGGACCGGCGCTGTGGCTGCACGGTGACGTGCACCCCATGAACCTGCTCGTCGACCGAGGCGTCGTGTCGGGCGTCATCGACTTCGGCGATCTCTGCTCGGGCGATCCGGCGACTGATCTCGCGGTGGCGTGGATGATGTTCCCGCCCGAATCCCGTCCATCGTTCCGGGCCGCCGCGGCGAACGACGTCTCGGCGGTCGACGACGACACCTGGGCCCGCGCCCGGGCCTCGGCGCTGGCCATCGCCCTGGCCATCCTCGCCAACTCGGCCGACAACCCCGCCATGGACACCCTCGGCCGCCGAACCCTCGCCGCAACCCTGAGCGACCCCTGAGCGCTCGCCCCCGACCCCCCGTCCAGCCGGGGGCTCAGGCGGGGGTGCGCAGGGCTTCCCAGATGCGTTGGGGGGTGAGGGGGAGGTCGAGATGGCGGATCCCGAGATGAGAGAGGGCGTCGACCACGGCGTTCTGGACGGCCGGGGTTGAACCGATGCTGCCCGACTCGCCGATCCCCTTGGCGCCCAAGGGGTTGCGGGGTGTGGGGGTTTCCATCTCGACGAGCTCGAAGCTCGGAAGCTCGGCCGCCGAGATGATCGAGTAGTCGGCGAAGTTCGACGTGAGGGGGTTGCCGTCGGCGTCGAAGCGGATCTCCTCGTAGAGCGCCTGGGCCACGCCGCTGGCCAGCCCGCCGTGGATCTGGCCTTCGAGCAGCAGCGGGTTGAGGATGCGGCCGGCATCATCGACCGCGATCAGGCGAAGCAACTCGACCTCGCCCGTCTCGCGATCGACCTCGACCACGGCGATGTGGGCTCCGAACGGGAACGTCGAGCCGTCGACCAGGGTGTCGGCCTCGGCTTCGAGGCGCCCGTCACCGGAATCCTCGGAACCATCGGAATCCTCGGAACCATCGGAACCATCGGACGCCGCCAGTGCCGCCCAGGACACGCTCACCGTCGGCGTGCCGACGACGTGGAACCTCCCACCGTCCACGGATCGGTCGAGCACGACATCGTCGAGGTTGGCCTCGAGCACCTCGGCCGCTCGTTGCCGGGCCAACTCGACCAGGGCGATCGACGCCGCGCTCACGGCCGTGCCTCCGGCCTGGAGGGATCGGGATCCTCCGGTGCCGCCACCGCGGGGAACCAGGTCGGTGTCGCCGTACACGAGATCGATCGACCCCATCGGGATTCCCGTGGCATCGCTGACGATCATGGCGAACGCCGTGGCATGGCCCTGCCCGTGTGGCGAGACGCCGGTGCGGATGGTCGCCCGTCCGTCGGGATGCACGGCCACGGCTCCGAACTCCCCGCTGGCCATGGGGTTGGTGACCTCCACGTAGGTCGACAGCCCGATACCCAGTGCCTTCGTGGCCCCCGACGCCCGTCGCAACCGCTGCTCGGCCCGCAACTCGGAGTAGCCGGACGCGTCGAGGGCGAGGTCCATCGCGGCTGCGTACGCGCCGGTGTCGTAGCTCGCCCCCGTGGCGGTGGCATAGGGGAATACGTCGGGCGCCAGCAGGTTGCGTCGGCGGACCTCCACCGGGTCGAGCCCGGCTTCGGCGGCGAAGAGGTCGACCATGCGCTCGATGGCGGCCGCAGCCTCGGGTCGCCCAGCGCCCCTGAAGGCTCCCATGGGCGTGGTGTTGGTGAGGACCGCTCGTCCGCTGGCCGACACCCGGGCGATGTCGTAGCAGCCGCTCGCCATGAGGCGCGTGAACATGGGCATCATGGCCCCGAAGTTCGACGGGTAGGCACCACAGTCTTGAACAGCGTTGAGCTGATAGGCCAGCAACCGGCCGTCGCGGGTGCCGCCCAGCTTGGCCTGGTGCACCTGACCTCGACCGTGCACGAAGCTCTGCATGTGCTCGCTCCGCGACTCGGTCCAACGCATGGGCCGCTGGAGGTTGATGGCCAGCCAGCCGACGAGGATCTCCTCGGCGTAGGTTCCCTGCTTGCCGCCGAAGCTCCCGCCCACGTCGGGGGTGATCACCCTCACCTGCTCGGGCCCCAGGCCCAGACGGGCTGCGATGCCGTTGCGGGCGTTGTGGGCGCCCTGTGAGCACGACCACTGGGTGAGGCGCGTGCCGTCCCACACGGCTGCGCACGCGCGGAGCTCGATGGGCGCCACAGCCATGCGGTTGTTGACCATCCGGGCCTCGACGACCACATCGCAGCCCTCGAACATCGTGTCGATGTCGCCTTCGGTGCCGATCGCTGGGAAGTTCGAAGCGACGTTGGTGCCGGCGTCGGGGAACAGGAGAACGCGGTCGAGCGCGGCCTCGGCGGGATCGACCACCACCGGGAGCGGGTCGTACTCGATGATCACCAGATCGGAGGCGTCGATGCCCTGCGCAACCGTCTCGGCGACGATCGCCACCACGGGCTCGCCGACGAAGCGCACCACGGCGTCGGCGAGGAACGGCCGCTTCATGGCGGCGTTCACGAACGGGAGGACCGGTGGCGCCGCCGGGAGGTCGACGAGATCGGCCGCGGTGAGCACCCGTACGACGCCGGGGGCCGCGATGGCCTCGGTCACGTCGATCCCCACGATCCGAGCGTGCGCCACGGTCGAGCGCACGTAGATGACGTGCGCCGCGCCGTCGAGGGGAAGACCGGCGATGTAGCTGCCCCGTCCCGTGAGAAATCGGGGATCCTCGACGCGAAGCACCCGCGTTCCCAGGATGCTGCCTCGTGTCTCGGAGTCCTCGGTGTGCGCCATGGCTGCACGCTGCTCGCTCGGGAGCGGTCGGCGCAATGCGGGGGCGAGAGTCGGCCGTCTCACCTACGGGGCGCGTCTGATGGGCGACCGGCGTGGGTCGGCCGTCACCCCGCCAGGGCGGCGGCCATGGTCGTGCAGTCGTCGAGCGCCGCCGGGGTCAGCGCGTCGCGCCAACGCTGGGGTATCACCGAAGCACCGTCGCGGGCACCGAGCAGACAGCCGGCCAGCGCCCCGCAGGCATCGGCGTCGCCTCCCCGGTTGACGATCGTCACGAGCACGTCCTCGAAGCTGGCGTCGTGCACCACGGCCCACACGCCCACCAGGAGCGTGTCGGACGCCGAGCCCGACGTGGGCAGCCGGGCCTTGTCGGCGTGCAGGGCCCGGCCGAGAAGATCGCGGATCTGCTTGCGGATCGGCGAGTCCTGCAGCACCAGCTCGACGGCGGTGTCGGCGCCGACGCCCCCCACCAGGTGGGCCACGAGATCGGCGATCGCCACCGCGGCGTCGACGTCGCCCGGTTGCGGATGCGAGATGCGTGAGAGGGCAGCGGCGTCGCCGGCCCGCTCGTGGGGGTCGTGCTGGACGAGGCCCGCGGCGATTGCCCGCAGGAGCCCGGCCGAGCCTGTGGTGCGCCCCGCATCGCGTGGTCCTGCGTTTTCCCAGGCCCGGTGGGCGGCGACGACGGCGTCGATCGAGAAGTCGGCGCCATACACGCGAGCGACGTTGAGCACGAACGCGGTCTCGTCGGTGGGTGTTCCCGGTGGCCAGAGCGCCACGCCGCCGCCGACGATCTCCTTGTGGAGCCCGTACACCGACCTGATCGCGGCGGGGTCCATGTGCTCGACGGTCGCCCCCAGCGCGTCACCGACCGAGAGCCCGAGCAGCGCCCCCAGAGTTCTGTCGCTGCGGCGCCGACCGCGATCGGGAGCCGGCTGCGCGGCGCTCCTCACCACTCGTGGGTCCGGTCGTCGAGATCGACCACCCTCGTGTCCTCGACGCTCATGGTGACGCTCCTCAGGTTCGACGGCGCACAGTTTCGCCGGCGCGCCTTCTCGGGCTCGGCTCAGACCTCAGGTTCGACGGGGCACAGTTTCGCCGGCGCGCCCTCTCGGGCTCGGCTCAGACCTCGGGAACGGCGAAGTCGTCGGGCCAGTTGTGCATCCAGCTGACCTCCTCGTAGCGCTTCGAGAACTTCCAGCCGTCGGCGGTGCGCACGAAGTCGTCGTTGTACCAGAGCCCCACGAAGGCCACGTGGGTTCCCCCGTCGGGCTTGGCCAGCACCATGGGATTGAAGAGCATCGTCCGCCCCGACGCCGTGTCGCCGGCCAGGGTGACCTCGGAGTTCGAGATCATGTGCTGGAAGCCCGGGAAGGTCGGCATCACCTCGGCCAGCCAGTTCCTGACGGTCGTGCGATCGCCCTTGATGCCGCCGGCCTCGGTGTAGTCGATCGTGGCG
>JANLSK010000189.1:0-3360 GCA_031362415.1 Actinomycetes bacterium | reverse complement strand
TGCGCTGGGGGTGGGGGCGCTAGCGGGGGTCGGGTGGTCGGGGGGCGGGGTTGTGCGGACAAAGCAAGAGGCCGCCGGTTTCCCGGCGGCCTCTGGAGCGGAACCCTTGTCCTGGAAGGACTTACGGGGAACGCACATCCGGAGGCTGGCGGGACGGGTAGGCCATGGCCTTGGGGACATTGGCGGTGGCGACGGCGATGGGTCGGAAGGCGCCGAAGGTGCTGCGCTTGGCATGCATCGCCGCCAAGCCAAGACCGAGAACGAGATCGAGCCCGTGCCCGAGGGTTGACGGGGCCCCGATACCTCGAGCGCTCGTCGACCGGAGCTTCCACGCCTCGGGCGTCGCGACGAGGCCGGTCGCACACGGGCGCGCCGCGACGCTGGTGCGCCGTTCGCTCGTGCCGAGAACCGTTGCCATCATCGGATGCTCCTGAGTGTGAGCCGAACACGATCGACTCGTCGGGCAGGTGGACCGGCGCTACGCGTACGAGCTGCGCGGCGTCAACAGACAAGAAACCATTTTCGACCACCCATCGTCAAGCGATTTTCCGAACGCTCTTCGTGGTCGCTCTCGTCACGGGACGACGCAGGCGCTCGTTTCCACTCGCCGCGAGGAGGACGGGATGAAGTTCGGGTTGTTCTACGAGCATCAGGTACCGCGCCCTGGGTTGACGGTCAGCGGTCGGAGCCGGTGGTGCGTTCGCGGTACGCCGACATGTGCGCCTGCACGTCGGGCGCATTCTGGAGGCTGTTCTGGTTGCGGATCTCGAGCGCCAGTGCGCTCTGGAGGCTCGGAGCGTCCATGTTGTGCCACAGCACGTCCTTGGTGCTGAACAGTCCCGAGCGCGTGTAACCGGCGAGCACCCGGGCATAGGCGAGCACCCGCTCGTCGAGATGCGCGGCCGGGGCCACCTGCGACACGAGCCCCATCTGGAGCGCCTCCGCCGCATCGATCTCGCGGCCCGAGAGGATGAGGTCGAAGGCCCGGGCGTTGCCGATCAGCCGGGGCAACAGGTAGGTGATGCCGATGTCGGTCCCCGACAACCCGGTGCGGATGAACGCCGAGCACAGACGCGCTGCGCTGCCGGAGATGCGGATGTCGGCCGCGCAGGCCAGCGCCAGCCCGCCCCCGAAGGCCGGTCCGTTGATGGCGGCGATGATCACCTGGGGCGTGTCGCGCATGTGCACGGTGAGGTTCGACATGAACGTCTGGGCGTCGGTGCCCACGTTGCGGTGCGGGTGGTGACCGGCCTCGGGCGGGGTTCCCCAGTCCTTCAGGTCGAGGCCGGCGCAGAAGCCCCGTCCCGAGCCGGTGAGGATCACCACCTTGGTCTCGGGATCGTTGCCGACGGTGTCGAGCGCGTCGTGGAGGTCGGTGACGAGCTCGAAGCTCAAGGCGTTCAAGCGATCGGGCCGGTTGAGCCGGATGATCGAGATCTCCGCCTGTACCCGTTCGATCTCGACCGTGCTCATGTGCGTCTCCTGTCGGTGATCGGTGTGCAGCACGAGGCTTGCGCCCGGCTGCGGTGTTGGCTCAGTCTCACGGCTCGACGGTCGTCGGCGCCCACCGGGTCCTCGGGCGCCCCACGCCGTCCACCCCGTCCACCCCGAGCAGACCGTCCACCGTCCACCGTGAGCAAGGAGCGACCATGACCGCACCCCGGGTCCACCAGGTGACCGAAGCCGGACCGGTGCACGACGAGCGCGAGATCGAGGCCGTGCTCGAGGTGCTGCGCAGCGGGCTGCTCGACCTCGGGCCTCGGGTCGCCGAGTTCGAACGTCGCGGCGCCGAGATGCTCGCCAAGGCCCACGGGGTGATGGTGAACTCGGGCACGTCCGCGCTGTGGCTGGCCGTCGACCTCCTGGGCTGCGAGCCAGGCGACGAGGTGATCACGTCGCCACTCACATTTTCCAGCGATGTCGCTCCGCTCGTGCGCTCGGGGATCGTCCCGGTGTTCGTCGACGTCGAGGCCGACACCTACCAGATCGATCCGGCCAAGATCGAGGAGATGATCGGCCCTCGTACCAAGGCCATCCTGGCTCCGAACCTGTGCGGGAACATCCCCGACTGGGACGCCATCCGGGAAGTCGCCGATCGTCACGGCCTGCTCGTCGTCGAGGACACCTGCGACGTGCTCGACTCGTACCTCCGGGGCACCCGGACGGGCCTCCGGGCCGACATCGTCTGCACCAGCTTCGCCCGTACGCATTCGATGACCGCGGCGGGCAACGGTGGGATGATCGCCGTCGACGATGCTGAGTGGTACGACCAGACGCTCGTGAGGCGCCGCTGGGGTCGCCGCTCGGAGACGTACCTGTTCGGCAGTCGCAAGGGCACGACCGAGCGGTTCGGGCCACTGGCCGACGGCACGCCCTACGACCTGATCTTCGTGTTCGACGACATGGGCTACAACTTCGAGCCGTCGGAGATCATGGCCGCCTACGGGCTCGTGCAGATGGACAAGCTCCCCGAGTTCAACCGCCGGCGCCAGGCGACGCACCGGGCCCTCGACGATGCGCTGGCACCCCACGGCGACAAGGTCGTTCGGCCCCGAATGATCGAGGGGGCCGAGACCACGTGGATGCGCTACCCGTTCCTGTTGGCCGACGGCATCGACCGCACCGCCGTGCAGGAGTTCTTCGTGGAGCGCAACATCCCCACCCGCATGGTGTGGACGGGCAACATCCTGCGCCAGCCCGGCTTCGCGGCGATCGAGCACCGGGCCCCGTCCGACGGTCTCCCCGAGTGCGACCGGGTCATGGACCGCGCCCTCTCGCTGCCATTGCACCACGGCCTCACCAGCGACGACGTCGGCCATCTCGTGAGCAGCCTCGAGGAGTGGGTCACGTCCGTCTGAGCACCCATCGCAGGTTCGGGTCGGCGTTTTCAGCGCGGCGGTGTGAAGGTCACGGGGAGGCGGTTCGGGCCGCGGAGCAGATGGTGGATCGTGCCGGTGATGCGCACGTCGGGGTCGTCGACGAGACGGAGGCCGGGCAGGCGTTGGAGGATGACGCGCAGCGCGATGTCGAGCTCGGCTCGGGCCAGGGCGGCGCCCAGGCAGAAGTGCAACCCGAGACCGAAGGTCATCACCGAGGTGGGGCGGCGATCGACGTCGAAGCGATCGGGGTCGGGGTAGACCGCGGGGTCACGGTTGGCGGCCATCACCCCGAGGAACATCGGGGCGCCGGCCGGGATGGGGATGCCGTGCCACACGACGTCTCGGGGGTTGATGCGGGGGATCCACGCGGTGGGCGGGTTCAGGCGGACGCCCTCCTCCCCCGCCCAGCGACACATCCCGTCGGGATCGGCGAGCACCTTGGCCATCTGGTCGGGATGGGTGAGCAACGAGTGCAGCGTGC
>JANLSK010000148.1:0-17891 GCA_031362415.1 Actinomycetes bacterium | reverse complement strand
GGCCGAGGCGCTCGACATCGCCATCACCGAGCGGGCCGAGGAGTTCCGCAGCACGCCCATGGTGGGGCGCACCCACGGCATCCACGCCGAGCCCACCACCTTCGGCACCAAGCTGGCTCTGTGGGCCCTGCAGGTGCGGCGCGACGTCGTGCGGCTGCGCCGAGCCCGTGAGGCCGTCGCCGTCGGGAAGCTCTCGGGCGCGGTCGGCACCTACTCGCACGTCGACCCGTCGATCGAGCGCTTCGTGTGCGAGCGGCTCGGGCTCACGCCGGTCCCGTCCACCCAGGTGCTGGCTCGGGACCGTCACGCCGAGTTCCTCTATGCCTGTGCATCGGCCGCGGCCACCGTGGAATCGTTCGCCCTGGAGATTCGCCACCTGCAGCGCACCGAAGTGGGCGAGGTGGCCGAGCCGTTTCGCGACGGGGCCCAGAAGGGCTCCAGCGCCATGCCCCACAAGCGCAACCCGGTGAAGTGCGAGCAGATGTGCGGCCTGGCCCGGATCGTGCGATCGAACCTCCAAGCGGGGCTGGAGAACGTGGCCCTCTGGCACGAGCGCGACATCTCGCACTCCTCGGTGGAACGGGTGATCCTGCCCGACTCGGCCATGCTCGCCTACTACCTGCTCGTGAAGTTCAAGGCCATCGTCGAGGGAATGCGGGTCTACCCCGAGCGCATGCTCGAGAACCTCGACCGCTCGTACGGTCTGGTCTTCTCCCAAGCCATCCTGCTGGCCCTGGTCGAGCACGGGCTCTCGCGCGACGACGCCTACCGCCTGGTGCAGACCGCCGCCATGCAGACCTGGGAGCAGCGCCGGCCATTCCTCCACGTGCTGCGTGAGACCCCGGCTGTGGTCGACGCGCTCGGTGACGAGCGACTCGCCGCCTGCTTCTCGCTCGACGGAACCCTCGCCAACGTGGGCATCGCGTTCGACGCCCTCCGCCGTGGTGCGGGTGAAACGCCGCAATGACCGTCATCCCCTTGCGCCACTTGCGTTCGGGCAAGGTTCGCGATCTTTATGATGCCGGCCCCGACCACCTCCTGCTCGTGGCCTCCGACCGGCTGTCGGCCTACGACGTGATCATGGACGATCCCGTCCCCGACAAGGGGCGCATCCTCACGGCGCTGTCGAGCTTCTGGTTCGAGCAGACGGCATCGGTGTTCCCGAACCACCACGTGTCGTCGGATCCCGCCGACTTCCCCGACGGCGCCGGTGTCGATTCCGAAGTCGCCGGTCGGGCCATGCTCGTACGCCGGGCCACGGTCGTCCCACTCGAGTGCGTCGTACGCGGCTACCTGTTCGGTTCGGCCTGGAACGACTACCGGCGAACCGGTGCCGTGCAAGGGTCCCCGCTTCCCGAGGGCCTTCATGAGGCCGACCGTCTGCCCGAGCCGCTCTTCACGCCCACCACCAAGGCCGACGCCGGTCACGACGAGCCCCTCACCCGCGACCAGGCGATAGCGCTCGTCGGAGGCGAGCGCTACGCCGCCCTCGAGGCTGCCGCCCTTGCCCTGTATGGGTTCGGGGCCGCCCACGCTGGCGAGCGGGGCGTCATCATCGCCGACACCAAGTTCGAGCTCGGCGACATCGATGGCCAGCTCGTGGTCGTGGACGAGATGCTCACCCCCGATTCATCGAGGTTCTGGCCCGCCGACCACTGGCGCCCGGGTACCGCCCCCCCGTCGTATGACAAGCAGTTCGTGCGGGACTGGCTCGACTCGACCGGCTGGAACCGAACACCGCCGCCACCGCGACTCCCTGCCGAGGTGCTCGACGGGACCCGGCGCCGGTACATCGAGGCCTACGAGCGCCTCACCGGACGGTCGTTCGGGCACTGGTATCGACCCCGGTAGTCCCTCACCACGGCCCGCGCAGCCAGGCAACCCGGATCGACAGGGACGGGGCGCAGCCCTGAACGCGTGTTTTCGATCTCGGCGCCGCTGGGTAGCGGGCTGATCGGACCGACCCGACGGGCTGCCATCTAGGCTCGTCCCCATGCGCTTCCATGCTCGGGTCGACGTGACCCATCGACCGGGAATCGCCGATCCGCAAGGCGCCACCGTCGAACGAGCGCTCCCCGCACTGGGGTGGACCAACGTGTCGCAGGTGGCGGTGGCCAAGAGCATCCGGCTGGTGATCGACGCCGACGACGAGGCGCACGCCCGGTCTGAGATCGACGACATGTGCCGGCGCTTTCTCACCAATCCGGTGCTCGAGAACTTCACGGTCGCCATCGGCGAGCAGGCTTCGTCGGGAGCCGATGCATGACGGCTCGCGTCGGCGTCGTCGTCTTCCCCGGAACCAACTGCGAGCTCGACGCCGTGTACGCCATCCGACTCCTCGGTGGCCACGCCGACCTCGTCTGGCACCGGGCAACGGATCTCGACGGTTTCGACGCGGTGATCCTGCCCGGTGGTTTCGCCCATGGCGACTACCTCCGTACCGGGGCCATTGCCCGCTTCTCCCCGGTGATGGACGCCGTGGGGCACTTCGCTGCGGCCGGTGGTCCCGTGGTCGGGATCTGCAACGGGTTCCAGATCCTCTGCGAGGCCGGGTTGCTGCCGGGAGCGCTGCAGAAGAACGTCGGGCTGAAGTTTCTCTGCGAGACGGTCGCCCTTCGCGTCGAGACGGCCTCGACGATCCTCACCGGTGGTACGACCGTCGGCCAGGTGCTGCGGATCCCCATCAACCACTTCGAAGGCTCGTACGTGTGCGACGCCACGACCCTGTCGGAGCTGCACGATGACGATCGGGTCGTGGTGCGCTACGTCGCCAACCCCAACGGCAGCATCGACGCCATCGCCGGGATCTGCAACGAGGGTCGCAACGTGGTGGGGCTGATGCCGCACCCCGAGCGGGCCGCGGAGGACGTGCTCGGCTCGGGCGACGGCGCTGTGCTCCTCAGCTCGCTCCTGAAGGCCGTTGGTTCCGCCGGTTCCGCCAGTTCGCCGGCATCCGTGCCCCTGGCCTCGCGACGATGACGGCTCCGTCGAACCGGGAGCGCCTTCTCGAGGCCCTGAAACGCCATGCCCTGCGGGTCGGCGAGTTCACCCTGGCCTCGGGACGGGTATCGAGCTGGTATCTCGACGCTCGTCAGGTCACCTTTCGGGGCGACTGCATGGAGCTCGTCGGTGCCTGTGTGCTCGATGCCGTGCGGGGCGTCGTGGACCAGCCCGATTTCGACGCCGTTGGAGGGCTCACGGTCGGGGCCGATCCGGTGGCGGTGGCCGTGGCACTGACCGCGTGTCGCAACGCGTTCACCGTCCGTAAGGAACCCAAGGGGCACGGGATCGGTGGCCGGTTCGCCGGGGTGATCGAACGCGGGCAACGGGTGCTTGTTGTCGACGACTCGATCACGACCGGGGGCTCGACCCTGCAAGCTATTGCCGCGCTCCACGAGTTCGAGTGCACGGTGATGGCTGTCTCATGCATCGTCGACCGTGGCGGCGTGCTGGGGCCGCTATTGGCCGAGATGGGCATCGCGTTCACGCCGGTCTTCGGCGCGCCCGATCTCGGTTTTGCGTTCGGGAGTTGACGAGCAGAAGCCCCCGCCACGGTGCGGGGGCTTCTGCATCGATACCGCTGCGAGGCCTGACGGCCGGCGGCCTCAGCGACCGGAACGGCTCACGTCGGCCTTACGCAGCACGTCGGCCGAGACGCCGAGCTCGCGCCATGCCGCGTAGCTGATGCCCTTGCGGCTGCCGTAGGACTTGGCCTGGGCGACGAACTCCGCTTCGAGCTTCGACAAGTCGACCTTGGCGCCCATTCTCTCGAGCTCGTCGCCGAGGTCCATCCGCTCCTGGATGAGTTGCAGGCGATCGACCGACGTGGCCTCTTCGAGCTCCGACTCGATGGCAACGAGCCTCTTGCCGATGGACTCAGCCGTCCGCTTACGGCCACGCTTGGGCCTGTGCTGCTCAAGGGCGTCGAGATACGCCCGTACCGCTGCGCCTTGACGACGGCCTTCGGCGAGCGCTGCCTTGTGGTCGTCGGTCATGGTCATCTTCTGCTTCTTGGTCTTCGGAGGCATCGGTTCTCCTGATCGGCGCTGGCCAAGAGTTCTTGACCCAATTGACGATGCAACCATATACGAGAAGTTCGCCGATCGTCGTGATCCTGACGCGAATCAGACACAGGGAGATCGGGGCTCCACACCGGGGAGCGAACGGTGCCTCTCGATAACCTGCGCCCGTGGTCTCCTCCCCCGGCTCCCTCGTGCCGTTGCACCGTCAGCTCGGGCTCACCGACGACGAGCTCGAAGCGGTCGTCGGGATCCTCGGCCGTGAACCGAGCCCCCTCGAGCTGGCGATGTTCGCCGTCATGTGGTCCGAGCACTGCTCGTACAAGTCGTCGTCGATGCACCTGAAGCGGTTCCCGACCGAGGCGCCGTGGGTGCTCGTAGGTCCCGGTGAAGGCGCCGGCGTGGTCGATGTCGGCGACGGCTTGGCCGTGGCCGTACGCATCGAGAGTCACAACCATCCGTCGGCCATCGAGCCGTACCAGGGCGCGGCCACCGGTGTCGGCGGCATCATCCGTGACATCTTCTCGATGGGCGCCCGTCCGATCGCGCTGCTCGACCCGTTGCGCTTCGGCCCGCTCCACGAACCCCGCAACCGATTCCTGCTCGAGGGCGTGGTGTCGGGGATCTCCGGCTACGGCAACGCGGTGGGGGTCCCGACGGTGGGCGGGGAAGCGGTGTTCGACCCGTGTTACTCGGGGAACCCGCTCGTGAACGTGATGTGCGTGGGCGTCATCGCGACCGACGATCTGGTGCTGGCCCGGGCCGAGGGGGTCGGCAACCTCGCCGTGCTCCTGGGCTCGGGGACCGGTCGTGACGGCATCGGCGGGGCCTCGGTCCTGGCCAGTGCCGGCTTCGACGACGAGACCGACGAGAAGCGGCCCTCGGTGCAGGTCGGCGATCCGTTCGAGGAGAAGCGCCTCATCGAGGCCTGTCTCGACCTGGTGAGTGCCGGGTTGGTGGTCGGGGTCCAAGATCTCGGAGCAGCCGGCATCTCGTGTGCGGCATCGGAGACCGCGGCCAAGGCCGGCAACGGGATGGACGTCGACATCGCTCGGATCCACCGGCGCGAGCCCGGGATGAACGCCGTCGAGGTCATGACCTCCGAGAGCCAGGAGCGGATGCTCGCCATCGTGCGACCCGACGACCTGGAAGCGGTGCTGGCCCGATGCGCCCATCACGAGGTTACGGCCTCTGTGATCGGGCGGGTCACCGACACCGGCCGTTTCCGGGTGTACGACGGCCTGTTCGAGGCCGAGAGCCACCCGGAGCACCCGACGCCGGCCCCCCTGGCCGATGTCCCGGCCGGCAGCCTCGGCGACGGCCCCTCGTACCAACGGCCGCTCCGCGAACCCGACGGCCAGCGCGCCATGGCCGCCCAGGATCCCCGTCCCGCCTTGGAGGAGCGCTTTCCCGTCACGGCCGATCTCACCTTCGAGCTCCTGGGTGTGCTCGCATCGCCGACGATCGCCGACAAGTCGTGGATCTGGTCGCAGTACGACCATCAGCTCTTCCTGAACACCGTCGTGGGGCCCGGCGGCGACGCCACCGTGCTGCGGCTGAAAGACCACGACGTGGGGCCCGTGAAGGCGCTGGCCATCTCCACCGATGGCAAGGGACGCTTCTGTCGGCTCGATCCTCGAACCGGTGGGCGGCTGGCGGTGATGGAAGCGGCCCGGAACGTCGCGTGCACCGGCGCTCGACCGCTGGCGTTGGTGAACTGCATGAACTTCGGCAATCCTGAGCATCCCGAGGTGATGTGGCAGTTCTCGGAGTCGGTCGACGGGATGAGCGAGGCCTGCCGGGCCTTGGGGCTCCCGGTCATCGGCGGCAACGTCAGCTTCTACACCGAGTCGCGAGGAGCCGACATCGACCCCACGCCGGTCGTGGGGGTGCTCGGCCTCATCGACGAGTTCCAGGCCCGACCGCCGGGCATCGCCGTGGAGCCCGGGCAGCGGGTGTTCCTGCTCGGCGCCACCGCCGGCGAGCTCGGCGGCTCGGAGTGGGCTGCGGTCATGCACGATCTCGCCGGGGGACAGCCGCCGGAGGCCGACCTCGCCGCCGCAGCGGCGCTCCACGCTCTCGTGGCGGCACTGGTGGCCGAGCGGGCCGTCGACGCCGTGCACGATTGCTCCGACGGGGGCCTGGCCGTGGCGTTGGCCGAGATGAGCATCGCCAGCGGTGTCGGGATGACCGTCGAGCTGGGTGCATCCGACGACCTGGCGAGCCTGGTCCCAGCCACGGCGCTGTTCTCGGAGTCGGCCTCCCGGGTGCTGGTGGCGATCGGAGGGCGTGGCGACGAAGCAGTCGACGAGCTGCACAGCCGAGCCGCCGCGGCCGGGGTGCCCATCGCCGAGATCGCGCGGGCCGTCGGTGACCGGTTCGTCGTGCGGACCGGCACGACAGGGGGAGGAGCCGCGAGCACCGTGGTCGTCAACGTGGGTGTCGCCGAGATGACGGCTGCCCACAGGGAATCGATCCCCCGGCTGATGGCCGCATCCACCGTGCGATGATGGGAGACTCGAAGCCGTGATGGGGACGAGCGTGGAGGCCGGCGACACGACCACCGACGACGCGGGTTGGAGCGACGGCACGCCTGGTGAGGCCTGCGGGGTCGTCGGGGTGTTCACGCCCGGCCAGCCCGCCGCTCGACTCGCCTACTTCGCGATCTTCGCGCTCCAACACCGAGGTCAGGAATCTGCAGGCATCGCAGTGAGCGACGGCCGGAGCCTCCAGGTGGTCAAGGACATGGGGCTCGTCACCCAGGTCTTCGACGATCGCAGCCTTCAGCCCCTCCACGGCCACGTTGCCATTGGTCACGTCCGCTACTCCACCACCGGATCGAGCACCTACAACAACGCCCAGCCGATCTACCGTCCGGCCGGCGCGGGCAGCTTCGCCTTGGGGCACAACGGGAACCTGACCAACACCTCGGAGCTCGCCGGGTTGCTCGGGATGCTCCCGGGCATGGAGCGCCGTGAGTTCACCTCCGACTCCGACCTGATCGCCGAGCTCGTCGCCCGGGAGTACGGCGACGAGGCCCGCAGTGACCTACGCGACCTGGAGACCGCGTTGCTGGCCGTGTTGCCCCGGCTCGAGGGCGCATTCTCGTTGGTGCTGATGGACGAGCGCTGTGTGGTGGCCGTCCGTGATCGCAACGGATTCCGCCCGCTCGTGCTGGGCCGGGCCGAGACGGGCTGGGTCGTGGCCTCCGAGACGGCCGCGCTCGACATCGTCGGAGCCCGCTTCGTGCGCGAGGTCGAGCCGGGCGAGATGGTCGTGATCCACGACAACGGGCTGCGCTCGCACCGCTGGGCCGAGGCCACGCCCAACCTGTGCATCTTCGAGTTCGTGTACTTCGCCCGTCCCGACTCGATGCTCTACGGCCACAACGTGCACGCCGCCAGGCAGCGCATGGGCGAGGAGCTGGCCCGGCAGGCTCCCGTGAGCGCCGACATGGTGATGCCCGTCCCCGAGTCGGGTGTGCCCGCCGCCCAGGGCTTCGCCCGCACAACCGGTGTCCCGTATGGCGATGGGCTGGTCAAGAACCGCTACGTGGGCCGCACGTTCATCTCGCCGACGCAGCAGATGCGGGGCTCGGGGGTACGGGTGAAGCTCAACCCGCTCGCCGAGAACATTCGGGGGAAGCGTCTGGTCGTCGTCGACGACTCGATCGTGCGGGGTACCACGACCCGTCAGATCGTGGCCATGCTCCGGGAGTCGGGCGCCACCGAGGTGCACCTGCGCATCAGCTCGCCGCCGTACCGCTGGCCGTGTTTCTACGGCATGGACACCGGTCGCCGATCCGAGCTGCTGGCCGCCGACATGTCGGTCGGTGAGATCTGCGACTACGTGGGCGCCGACTCGCTGGCCTACCTCGAGCTCGACCGTCTGGTACGGGCCACAGGCGCGCCCGGCCCGTCCTTCTGCTCGGCGTGCCTCACCGGCGACTACCCCGTCGCTGTGCCCGAGGGCTTGGCCAAGGAGATGTTGGAGATCGCTCCGAGCCCGGTCCGTCCGACCGCCGACGAGATCCCGACGCGACGGCCGGCCGGCATCATCGTCCGATGACGTTGCAGCGGTGACCGTGGACCAACCGGGTGGCCTCCCAAGGGACCAGACCCACCCGCGGACCCACCCCGACGTGAACCCCGACGCCGGCCTGACCTACGCAGCGGCCGGGGTCTCGATCGAGGCCAACGACGTGGCCGTCGAGCGCCTCCGCAGCCACGTGAGAAGCACACACCGGCCCGAGGTGATCGGTGATCTCGGGTCGTTCGGGGGCCTGTTCTCGTTCGCCGCCACGTCATTCGATGATCCCGTGCTCGTCTCGTCGACCGACGGGGTGGGAACCAAGTCGCTCGTGGCCGCAGCGTTGCGCCGGTACGACACCATCGGCATCGACCTCGTGGCCATGTCGGTCGATGACATCGCCGTCCAGGGCGCCGATCCGCTGTTCTTTCTCGACTACGTCTCGCTGGGCCGCAACGACCCGACGATGGTCGAGCAGATCGTCGCCGGTGTGGCCGCCGGTTGCCGGCAGGCCGGCGCGGCGCTCCTCGGCGGCGAGATCTCCGAACATCCGGGCCTGTTCCCTGATGGCGGCTTCGACCTGGTGGGATTCGCGGTCGGTGCGGTGGAGCGGGCCGCGCTGCTCCCGAGCGGGGTGGCCCCCGGAAACGTGCTCGTCGGCATCGCCAGTCCCGGGCTCCGGTCGAACGGGTACACGCTGGCCCGCCATGCGCTGCTCGAGGTGGCCGGGCGAACGCTCGACGAGCCGGCCTGGGCCGGAGCCGACGTCACGCTGGGCGACGAGCTCCTCCGACCGAGCGTGATCTACGCCCCGGCCATGGGGTCGCTGCGGACGGCGGTCGAGGTTCGTGCCTTCGCCCACGTCACGGGGGGCGGCATCGCAGGGAATCTGGCGCGCGTGCTCCCGTCCGACTGCGACGCCGTCGTGCTCCGAGGCGCCTGGCCCCAGCCCAGGATCTTCGCCACCGTCGCCGAAGCCGGGCCGGTCAGCCGGTCCGAGATGGAACGGGTCTTCAACCTCGGTGTGGGAATGATCGCGGTGCTCGATGCGGGCTGCTCTCCGGAAGCCGTCGAGCACCTGGCGAGCGTCGGCCACGAAGCGTGGCTGATCGGCGAGGTGGTGGCCGGAGACGGACGGGTCGAGCTGGTGACCCGTCGCCGCTGAGGAGCGGAGTCGCATCACCGCCGAGCGCCGTTCGCGCCTCGACTCGGAGCTATCGACGTGCCCTGACGAACACCGACGTTGACGAACACCAACGCGTGCGTGGCGGTTGATTTCTGAAGAGACTGTTCGTGAGTGTCCCGTCCCTCGGATGACACACCTTCTCAACCGTGTCGATTGGGATACCCCCACGGGGGTATCCCACCCGGCCCTCGGCCGCTTTGATCAGCGTGCTCGAATCGTGCTCGCTGAGAGTTCCGGCTGCAGCTTCGTTGCGAAGAACCGAAGGAACTCGTCCTAGAGGCGGCGCGCATCGGTCGCGTCGGTGGCGAAACATACCTTGAGTTGGCCCACGCGAGGCTTCTGCCCTCCTCCCGGGTTTTCGAAGCACGTGACCATGTCCGGGAGCGGGGCCGTAGTGACGTATCCATCTGCGATACGACCGGCGAGCTTCGGGGCCTTGGCTCGCCCGAGCCCAGTCCCAAGAAGAACCGGCCTGGCATCATGGCGGCCACCGTCGCTGAGGCATGGGCGACGATCGCCGGATGCATCCGTCCGATCGGACAGGTCACCCCGGTACCCACTTGGAGGTCGCGGGTTACTCCGTCGATTCCACCGAGCACGGACCACACGAATGACGCGTTGCCTTGGCGCGATATCCAGGGGTGGAAGTGGTCGCTGACCCAGGCTGTCGTGAAGCCGGATTCTTCGGCAGCAGCGGCCAACCGGATCAGCTCGTTGGGATCGTGCTCCTCACTCGAGATCGACAATCCCAGTTGCACGGTGCCTCCTTGGACCATCGTCGTGGCTCGGCGCCGGTGCTCGGCACGCCCAGCGCCCCAACCTCGGAGCGAGCCGATACCACATGGTCGTAGCGCCCAATCGTCGGCCCACGCTGTCTCGTCGACTTGTGGGCCCCTCCAGGCTCGCCGACATCGAAGGCGTGCGAAGGGGTCGGAGCGGTTGGGCCCGGAAACACCGCCCATCGACCACGCTCACGAGATTGCACCGACATCCACCAGCTCGCGGCCCTTGGGCGAGCAACACGCTCCGAGAGGATTCCGTCTCCAGTTGGGTTGGATGTGTGCCGATGGTGCAAGAGACCACCCACAGGGCGGGATGTCGGAACCAGGCCGGTACCGACTGCCGCTGGCCACCGCCGAGCATCGGGCCCCTGATGCTCCCCGGCGCATGAGGAACAACCGATGACCAATCGCCACAATGACGAAGACCTCCTGACCCCCTCAGAGGTAGCGGCGCTCTTCCGGGTCAACCCGAAGACCGTCACCCGCTGGGCCCGGGCCGGAAAGATCTCGGCAATCCGCACGCTGGGGGGGCACCGGCGTTTTCGGGCGTCAGAGATCCGCAAGTTCCTCGAGGAAGTCGAGAGCGAACAAGCGGGTTGACGACAACCGTCCACCGGTTGGTGACTGGGCAGGTCACTGAACAGCGGACGCGCCCGAGGTGACGGCACCGGAGACGGTGCCACCACCTTGGGCGCGTTCTCGCGTCCAGGCCCGGTCAGCCGTTGCGGTGGTACGTTCCCGACCATGCGAGCACCGAACCCCGCCTACTCCGTCCGCATCCGTGTGGAAGTCTCGAACGTCCCCGGAACCTTGGGTCGCCTGGCGACGGCGATCGGCGACGTCGGCGGGAACATCCAAGCGATCGACATCTACGAGGCCAGCCCCGAGCTGCTCGTCCGAGATGTCACCGTCGAGGCGCGCGACGAAGCCCACGCTGGCGCCATCCGGTCCACCGTGGAGTCGGTGGAGGGGGTGCGCGTCCGAGATGTCTCCGACCGCACCTTCCAGCTCCACGAGGGCGGCAAGATCGAGATGCGCTCTCGCATCCCCTGCCGGACCCGTGACGATCTGTCGATGGCCTACACCCCGGGCGTGGCCCGGGTCTCGATGGCCATCGCCAAGAACCCCGAAGAAGCGTTCCGGTACACGATCAAGAAGAACACCATCGCCATCGTGAGCGACGGAACGGCCGTGCTCGGCCTCGGTGACATCGGACCGTACGGGGCCATCCCGGTGATGGAGGGCAAGGCCTTGCTCTTCAAAGAGTTCGCCGGCATCGATGCCTTTCCCATCTGTCTCGACGTCGACAGCGCCGAGGAGATCATCGAGTCGGTGCAGCGCATCGCCCCGGTGTTCGGCGGCATCAACCTCGAGGACATCGCCGCGCCTCGGTGCTTCGAGGTCGAGGAACGGCTCGACGAGCTCCTCGACATCCCGATCTTCCACGACGACCAGCACGGCACGGCCATCGTCACGGTGGCGGCGCTGCGCAACGCCGTCAAGATCGTGGGCAAGCACATGGGCGATCTGAAGGTGATCGTGGCCGGAGTCGGCGCCGCCGGCGTCGCCACCACCAAGATGCTCATGGCGCTCGGCGTTGAGAACATCATCGGCGTCGATCGCAAGGGAGCCGTGTACACGGGGCGCGACGAGCTGAACGCCTCGAAGCGCTGGTTCGCCGAGCACACCAACCCCGAGATGCGCAAGGGTGCGATCTATGAGGTGCTGCCCGGCGCCGACGTGTTCATCGGGCTGTCGGGGCCCAACGTGATCATGCGCGACGACCTGCGGGTGATGGCCAAGGACCCCATCGTGTTCGCCATGTCGAACCCCGACCCGGAGATTCCGCCGGAGGAGGCCGAGGGCATGGTGGCGGTGATGGCGACGGGCCGGTCCGACTACCCGAACCAGATCAACAACGTGCTGGCCTTCCCGGGCGTGTTCCGTGGTGCGCTCGATGCCGGGGCGACCACGATCACCGACGAGATGAAGATGGCCGCGGCCGATGCCATCGCATCGGTCATCCCCGATGCCGAGCTGTCGCCCGGGTACATCATCCCTTCGGTGTTCAACCCTCGGGTCGTCGAACGGGTGTCGGCGGCCGTGCACGCCAAGGCCAAGGAGCAGGGCGTGTGCCGGCAGGTGTGGGACGGGTGAGCGGAAACTCGCGTCACTCGCGTCACTCGGGCCGCCGGGTCGATGCGGTCACGTTCGACTTCTGGGAAACGCTGTGCCGGCGGCGGCCGGGAGCGCTCGAGGCACGACGGGCCGAGCTCATCTCTGTCGTCGCGGCGGGCGTGGGCGTGACCGTCGCCACCGAGGTGCTCGACGGGGCCATGAGCGCGGTCTGGGACGTGTACGTCGAGGAGTGGAGGGCGAACCGCCAGTTCTCGGGAACCGACGCGGCCCGCTGGGTCGCGGCGCTGCTGGCCGAGAGCCATCCGGCGCTGGCGGCCGGCGCGGCCCAGGGGGGCATCATCGAGGCCTTCCACCGGGCCGGCGACGACGCCGATCTGATCCTGATCGACGGTGTCGGCGAGGTGCTGGCGGCCTTGTCGGCCTCTGGCGTCAAGCTCGGAATCGTGTGCGACGTCGGGTTCCTGGCCTCGTCGGAGCTCCGGCGAGCGCTCGACCGGCATCGCGTGCTCGAGCACTTCGACCACTGGTCGTTCTCCGACGACGTGGGGGTGTTCAAGCCCGATCGCCGGATCTTCGAGCACGCGTTGACCGGCCTCGGTGGGGTCGATCCCGCACGTTCGGCTCACGTCGGCGACATCCGGCGCACCGACATCGCCGGAGCCCGAGCCATGGGAATGCTGGCGATTCGCTTCCGCGGGGTCTCCGACGACCGCTCCGACGAGCATGCCGAGGCCGACATCGTGATCGACGATCACCGCGACCTCGTCGACATCGTGCTCGGGACCTGAGGGTCCGTCAGCCGTCAGCCGGTGGCTCGATGGGCGCTTCCTCGGGAGGGGGCTCGTCGGAGAAGGTCAGGTCGGTGAAGGGGTCGTCGGGGACACCGTCACCATCGAGATCGACCTGGGGGAGGTCGGTGAAGAAGTCGCCCAGATCGTCAGGAACGCCGTCACCGTCGATGTCGACATCGGGCAGGGAATCCAAGATCGCCGCCAGGTCGTCGGGAATGCCGTCGCCATCGAAGTCGATATCGGTCGGGAGCGCGTCGAACAGATCGGCATAGGCGTCGGGAATACCGTCACCATCGACGTCGAAGTCGGCGACGTTCGGATCGGAGCCGATCATGGCCTCGATGGCGTCGGGCACGCCGTCACCATCGGAGTCGAGATCGGAGAAGACCGAGTCGTCCGCCAACTCGATGAGGTCGGGCACACCGTCACCATCGACATCGGCGGTCGGAGGCAGGTCGACATCGGTCGGCTCGGCCTCGAGCGGGATCTCTTCGCTGGGCAGGTCACGGAGGAAGGCTTCGAGCGTTCCCGGGTCGACGAGCACCAGCTCCCCGATGGGCTGGGCGGCAGGCACCACCGAGATGACGGCGCCAGCCCGGAACCCCGTCCATTCAGCGCCCTTGAACTCCACGTTCTCGGGGAGCGTCATCAGTGTCTGCAAGGGGCTGCCGCTCGTACAGCGCACCCGGGGCACCCCGAACTGGTCGACGAGGACGGGCGTCCCGGCTTCCAGAACCGCCGCCTGGCCCACGGCCTTGCCCCCCACGAACAGGTGGTCGATCACCAACGTGTCGGACCGCAGCACCACACTGGCCATGACGCCCACCGACTTGCCCAGGTCTGTGGTCGCCACCGCCAGCTTCACTGCGAACGCCTCTCGCAGCGCGGGGTCGGCGTTCAGCTCGTCGACCAACTGCGAAGAGTCGCAGGCAGCCTGGCCTCGCTTGGCCCCGTACAGGCCAGGTTGGGTCGCCTCGACGGCACCGCTCCGGACGGCGGTGGCGACCGCCGAGCCCGTGAGCTTGCCCACGTCGCTCGTGAACGGGGCCGGACCGGGATCGTCGGCCGCCTCCAGCTCGACCACGCTCGAGGCGAGCACCGTGTCGAGGGTGACCTCGTCAGAGGTGGGTTCGGAATCCCCGGAGTCACTGTCGGTGTTCGACCCGCTCGGGTCGGCATCGGAGCTCGGGAGCGTCGTCGTGCGTGCGCTCAGCCCATCGAGCGGCGAGTCGCCCCCGCACCCGGCCACGGCGATCGCCACGAACACCGTCCCCACGAACAACGTCAGAGCCCGAGCGTGTCGCACCATGACCACATTCTCTCACGCTCGGCGCGCCAACGGGGCCGCACGGACCCAGATTTGATCGTTGCACGGCTCAGACTGTGCGGCTTACTCGGGCAAATCAGGCCACCCACTTCACGAGCGGCCGTGCGCGAAAGCGTGCGCAGCGCCTCCTTGGAGCAGTTGTACTCCAACGTCCCCATGTGGGCATTGACGCCATTGAGGGAGCAGATGCGCTTGGTGCTCCTCGTTCTCGAATCAGCGCTGCTGTCAACGGCCGACGGGTCACGAGTCGAGCTTGAACACCCGCATGGCGTTGTCGCGCAAGAACGCGGGCCACACGTCGTCACGCAGGGGCACCCTCGGGAGCTCGGTGAAGATGCGCTCGAGGCTCAACCCCATGGGGTAGTAACCGGCGTACATCACCTTCGCTGCGCCCCGGGTGTTGGCGTAGTCGATGATCGCCTTCGGATAGTGCTTGGGGGCGAAGCCGCTCGTCATGTAATGCAGGCCCGGCCACTTGAGCATGAGCTTGACGGCCAAGGCCTCCCAGGGCTCGGCGCCGTGCCGCATCACGATGCGCAGCTCGGGGAAGTCGTAGCAGACGTCGTCGAAATGCATCACGTCCTGGCACGCCGACGGTACCCGGGGCCCGGCGATACCGGCGTTGGCGATGATCGGGATGTCGAGGTCGATGCAGGTCTGATAAATCGGGTAGTAGCGCCGATCGTTCACCGGTACCTGAGGGTTGCACCCTGCGGGGAAGGTGGTGACGGCGGCGATCCGGTGCGTGTCGTAGGCGTCTCGGATCTTCCTCACTGTGCCGGTGATGTCGTTGGGATCGACCTCGAGCGACGCCCGGAACCGGGCGGGATGCTCGCGCAGCGCCCGTACCGTGGTCGAGCCGCCGAGTCCGATCAGGCCGACGGCCACACCGTGGCGGTCCATCTCCCCCAGGGTGACCCCGATGGGGTCGGCTCCCTCGGGTAGGTGGTTGGGCACGTCCTTGAACATGTACTCGGCCGGGAATTCCATGTCCTGGCTCCCGGCATCCTTGGCCAGCTTGCGCAGGAACTCGTAATGGTCACGGGCATGGGCCGACGGGAAGCCGATCATCAGGTCGACCGCACCCACATCGGTCGGCATGGCCATGGTGGCTCTCCTCGAGATCGAACAACGTGCCCAACGCCGTGCGCACGCTATCCCGAGACCCGGTGCCGCCACCGAGGCTCGACGACGCTCAGCTCCGGCCGCTGGGAGGCTTCGGGGTCTTCGTTGGCTTGGGCGCAAGCGCGCCCACGTGCTCGAGCGCGATCGCGACCCAGCGGTCGGCGGCGCCCGGGGTCGAACGCCACCTCGCGGGCATGCCGACATAGCCACTCATCGGCCTCTCGGGAGGTCCGAAGGGCCCGGCACCGGCCTCGTCGAGGAGCGCAGATCGATCCGACTCGCTGAGCTTCAGCCCGACGTCGGCACCGAACAGGCCAATGAACATGTTGCCGTTGACGAACGCGGCGCGACGTGACGCTCGTCGCCGTCTCCGGGGCGGCTCATCCGAAGCTCGCTGAATACAAGGGGCGCATGGGCTGGAGCTTCTCGTGGTACTCATCGGACGCGGGTGGCTGCGCCAGGTGCACCCCGACACCGTCGAAGCTGTCGGCCCAGAAAGAGCAGCTCGGACACCCCTCCTCCCAGTCCGGACCGAACATGAAGTGGTAGACGAGCAACTGGCTACGACCATCGAACAGCTCGCGCAGACCACGCCTCCCGTCCAGATCGTCCACGAGATACTCCTGGTCGATGCGACCCACGGCAGCCGCCGACGGACCGCGGCAACCTCGTCGCGCAGCCGGGTGAGCTCCTTCTCCCGGGCGAGGAGCGCGCGACGGGCGATCGTCCATTCGGAGCGGGGCACCACGTTCGGCGCGATCACGGCGTGCGGCCCAGGAACCCAACGAGTCGGCTGGTGGCGTCGGCATCATCGGCCACCGGCACCTCGACATCGAAACGGCCGGGCCTGATCTCGGGCGCGATGGTCTGGCGACTGACCTCGAGCGTGGCGAGGGCCAGGTCGGTAGGCAACGCGGCGACCTGACCGGTGGCGGTGGCGATGTCCCAGCTGTGGGTGGCGGTGTCGAGCAGGTTGATCCCCGCCAGCACCCGTCCGGGCATCGGCCCGGCGCCGCCGTCGATGACCTTGTCGAGCACCCCCGGGGTTCGCCATGCGGCCAGGGTGGCCGCCGCCGCCTGCTCGAACTGGCCGGCCGGATCGGAGCTCAGCTCGAAGGATCCTGCGGGGGCCAGCCCGGAGGCCGCCGCCCCGAGGCCGGCGACCACGCCGATGGTGTGGTCGAGGAGCTCGCGTACCGTCCAGCCCTCACATGGGGTGTCGTTTCCGAGCTGGTCGGGACGAACGCCAGCGATGACGGTGTGCGTGTGGCGGAATGCTCGGTCGAGCATGTCGACGATGTCCATGACGACTCCTTGAGTATGGTGGCGCATCTATGTAAGCTTATGATTACATAGTTCCACACGATCAGGCGGCACGCAACCCCACGGTGGCGAGCGTCGGGCAGGGATGGTGACCGATCATGGATGTCGCGCTACGGGCAGTTGCCGATCCGACGCGTCGGGCCATCCTCCGACTGGTGCGCGAAAACGAGATCCCGGCGGGAGACATCGCCCGCCAGTTCCCCTCCATGAGCCGGCCTGCGGTGTCGCAGCACCTTCGGGTGCTGTCCGACGCCGGGCTCGTGGATGTGCGGCCCGACGGGAATCGGCGTTTGTACCGCTTGCGGCCCGAGGGCCTGAACGACATGGCGGCCTTCCTCGACGAGATATGGACCGACAACCTCACCCGTCTGAAGGCCGTAGCCGAGCGCGAGGAGTGGCCCCAGCGAGCACGCGACGCGAACCAGGTGCCACACCAGAAAGCATGAGGAGACAAGCCAGTGACCGACCCCGAATCCAGAACCGTCGAGCAGACCATCCACATCGCAGCCCGTCCCGAGACGGTGTGGCGGTACTGGACCGACCCCGAGCGGATGCGCGCGTGGTGGGGCGCGGCGGCGAATCTCGATCCACAGCCGGGTGGCATCTGCCGCGTCGAGATGGGCGGCGGACCGGTCATGGTCGGCGAGTCCCTCGAGCTCGTGCCCTACGAGAAGATCGTGTTCAGCTTCGGATGGGAGCCCACCGAAGGGGCGCCGGCCCTGGCGCCAGGATCCAGCCGGGTCGAGATCACACTCACCCCGCAGGCCGGCGACACCGTCCTCACCTTGCGCCACACGGGCATCCCCGTCGGGTTCACCGACGAGCACCGATCGGGTTGGGCCCACTTCCTCGCCGTGCTCGTCGACGTCGCAGGCCAAAACCAGAGCGGGAGAGCGCAATCATGAAGCCGGTACAGAACAGCATCGACATCGACCGACCGGCACCACTGGTGTGGTTGGCGCCAGAGGAGCCCATCGTTGCTCTGCCCGAGGTTCCCGAGCACGACGACGACGTGTTCGTCAATTGCCCGTTAGGGCCTGCGTGAAAACTACTTGCGTGTAGTTTGGGGTGCTGGGGAGGGCTTGGCGGCGATCTCGTAGTTCCAGTCGGGGTGCCAGGAGTGGCCGGTAAGGGGCACGGTCGCGAGCTGTTGGTCGGTGACTACGACAC
>JANLSK010000133.1:0-72645 GCA_031362415.1 Actinomycetes bacterium | reverse complement strand
AGATCGTGACCCGGCGGCTGCCCGCTGTGGTTGTGCTCACACCGCGCTGGAAAGCGAACTCCACGGCGGAGCGCGCACCTACGCCAAGAGCACGGACGGCGAATTGCTGCAATCGGCCGAAGTGGAAGAACTGGTGGGACGCACTGTGTACCTCGAGCCCGTCGCAATACCGGATGTCTCGTCACGTGGTGCCGGGAGCGCTTCATCGACTAGGAACGACGCACGACTTTCTGGAGGCGCGTGACATGGCATGGGATTTCTCAACTGAACCGGAGTTCCAGGAGAAGCTCGACTGGATCCGCGACTTCGTGAAGGAGCACGTCGAGCCCGTCGACCTGGCCTTCGACGGCCACACCGTCTACGACAAGAGCCATCCCGTCCACAAACAGGTCATCAAACCCCTCCAGAAGATGGTGCAGGACCAGGGCCTGTGGGCCTGTCACCTCGGGGCCGACCTCGGTGGCCTCGGCTTCGGACAGCTCAAGCTCGGCCTCATCAACGAGATCCTCGGGCGTTCATCGTGGGCTCCGTCCACCTTTGGCTGCCAAGCGCCCGACACCGGGAACGCCGAGATCATCGCCCACTACGGCACCGACGAGCAGAAGGCCAAGTATCTGAAGCCGTTGCTCGACGGTGAGATCGTGTCGTGCTTCTCGATGACCGAGCCCCAGGGCGGCGCCGATCCTGGCGTGTTCACGTGCCGGGCCGAGCGCGACGGTGACGAGTGGGTGATCAACGGCGAGAAGTGGTTCTCGTCGAACCTCCGCTTCGCGTCGTTCGCCATCGTGATGGCCGTCACCGACCCGAACGTGTCGATCTACCAGGGTGCGTCGATGTTCCTGGTGCCCACCGACACGCCGGGCATCAACATCGTGCGCCACACCGGCCTCGCCGGCGAGGAACCCGGTGAAGGGACCCACGCCTATGTGCACTACGAAAACGTGCGGGTTCCGGCCGACAATGTGCTCGGGGGCGCGGGCCAGGCGTTCGTGATCGCCCAGACCCGCCTCGGTGGCGGGCGCATCCACCACGCCATGCGCACCATCGGCATGTGCCAAAAGGCCATCGACATGATGTGCGAGCGAGCCGTGTCGCGCTACACGCAGGGCTCGGTGCTGGCCTCGAAGCAGATGGTGCAGGAGTACGTGGCCGACTCGTGGATCGAGCTCCACCAGTTCCGGCTCATGGTGCTGCACGCGGCATGGTTGATCGACCAGGTCGGCGGACACAAGGCCCGCAAGGAGATCGCGGCCTGCAAGGTGGCCACGGCCAAGATCCTGAAGGACATCGTGTTCCGGGCCATGCACGTGCACGGCTCGCTCGGCGTGTCGAACGAGATGCCGCTCATCGGCATGTGGACGGGCGCCCCGGTGATGGGGATCGCCGACGGTCCCACCGAGGTCCACAAGATCACCGTGGCCCGTCAGGTGCTCAAGGGTTACAAGCCGTACGAAGGTCTCTGGCCCAGCGCCCACCTCCCCGAGCGCGTTGCCGCAGCCAAGGCCAAGTTCGGGGACCTCGTCGACCACAATCTGGCCAACCACAACCTGTAGCTCCAGGTCCCGGTGATCCATCGCGGGTCGAGCTGCGAACACCGCGGGTCACTCACCTTCTGGATTGTCCTCGCCCGCACCGGAGCAGCCGGGGCGGCCATGGCCGCTTCAAGGACCGTGGCCAGAACCGAAGGGATCACTGACTCGACTCAAGGAGAGACACCATGACCCTCATCGACGGCTTGCGGCACGGCTTCCGGGGAGAGCTCATCGACGCATCCCACCCGGGCTACGACGACGCCCGGCACGTGTGGAACGGCATGATCGACAAGCGCCCAGGCATGATCGCCCGTTGCTCGGGCACGGCCGACGTGGCCGCAGCCATCGCGTTCGGACGGGCCGAGGGCCTCCCGATCGCCGTGCGGGGCGGGGCCCACAACGTGGCCGGGAACGCCTCGTGCGATGACGGCGTGGTCATCGACCTGTCTCCGATGCAGGGGGTGCGTGTCGATCCCGAGGCGAGGCGTGCGCGGGCCCAGGGAGGGGTCACCTGGGGGCTGCTCGATCGCGAGACCCAGCTCCACGGCCTCGCCACCACTGGTGGGGCGATCTCGACGACCGGCATCTCGGGACTTACCCTGGGTGGCGGTCTCGGGCACCTGATGCGACGCCAAGGCCTCTCGTGCGACAACCTCACTGCGGCGCAGATCGTCACCGCCGACGGCGACGTTCTCGAGACGAACGAGTCGCAGCACGCCGAGTTGTTCTGGGCTCTGCGTGGTGGCGGTGGCAACTTCGGGGTCGTGACGTCGCTCGAGTACCGACTGCACTCGGTGGGACCCGTTGTCTTCGGCGGGCTGATCGCATACCACATCGATCGGGCGGCCGAGGTGCTGGCGCTTTATCGCGACTTCGTGGCTACGGCCCCGGCCGACCTCGGTCTCAACTGTCTCTTCGTCACCGCCCCACCGCTGCCGTTCGTGCCCGAGCACCTGCAATTCCAACCGATCGTGGCGATCGTCGTGTGCTGGGCGGGCGATATCGACGAGGGCGCCGCCCTGGTCGCGCCGTTGCGCGCCTTCGGTGAGCCGGCACTCGACCTGCTCGGTCCGATCCCCTACTGCGTCCTGCAGCAGATGTTCGACGACGGGTTCCCGGCGGGCCGGCGCAGCTACTGGAAGGCCGGCTACCTGGGTGAGGTCACCGACGGCGCCATCGACACCTACGTCGCGAACACCTCGCCGGTCCCGTCGCCGTTCAGCATCGTGGAGTGCCAGGCCTTGGGCGGGGCGTTCGCCCACGAACCAGACGGCGGGACGGCCTTCGCTCATCGCGACGCTGCGTTCGTGTACAACGTCATCGCGTGCTGGGAGGGCCCCGAGCACGACGAGAGCCAGATCGCCTGGGCCCGGAGCTTCGACGAGGCCATGCGGCCCCACGCCACCGGGGGCGTGTACGTGAACTACCTCGGCGACGAGGGCACCGACAGGGTACGGGCCGCCTACGGCCCTGAGCGCTATGCCCGGCTCGTCGCCGTGAAGGCCAAGCACGACCCCCACAACGTGTTCCGCCTCAACCAAAACATCAATCCCCAGGGCTGAGCGTAACTCAGCCCTCGACCGCGGCCGACAACTCGAAGGCGTTCAGGAGGCGAGCGGCCCGGTCAGCTGCGCCCGCGGAGGCCACTCCGCCGGGGTAGCGCGCCTCGAACGTCTGGCGGAAGCCTTCCTTCCATTCGACCCGGCACGGACCGGTCAACGCCCGTCGGCGTGTGTTCTCCGAGATCGCGCCGCGTATGCTGTGGGGATAGTCGCGGTACTCGTAGATGGGTGTTCGCCCGGTCAACTCGGACAGATACTGACACCATTCCTCGACCGTGACCGCGTCGTCGCCGGCCCAGTTCACGATCGTCGCCGGGATCGAAGCCGCCGCGAGCAGCGGCTCGACCTGAGCGTTCATGTCGTCTTGGTGTATCGGGCTGTAGGCCGTGGGTCCGGGGGCGCGCAGCGGAACGACCGAGCCGGCCATCATCCAGTCGAGCTGGTAGGCGGGGAGACCGCCATTGGGTCCGTACGACGCGTTGATACGGGCGATGGTGACGGGCAGGTCGAACAGGCGAGCACACGCTCGCGTCACGGCCTCCTGGGTGATCTTCGAGATCGAATACGTCGGCGAATGGGGCTGGCTGCAGTCACCCAAGGGATCGGTCTCGATGAAGGCGTGAAGCGGATCGGGATCGGGCTTGTAGACCGAGAAGGTCGAAGCGACCAGTGCAGCCTTGGCCTTGCGGCAGTGGGCCAGCAGCAGTCCGGTCCCTTCACCGTTGACCCGGAGGGCGTGGTCGTAGTCGAGCCCACCGGTCTGGAACGTCGCCATGTGCACGAGGTAGGTGAAGTCGTCGGGCACATCATCGAAGTCGCCCGTGGCGAGATCGACGACGCGCGTGGTGACTCGCACGGCTTCGACACGCTCGCGCGAGCCCGGCTCACTGAACCGGGCGACGCCCCAGACCTCATTGTCGCGGGCCAGGTACTCGGCCATCGGGAAGGCGATCTGCCCCGCCGGGCCGGTGATGAGGATCTTCTCGCCTGACAGCACGCGTGCTCCTTGCTCGCCGGTCGGTTCCGGGGGATCGTTGGTTGCCGCGAAGGCCAGCTCAGCCCGTGGCAATCCTGCGGATGGTGTCGGCCAGGAAGGCGTTGGCGTCGCCGAGCTTGGCGGCGCTGATGCGGGCCAGCCTCTCGGACGCGAATCCTTCAAACGTGCCGTCGCCCACGAAGGACCAGAGCGCGACGGCGACGTCGTCGGGTTCCATGTACTGGCTCGGAGGGAGCACCATCGCCGGATCGTTGCCCTCCTTGGGCATCGAGAACTCCGTGTGGGTCGTGCCCGGGATGAACAGCTGAACGCTCACCCCCGTTCCCGCCGTCTCGAGGTGGAAGGCTTCGGTCGCCAGGTTCAGCGCCGCCTTTGCTGCCGCGTACATGCCGACACCGAACGCTGCGGTGCGCGTTCCCATCGAGGAGATGTTCACGACGTGACCGGAGCCTCGCTCGATCATGCCGGGCAGGAGGAGCTGAGTGAGCCGGACGGCCTGCGTGAAGTTCACCCTCAGCGTTTCGTCGATGGCGACGAGCCCCACGACCCCCATGCGCTTTCGGCAGGGGGCGCCCGCGTTGTTGACGAGGACGTCGAGCACGCCCATCTCGTCGGTGACCGCCTGGGCCAGCGTGGGGAGCAGCTCGATGTCGCTCAGATCCATGACCCACATCTGCGAACCCGGCGAATGCTCCCGGCACTCGTCGAGCGTTTCGCGCAGACGATCGGCCCGGCGCGCGCACAGGCCAACCACGGCGCCGGCTCGCGCCGCGTGCACGGCCACGCGGGCGCCGATCCCCGACGAGGCCCCGGTCACCAGCACACGCTTGCCCGTCAGGTCGATCGCCATGACGGGCAGTTCAGCCGGTCGGGGTGCGAGGCGCCAGGCCGGCTGCTCGGTACACGTCGTCGATGACCACCATGTTGGCGACAGCATCGTCGACGCCGGTCGAAATCGATGTTCCGTCGAGCACGGCTGCACAGAACGCCTCGAGCTGGTGGGAGTACGTCGACGTACGCCCGGCCCCTTGCTTCACGCGGGGGCGACCGTCGATCGAGAGCACCGTGCGCCCGAAGAACTGTGGTGCCAAGGGATTCCTGACTCGGAGCTCGCCGCGGCTGCCGACGACCCGCAGCGAGATGCGCAGGGAAGCCGACATCGAGCAGGTGAGCAGCGCCGCCGGACCTCCGTCGGGGAACTGCAACTCCGCACTGACGGATCGGTCGATGCCAGGGGCGCGGAGGCGAGCATGAGCGGAGACCACCTCGGGCTCGATCCCTGTGCCGTCAGCGCCGCCAGCGCCCATCACGGCTCGACCGAGGTGGCGGATCATGCTCACCGGATAGCAGCCGGCGTCCATCAGGGCCCCCGGGGCGAGCGCCGGATTCCACCGGATGTCGTCGCGCTTGAGCAGCGGGAAGCAGAACGCGGCCTCGATGAGCGTCACGTCCCCGAGATCACCTCGTTCCAGAATCTCCAGCACCTGCAAGGTCTGCGGGTGGTAGCGCCAGTGGAATGCTTCCATCACGACCAGATCGCGATGCCGACGGGTGACCTCTGCGACCTCCCGGGCCTCGTCAGCGTTGGCCGCGAACGGCTTCTCGCACAGCACGTGCTTCCCGGCCTCGAGCGCGGCGATCGTCCAACGTCCGTGAAGCCCGTTCGGCAGCGGCACATAGACCGCGTCGATCTCGGGATCGGCCACCAGCGCCTCGTAGGACGAGTGCACCCGGGGGATGGAGTGCTTGCGTGCGAAGGTCTCGGCCCGCGACGCATCCCGAGCCGCCACCGCGGCCACCACAGCGCGCGTACCGTGACGAGCCGGCTTGATCAGTGCGGCCGGAGCGATCTTGGCCGCGCCCAGAATCCCGATCCGCACGGGTGAACCCGTCTCAACCATGAGCATCTCCATCGTGGGGATCAGATGTCGCCAGCGCCGTGGCGCCGCAGCAGAGTAGAACGATGGACCATGGCACAGACCACGGGCCTCCTGATCGCCTACAACAAGTGCATCCGTCTCACCGAGGCGCCCGAGTGGGATGCGTGGTACGACGACATCCACCTCCCCGATCTCATGGAGGGTGACGGCCCGAAGGTCGCAACCCGATGGATCCTCACCGACCCGCCCGCACCGGGAATGCCGGGCATCGGGTTCACGCACCTCACGATCTACGAGTTCACGGGCGGCGACATCCGGCTCAAGGTGCGCTCGTTCCTCGCGCGCGATCAGGAGTTGCGCCGGGCCGGTCGCATCCATCCCACGCACGCCGTGATCGACGTGCACGCATTCGTGGCGCACGGCCGTTGGAACGACAAGCCCGAGCCGTCACCGGCCTTGAAGAGCCACGTGCTCACCCACGTCGTCTGCACCGATTCGAGCCGCGAGACCGAGTGGGACACGTGGTACGACGAACAGCACGTTCCCGACATGCTCGCATCGGGTGCGTTCACGACGGCGACACGTTGGCGACGTCTCGATCCCGTCGAATACGGACCGAATCACATGACCCTGTACGACGTCGCGTTCGATTCGGTGCAAGAAGCGGTTGACAAGAGCGCCGCGGTGATGCCCGGCCTCGTGGCCTCCGGGCGCAAGCATCCGTGCCACACCGGTGCGATGACACTCACCCTGCAGCCGGCCGGCCGTCACGGTGGAACGGGTCTGCGCCCGTCCGATTGAGCTCGCGGTCTCGGCGATCGTTTTGTAACTCCTGCAACTTCTGCAACTCCTGCAGTTCTCTGTGAGGCCCGGCCGAGCGCCGGAAACGTCGTGGCCGATTTCCGCCAGCAATATCCGGGCAGCAGCGCGACGATGGTGTCGTGATCGAAGACATCGAGCGGTGCTATCGAATCGTGAGCAGTCGCGACCCCCGCTTCGACGGATGGTTCATCGTCGCCGTGACGACCACGAGCATCTACTGCCGTCCCTCCTGCCCCGCCACGACACCGAAGCGGGCCAACGTGCGCTTCTACCCGACGGCGGCAGCGGCGCAGGCCAACGGCTTCCGCGCATGTCGCCGATGCCGGCCCGATGTCACGCCCGGCTCACCCCAGTGGTCGACGCGAGGCGACGTCGTCGCCCGAGCCATGCGTCTCGTCTCCGACGGTGTCGTCGATCGAGAAGGAGTGCCCGGCATCGCCCGGAGGCTCGGCTACAGCGTCCGCCATCTCAACCGTCTGCTCACCGACGAGCTCGGAGCGGGTCCGCTGGCACTTGCTCGAGCGGAGCGGGCTCGCACGGCCCGGGTGCTGATCGAGACCACCGACCTCCCGTCGAGCCACATCGCATTCGCCGCGGGCTTCTCGAGCATCCGCCAGTACAACGAGACCATCAGGGAGGTCTTTGCGTCGTCGCCCTCGGAGCTGCGGGCCCGGAGGCGAGGCTCCGACCACCGGGTCGACGGAACGATCGCCGTGCGATTGCCCGTGCGGGCCCCGTTCGACGGCCCCCATCTGCTGCGCTTCCTCGGGGAACGGGCGATCGCCGGAGTCGAGGAGGTCGACGGTCACACGTACCGGCGCAGCCTCACACTCACCAACGGCACGGGCATCGTCGCGCTCACGCCCGTCTCGGCGCCGGTCCCCCACGTCCACGGCGTCTTCAAGCTGCAGGATCTCCGAGACCTGGCGTCGGCCGTGGCCCGGTGTCGGAGCCTCCTCGATCTCGATGCCGATCCCCGGGCCATCGACGACGTGCTCGGCGCCGATCCGGCACTCAGTCGCATGGTCGAAGCCCACCCCGGTCGACGGGTGCCGGGAACGGTCGACGGTGCCGAGCTGGCCGTGCGGGCGGTGCTGGGCCAACAGGTGAGCGTGGCTGCGGCGCGCACGCATGCGGGGGGGCTCGTCCGGCGCCGGGGCCGGCTTCTCGACTCCCCCGATGGCGCGATCACCCGGTGCTTTCCGACCCCTAGTGAGCTCGCCGAGGGCGAGACGTTCGAGGGCCTCCCCGGGATGCGCCGCCGGGCCCTCGGTGCCCTGTCGCACGCGCTGGCCGACGGGACCCTCGACCTCCACCCCGGTGTCGACCGCACGGATGCAACCTGCCGCCTGCGAGCGATTCCCGGCATCGGAACCTGGACGGCCGACTACGTCGCCATGCGAGCGCTACGCGACCCCGACATCTTTCTCCCCACCGACCTGGCCGTGGTCGGAGCCCTACGGGCCCTGGGCCTGGCCACCAACCCTCGCGAGGCCGAGACCCTCTCGGCCTCCTGGCGTCCCTGGCGTTCCTACGCCCTCATCCAACTCTGGAGCCGATCATGACCACGCACATCGCCCCGTCGCACGCCGGCGCCCGTTCGAGCACCGTCTCCACACCGGTCGGCCCGTTCTCCGTGGTGGCCGACGGATGCGACGCCGTCATCGCCTCGGGCTGGACCGACGACGTCGACGCCCTCGTCGCGCTCGTGGCCCCAGCCCTGCGGCCCGATCGAATCGAGCACCGAGACGATCTTGGCGACATCACCCAAGCCGTCGTCGCGTATCACGAAGGCGAGCTGCGCGCGGTCGATGCGATCGCCGTGAGCCAGCGCTCGGGGCCATTCCTCGACCAGGCGTGGAAGGTCCTCCGATCGGTCGGACCCGGCGAGCCCGTGAGCTACTCGGAGCTCGCGCTGCGGTGCGGACGACCGACGGCCGTGCGCGCCGCGGCCTCCGCGTGTGCCCGGAACTCGGCGGCCCTGTTCGTCCCGTGCCACAGGGTGATCCGCACCGACGGATCACTCGGCGGTTTCCGATGGGGCCTCGCTGTGAAGCGATGGCTCCTCACCCATGAATCTCACGGTAAGTAGTGCCACACCGCATGCCGTGGGCGCTCGATGTCGATCGTGCTACAACCCCATGAATTGCCGTCTCAAACCCTGTTCTTACGCTCGAATTACCTTGCCACGGAAGGTTTTCCCGGTAATCCTGAGGCGGGAGCAGTGCGCACGAGTTCGTCCATCGAATGGAGGCGCGGTGACATTGACCATCCAGGTGGACGGTATCGGGCCACGGAGCGCGGCCTCTGCCTACCGACCGGCACCAGAACCCACCTTCAGCGAGCTCGTCGTGGTGGCCAACCGTCTGCCGGTCAAGCGGGCGGGCGACACCGATCGCGCCTCGCGGCGGACGATCGGCTGGGAGACGAGCCCGGGTGGACTCGTCGGGGCGTTGGCACCCGTGCTGTCGGCTCGGGCGGGAGCCTGGGTCGGATGGCCCGGAGACTCGGGCCCGGCACCAGGGCCGTTCGATCACGAAGGCATGCACCTCCATCCCGTGGCCATGGCCCGGTCCGAGTACGAAGCCTTCTACGAGGGCTTCTCGAACGCCACCCTCTGGCCGCTCTATCACGACGCCATACGTGCCCCTGAGTTCCGCGCCGACTGGTGGGACGCCTACGTCAGCGTCAACCAGCGCTACGCGGAGCGTGCGGCCGCGGTCGCCGCCATCAACGGTTCGGTGTGGGTCCACGACTACCAGCTCCAGCTCGTCCCCGCGATGCTGCGGCGGCTCCGCCCCGATCTGCGCATCGGCTTCTTCTTGCACATCCCGTATCCCCCACCCGAGCTGTTCATGCATCTCCCGTGGCGCCATGAGATCATCGAGGGCCTGCTCGGTGCCGATGTCGTGGGGTTCCAGGAGCCCGTGGCCGCCCAGAACTTCTCCCGTCTGGCCCGCCGGGTCGTCGGCGCCACGGGCACCGGCAAGAAGCTGCGCCACGAGGGTCGCCACATCGAGGTGGGCGCCTTCCCGATCTCGATCGATGTCGACGCCGTCACCCGCATCGCCGGGAACCCCATCACCACGGTGCGCGCCGCCGAGCTCCGACGCAACCTCGGCGGGCCGGGAACCATCCTGCTCGGGGTGGATCGGCTCGATTACACCAAGGGCATCGACCTTCGTCTGAAAGCGTTTCAGGAGCTGCTTCGCGACCGCAGCCTGAAGCCCGGCGACTGTGTGATGGTGCAGATCGCCGTGCCGTCTCGCGGTGAGGTCTCGAGCTACGTGGACGAACGCGAGCGCATCGAGCGGCTCGTCGGGGAGATCAACGGTGAGTTCGGGCAGATGGGTCGGCCCGTCGTGCACTACCTCCATCGCAGTCTCCCCTTCCCCGAGCTCGTGGCCCTGTACCGGGCGGCCGACGTGATGCTCGTGACCCCCTTGCGCGACGGGATGAACCTGGTGTCCAAGGAGTACGTGGCCTCGCGCACCGACGGGGCGGGCGTGCTGGTGTTGAGCGAGTTCGCCGGAGCGGCCCGGGAGCTTTCGTGCGCCCTGCTCGTGAACCCGCACGACCACGAGGGGCTCAAGCGCACGATCGAATCCGCCGTCTACCTCGACCCCGTCGAGGCCAGAAAGCGGATGCGATCGATGCGGGCCGCCGTTCGTCGTCACGACGTCCACGCCTGGGCCGCCGAGTTCCTCGGGGCGCTCAACGGGAGTTGACCCGGGCTGCCCGCTCGGAGCGAGCACACTTCCCCTATGCGCAACCACACTCCCGAGCTCGACCGTAACCTCAGCGAGCTCGCCCAGGCCCCTGTGCTGCTCGTGGCCTGCGATTACGACGGCACGCTCGCTCCGATCGTCACGAACCCCAGCGACGCCCGGCCGCGCGACGAGTCGGTCGTGGCCTTGCGTACGCTCGCTGCGCTGGCCGACACCCATGTGGCGGTGATCTCAGGTCGTTCGCTGCGTGACCTGGCCGTGCTGAGCCGCCTCCCGTCGGAGATCCATCTCGTCGGTAGCCACGGCTCGGAGTTCGACCTGGGCTTCGCGCACGACCTCCCGGCCGAGATCCGCACCACCCACGACCACCTGTGCGCCGACATCACGGCGATCGCCACGATCGCGGTCGGGGTCAGGGTCGAGGTCAAGCCGGCCGGGCTCGCCGTCCACTACCGCGAGGTCGACCCTGCGCACGTCGCCCGGCTCCTGCGCGCCGTCGAGGATGGGCCGAGCGGACGTCAGGGCGTGCACACCAAGCACGGGAAGATGGTCGTCGAGCTTTCCGTGGTGCCGACGAGCAAGGGTCACGCGCTCGAGATCCTGCGCCGTCAGGTGGGCGCCACGGCCGTGCTGTTCCTGGGCGACGACGTCACCGACGAGGATGCCTTCGCCGTGCTCACCGGGCCCGACGTGGGCATCAAGATCGGCGACGGGCCGACGGCCGCCGCTCACCGGGTCGACGACACGATGGCCGTTGCCCAGCTCCTCGCAGGGCTCTCGGAGCTCCGGCGAGAGTGGGTGTGCGGTTTCCGGGCCCCACCGATCGAACGGCACGCACTCCTGTCGAACCGCAAGACGGTGGCTCTGGTGACGCCCGACGCCCGGGTGGCCTGGATGTGCCATCCCCGAGCCGACGGCTCCTCGATCTTCGCCGAGCTCCTCGGTGGCGCCAGCGCGGGGTACTTCGCAGTCGGCCCACCCGTGCCGGCAACACCGCTCGGACAGCGCTACCTCCCCGGCACCGTGTCGGTCGAGACCCGCTGGCCGGGAATCACCGTCGTCGACTACCTCGACACGCCAGCGACAACGCCCGACGGACCGCTGCGCAACCGCAACGACCTCATTCGCCTCATCACTGGCTTTCGCACGGCGCGCGTCGAATTCGCCCCGCGGCTCGACTATGCCCGCAGCCCGACCCGGCTCAAGCTCGTCGACGACGGGATCGAGGTGCTCGGTGGGGGTGATCCGATCGTGCTGCGCTCGCCGGGGGTGACGTGGGAGATCACCGAGGAGGGGCCGCACCACACGGCGCGAGCCGACGTCGAGTTGGCCCGAGGCCCCGTCGTCCTCGAGCTGCGTTGCGGGGCGAGCCACACCACGGCCGAGGAACCGCCCGTGATCGACCGGCGGCGGATCAACGACCGTTCGTGGATCGACTGGGCCGGGCGTCTGGTCGTGCCCGCTCTGGCCCGGGAGGCCGTCGTGAGGTCGGCGCTCACGCTCAGGGCGCTCTGTCACGAGCCGACCGGCGCCATCCTAGCGGCGGCCACGACGAGTCTCCCCGAGATCATCGGCGGGGTCCGCAACTGGGACTATCGCTACTGCTGGCTGCGCGACGGCGCCCTGACGGCGTCGGCGCTCACCAGCCTGGGCAGCCTCGACGAGGGTCTGGCCTTCCTCGACTGGCTCACGACCCTCCTCGGCTCGGTGTCGGGCCCCGAGCGCCTCCGGCCCGTCTACACGATCCTCGGTCAGGAGCTGATGCCCGAGGCGGCCATCACCCAGCTCTCGGGCTACGCCGGGAGCCGCCCCGTCCGCATCGGTAACGCTGCCGAACACCAGCTCCAACTCGACGTCTTCGGACCGGTCGTGGAGCTCGTCGAGCGGCTCATGAACGCCGGAGCCACGATCACCGACGCGCACTGGACGATCGTCGAGTCGATGGTGCAGGCGGTCGAGCAGCGCTGGAGCGAACCCGACCACGGGATCTGGGAGATCAGGCTCGCACCCCGCCACCACGTGTACTCGAAGGTGATGTGCTGGTCGACGCTCGAGCGCGCCATCGCCATCTCCAACGTGATGCACGGCCGGGCCCGGCGGAGCTGGCTCGAACTCCGTGACCTGATTGCCGCCGACGTCCTGACGAAGGGCTGGAAGCCTCACCTCAATGCCTTCAGCGCTGCATACGATGGCGAGGATCTCGACGCAGCCTCACTGCACGTGGGTCTCAGTGGGCTCCTTCCCCCCCATGATCCCCGCTTCCTGGGCACGATCCACGCCGTCGAGCTCCTGCTACGCGACGGGCCCACGGTGTACCGGTACCGCACCGACGACGGCCTTCCGGGCTTCGAGGGCGGTTTCCACCTGTGCACGTCGTGGCTGGTGGAGGCCTACCACCTCGCCGGACGCGATGAGGACGCTCGCGCCCTCTTCAGCCAGATGACCGATCTGGCCGGCCCGACCGGGTTGATGTCGGAGGAGTACGACCCGGCGACCGAGCGCTCGCTGGGCAACTACCCCCAGGCCTACTCCCACGTCGGCATCATCAACAACGCCGTGTCGCTGAGCGGCGGTATCTGAACCCTCGCCCCGCCCCGCCCAAATTCGTGCAGAAATGCTCGCCCGATGAGCATTTCTGCACACAGAACCGGGGGGTTCGGTCAGCGGGAGGAAGATCGCAGCTCGCTGGCTTCGTCGAGGACGGCCTGAAGTCGCTCTCGGAGGTGCGCGCTGGCGGCGTGTCGCTCGCTCCGGCCGAGCCGTTCGCCCACCGAGACCGGGGATGGAATGGCAGCGCCGACGACGAGCGCCACCCTGACCCATCGGAGGAAATGGGCCCCTCGGGGCAGCGCTTGGTCGGCGCCGGCGATGCCGATGGGGACGATCGGAGCGCCCGTCCGGGCCGACAGGTAGACCGCACCGTCGAAGACCTCACCCACCGTGGCCCCGGCCTGACGCGTGCCCTCGGGGAACACCACCACGACCTTGCCCGCTCGCAGCAGGTCCTCGGCCGCGCTCAGGGCCTCCCGATCAAGCGCTCCCCGGCGTACGGGAAAGCATCCGATGGAGGCCATGATCCACGCCGAGAAACGGCTGCGAAACAGCGAGACCTTGGCCAGTGACCAGACGCGGTGGTGGGTGAGCGCGGCGCCGATGAGCAGCACGTCGAGGTTCGACCGGTGCACGGGGGCCACGATCAACGGGCCTCCGACCGCGAGGTGCTCCCTGCCTCTGGTTCGAACCCTCAAATACGGCAACAACGCGGCGCGACACGTGACCCGGAGCAGCCCGTACGCAAACGCCGACGCACGCGAGCGTCCGATACGGAGAACCCGATCGTGCAACTCGGCATGAGCGACGCTCGCGGCCTTCGCGGCGGCTGCGGCGTCGGCTGCGGCGTCCACGGAGCGCGTCGCGGTCAACGATCGGCGGTGGGCATCAGCGGTCGGAGGCCCGCGGCGGATTCTTGGGGGGAAACCGCAACGCGCCGTCGATGCGAATGATCTCGCCGTTCAGATAGCGATTCTCGATGATGTGCTGAGCCAGCGCCGCGTACTCGTCCGGGCGCCCCATCCGATTGGGGAAGGGAACCAGGCGCGACCACTCGGCTTCGACCGCCTCGGCGTTCTTGCCGTAGGCCGGGGTGATCATCGTCCCCGGCGCGATCGTGACCACCCGGATGCCGACGGCGCTCAGATCCCGCGCCGCCACGATGGTCATCCCGTTGACCCCGCCCTTGGCGGCGGCATACGCCACTTGACCGATCTGGCCTTCGGATCCGGCGATCGAGGAGGTCATCACCACGACACCCCGCTCGCCATCGATGCCGGGTTCGTTGGCGCTCATGTGGGACGCGGCCAGCCGCAGCACGTTGAAGGTCCCCACGAGGAACCCGTCGATGAACTGCTTGTACCCGGCAAGTGAGTGCGGCGTGCCGTCGCGGCCGATCGTGCGGCCCGCCGCTTCGGTGATGTGCGCGCCGTGCGCAACCACCACGGCCCGCACCGGCGCCCGTCGGGCCATGGCTTGGAGCGCCTGTTCGATGCTCTCGTCGTCGAGCACGTCGACCGCGAAGAACTCGGCACGCTCGCCCAGCTCGGCGAGCAGCGGCTCGGCACGCTCGCGAGACACGTCGAGGACACCGACGTTCGCCCCCGCAGCTGCGAGTCGACGCACCGTGGCACTCCCCAGGCCACCTGCGCCACCGGTGACCACTGCCGAAACCCCTAGCAGGTCCATCATCGACTCCTCGCTGACGATGGGCCCACCCTATCCCCGGTCGCGCGCCGGGCCCGGGGAGTGCGACGACGGGATCTCGTCGAAGACAGCCAGGCGATCCGTGCGCACGGCCAGGTATGCGCAGTACATGAGCAGGATGGCCCCGCTCGCCGCGATCGTGGGCCGAAGCCCGACGAGATCGCCGATTCGTCCGGCGATCAACGCTCCGATCGGCATACCCCCCAGCAGGGCCATGAGGTACAGCGTGATGGCACGGCCGCGGTACTCCTCGTCGACATGGGACTGCATCGTGGTGTTGAGCGTGACCCCGTTGAGCACGTGGGCCGTACCCATCATGAAGAACGCCAGGAGTCCAACCCAGTACCTCGTCGTGACGACGCACAGCACCGTGCAGGATCCGTACAGCACGATCCCCGTGAACGAAACCCGCGATCGTCGACGCCGGTCGCCGGTGACGACCAGCAGCAGGATCCCGGAGACCGATCCGAGGCCGAAGACGGTCACCAGGAGCCCCAGCCCGCTGGGCCCGACGTCGTAGATCTCGTCGGCGATCCCTGCGGCCAGCTGCACGACCGACTGGGCGAACAGCGCTGTGAAGAAACCCGTGATCACGACCAGGCGCATGGCGGGGCGCTGCCACACATAGCGCACGCCCGAGACGAACTGGTACAGGTACGACTCCCCGGTCGACGGTGGGGGCACGGCTGCAACGCGTAGCGTCATGAGCGCAGCGATCACGGCGACGAACGACAGCGCGTTCACGGCAAACGTGGTCGTCGGACCCCAGGTGTCGAGCACGAGCCCGGCGGCGGCGGGTCCCAGGGCCCGGGCCCCGGTGAACCCCAGCGAGTTGAGGCGCAGCGCAGCCACGAGATGCTCCCGGGGCACGAGCAACGCCACGATCGACTGCGCTGCCGAGTACTGGAAGCCGGCGCCGATCCCGGCGATCGCCAGGAGCCCGATGATCCGCCAGGGGGTGAGCTCGTGGGTGGCGGCGAGCACCCACATCCCCACCGCCGAGCCCGCCTGGATCACGTTGGCCCACAACAGCACCAGGCGGCGCGACAGGCGGTCGGTCATGATCCCAGCCACCGGGCCCACGAGCAGCGAGGGCAACAACGACGAGAACACCGAAGCACCCACCCACGTGTTCGACCGGGTCAGCCGGTAGAGGATGAACGGGACGCCGATGCTCTGCATGAAGGTTCCGGCGTTCGACACCAACGTGGCCAGCCAGTACGTGGTGAAGTTCCGATCGGCGAGGATGGCGCGCACACCGGCTCGGCTCCTCCGACGGAGCTCCTCGTCGCCGACGTCGAGGGTTGACGACGTCGACGGCGGCGTCGACGGCGGTGACGACGGACGCCCGTCCCCCACAGCTCCCCGATCCGACACCTACGCCGTGACTCGGCAGTTGTTGCCGGCGGCGACGTCGATGGTGGCGCCGGTGACGAAGCGGGCCTCGTCCGAGCACAGGAACAGCACGGCGTTCGAGATGTCCTCGGGCTCCACGAGGGGGACGGGGAGCACGTGGAGGCTTTGGAGGGCCGGGAGCACGTCCTCCAGGGTCGCCGGCGCGCCGCCACCGCTGAAGAACGAGAACAGATGGTCGTTGACCACCATGGGCGTGCGGACGTTGCCCGGCGCCACGGCGTTCACGTTGATGCCGAACGGGGCCAGGTCGATGGCCGCAGACTTCACCATCCCGATCACGCCCCACTTCGATGCGCAGTAGTGCACCTGGTTGGCGCAGCCCTGGCGACCCAGCATCGATGACGTGGCGACGATGCGCCCGAACCCCTGGCGCTTCATGTGCGGGCTCACCGCCCGGAGCGTGTGGAAGACACCGGTGAGGTTGGTGCCGATCATCTCGTCCCACATCTCCGGGGGCATCGTGTCGACGGGTGCCATGCTCGAGATCCCGGCGTTCGCCATCGCGAAGTCAACCGTGCCGAGCTCGGCGACGATGTCACCGACGAACGCGTCGAGGGCGCCGAAGTCGCGCGTGTCGACCTGGGCGCTCATGCAGCGCCGGTCCTCCTGCTCCACCAGGCGCTGGGTCTCGGCCAGGTCGTCGAGGGTGCCCAGCGGATACCCGACACTGGCGATCGGGGCCGCGATGTCGCAGATCGCGATGTCGGCCCCCTCCCGGGCGAAGGCCAGCGCGTGCGAGCGACCCTGCCCTCGTGCGCCACCGGTGATGAACGCCACTCTTCCGTCGAATCTGCCCATGGTCATCCCCCTCGTCGGATCCCGAACCGCGGTGAGTCTCCCATGCCGGTCCGGCCAGCCCGCTCCCGCAGCGAGTCTGCGTGTCCGTGTCCGTGTCCGTGTCCGTGTCCGGCTCGGCGTGGCCTCGGGCCTGGATACGAAGCAGGAGGTGCGCAGCTACGCTCGCCCGGTGGGCTCCGCGCAGAATCTGTCGCAGAATCGGCGCGTCGCGGGATCCCGCAACGTGGCCGTTCTCGGGAATTTCGCGGTGTTTGCCGGGTTCGGGGTGCTCGGATTGCTCGGGGCATGCACGACGGACAGCGACGGCTCGGGCGACGCTGCCCCCGCCACGGCCATCGTCACCCCTGCGGCCACCGGCACCCCCGCGGTCGTCGAAGGGGCTGCCGAAACCGCGACGTCGGTGACCGAGGCGGGCGCCAGCATCCAGGCCCTCGACCCGGCTGCGGCAGCGAGCGCCTTGTACTCGGCATGGCGCGCAAGCGATCGCGACATCGCCCTGCTCGTGGCCGAAGCCGACGTCGTCGAGCACCTCTTCGCGATCGCCCCGACCGAATGGGCCTTCGCCGCCTGTACCCCCGCCCCCGCACCGGGGGTCACGATCTGCACGTTCAGCTCCGGGCTGGGGCCCGTCACCCTGACCGTCGCCGCCACCACCAGCATCGCCATCAAGGTCGTCGACCTTGATGTCCCGACAGCCTGACAGCAACGTCCCGACGTCCTGAACGCGAGCCAGGCGTCAAACCTCGGGACCCTGAGACCCTCGGGACCCAGAGACAGCAGGGCTCACCCCGCGGCGACGCTGTCGTCGGCCTCCCAGGCCTCGGGCCCGCAGTGCGATCCGGGCGCCGGGGTCATGAGCTCCTCGCGCCAGCGGACGGTCCACTCGCGAGCCGTGCGCTGCCACTGGCCCACACGCGGGTCGCCGGCCACGCCCGCCACCTCCTCGGAGAGCACTCCCCGGGCCACGTCGTGGGCCTTGGCCATGGCCACATGGCTGGCCGGATCGGTGGCCCAGACGGTGCACACCTCGTAGTCGTTCATCATCACCTCGTACAGGCCCACGAGCTGGTGTCCGTGCTCGGCCATGAGCGGCACGCGCTGTTCCAAGACGGCGGCCAGGTAGTCGAGCGCCGTCCCCGGCTGCACCTCGGTGAGCTCGTGCACGAACAGGGTGCCGCGCACGCCGCTCCCGGCCAGCGACGCCATGTTCGGACAGCCCGGCGCGCCGGCCAGGAGACGGTCGAAGCCTCCGGTACGGTGCGAGTAGGCCGTCTCCCACCAACGCTCGAGGTGGGCGTTGGTACGCCGCTTGAGACCCAGGCGATCGATCTTGCCGTACCACCCGTCCCATCCCCCGGGGATCTCCCAGATGTTGACGACCTGCGGCCAGCGCCCGGTGATGCCCATCGTGTACCACGTGCCCAGCAGCTCGAAGTCGACCTTCTCATGCCCGGCCTGGGCCAGGGTGTGGTCCATGTACTCCCATTGGTGCTGGCCCACGATGTCGATGTACTCGTGGAGGAACAGATCTCGTCGTGTCATGACAGCGCTCCCGCACAGTGGGGATGGGCATTCTGCCAACCCGACTCGTTCAGGTCCACCGGCCCCGGTGCACTCCGGTATCGCCATGTCGAGCCCCTGTCTGTTCAGCGTGGCGACGGAGCCCGCTGTCGGTCAGAGCGTGCGGCGAATGAACCCGTCGAACATGGGTACGGTGAACGCCAACTCGCCGTGCCGGGGGGCAAAGCACGACCCGCGCTTGATCAGGCTGTCTCGGACCGGGCCCGCTCGTGTGGTCTTCTTGCCCAGGTCGTATAGGGACTTTCATCGTTTATAGAAATCGTTTATAGAAAATCACCGTATAACTGCCAGAAACGGCTAGCAACCCTCGCCGGGACTCAAGACGCGGCTCGTGAGGGCCGATACCCCGGGGTGGCCCCTTCCGGGTCCGGTCCTACCCCGACGAGCAGTCCGAGGCTCCGTGTCGCTCACACCGGTCACCGCTCCCCGAACACCACTCGATCAGGGCGCGCCGTCGTACTCCGAGGTCGCTCCCGACAGCCGCACCTTCGCCACGCTCCTCCAGACCGCGGCCGCGACCGATTCAGCGCTCGTATCGGTCGCAGCCCGACAGGACGGCGTCGTCACCCTCGGGGAGATGCTGGGCACCAGCGGTTTCCCCACCAGCGGCGGGCTCGGGGGCCTGGCCACGCTCGGATCGTACGGGCTCGGCACCGACGGCCAAACCGGCCTGAGTGCCGCCGGTCTGGGCGCCTCGGGCCTGGGCGCCGGATCGGGTGTGGGGGGACGCACGGGCGCCCTGCTCGACGCCGCACTGTCGCAGGTCGGCACGCCGTACATCTTCGGTGCCGAAGCGGCCGCGACCGACCTCGACCCCGAGAGCTTCGACTGCTCGGAGCTCACCCAGTGGGCCGCGGCCCAAGCGGGCGTCGATCTTCCCGACGGGTCGTGGATCCAGTACCTCCAGGCCAAGGGCTCGGGCAACGCCATCTCGGTCGATGACGCGCTGCGCACACCCGGTGCGCTCCTGTTCTCGTTCGACCAGGAGCCCACCGCCGACGGGGGCCGGCCCGGCGGCGCTCACGTGGCCATCAGCCTGGGAGACGGGCGCACGGTCGAGGCCCGCGGCCGGGCCTACGGCGTCACGGTGGCCCAGGCGGGAAACCGGTTCACCCACGCTGCGCTCGTCCCCGGCCTCAGCGGCTGACGTCTCCGGCACGGCTGCAGCCCCGCTCCAACCGTCAGCGCTGGGGTGGCATCGGTACCATCGCGGGCGTGCTGATCGCCGGGAGCTTCTACGACAACGTCTTGCTCGAGCTGGTGACCGCGCTCGGAGCGGCGATGTTCGTCTCCCGAGTGCTCGTCTTCGCCCGGCGCCGCTCGACACCCGAACGCGAGCCCCTCGCTCGCACGATCATCTTCCTGCTCATCGGCTTCGTCGTGATGATCGCCGGGGCCGCCGCCCTCATCAACTGAGCCGAGCCGGCTGAGCCGAGCCGAGTCAGCCGTGCCCCATGTCGCGCACGGCCCGCATCACCAGCTCGCGCTGCACCTCGGAGGTCCCCTCCAGCAGCTCGAACACCTGGGCATCGCGCAACAACCGCTCGACGGTCGCCCCGTGGGCGATGCCGTACACGCCGTGGACCGACACCGCCTGGCGGGCCACCGACAGCGCGGCGTTGGTCACGAACAGCTTGGCCGTCGCCAGCTCGGTCACGGCGTCGATCCCCTGATCCCGACACGTCGCCGCCCAGTACGTGAGCTGGCGCGACGCCTCGATGCTGGCGACCATCTCGGCGATGAGGTGGTGGATGGCCTGGAAGTCGAGGATGGGATGCCCGCGCTGGAACCGGTGCCGGGCGTAGCCCACGGCCTCCTCGAGCGCAGTCTGCATCAGGCCCACGCACATGGCGCAGATCCCGACCTTGCCGATCGACATCACCTTGCGCAGCACGTCGAACGCCCGGCGACCCCGGGCCATGAGCGCGTCGGCGGGCACACGGAGGTCGTCGAAGCGCAACTCGTTCAGCTCGGTTCCGCGCAGGCCCATGATCGGGAGGTGGCTGCCGACGTGGAATCCGGGCCGGCGGGGATCGACGAGGAAGATCGCCAGGTCCTCAGCGTCCGGGCCGGCGGCACCCCCCGAGCCGCTGGTGCCCGCGACACCCTCGCCGGGAACGAGCGCGAACACCAGGCCCACGTCGGCCGTGACCGCATTGGAGATCCAGGTCTTGGGTCCCGAGATGCTCCAGCCGCCGTCGGCCGTCGCACGAGCCCGGGTCTGCATCATCCCGATGTCGCTGCCGGTGTCGGGCTCGGTGAACGCCAGGAATCCCTGCGAGCGCCCCGAGAACAGCTCGGGCACCCAGCGAGCCTGCTGCTCGGCCGTGCCCACCTCGAGGATGGCCCCCGCGGCGATCGAGTTGACCTGGAAGTAGAGCCCCAGCACGGGGAGCACCCGGGCCAGCTCCTCGTGCAGCACGGCCCAGGCCAGGAACGTGCCGCCCCCGCCGCCGACCTCGGTCGGGAACGGCAACCCGTAAGCCCCCATGGCTCCGAGGTGCTCGCGGGCCTCGGCCGGGATCACCTCCCCGCCGTCGATCCGCTCGACCAAGGGGCGGAAATGACGCTCGGCAGCCGTCCGGCACGAGGCGCGGAACGCTTCCAGCTCGGGACCCAGGGTGCTGTGCATGGGCCCCAGCCTCGGCCCCGGTGTGGACGCCCGTCAATCAGCCGCGACGACACGCGGCCGCGCTCGACCCCGCCGGGTGCCCGGAGCCGGGCTGAACGGATCGGGCGCCTACGATCCCGCCGTGCGGATCCTGGTTGCGGTGTGCTCGGTCAGCTACGAGGGCCGTCTGGCCGCCCGGCTCGACCCGGCCCGCCGGCTGGTGCTGTTCAAGGCCGACGGCTCGGTGGCCGTCCACGCCGACAGCCTGGCGTACAAGCCGCTCAACTGGATGAACCCGCCGTGCACGGTGAAGGAATGTGACGGCACCATCGTCATCAGCAATCCCAAGGGCGAGACGCTGCGCATCGAGCTGCACGACGTGCTCCATGACCACGATGTCGATCTGGGTCTCGAGCCCGGTCTCGAGAAGGACGGCGTCGAGGCCGAGCTCCAGGTGCTCATCGCCGCCCGCGTCGCAGCGCTGCGCGACGACCTCGTGCTCGTGCGCCGGGAGTACCCCACCGACATTGGCCCCGTCGATCTCCTGTGCCGCGACAGCTCCGGACGGGCTGTCGTGGTCGAGATCAAGCGGATCGGCGACATCGCCGGGGTCGAGCAGCTCGTGCGCTACCAGGAACGCCTCGACCGCGACACCCGCCTCGCTCCGACCCGGGGGATGTTCGTGGCCACCAGGATCAAGCCCCAAGCCAAGGTCTTCGCCGAGAGCCGCGGCATCGAATGCGTCGAGGTCAACCTCGACGAGCTGCGCGGCACCCACATCGCCCCCCTGCGCCTGTTCTGAGGGCCGAACGCATCGCCGAGAGGACTCGGAGGATTCGTGGCCGGTGACGCTGCGCACCGTCGTGGCCCAGATCCCGACGGAGCTCCACGACGAGCTGGTCGACGCGGTGTGCGCACGGGTCGGTGATCGCACGCTCGACGACGTCCGGCTCGACATCATGGCGACCCGGGCACCCCGGGACTGACCCCCCGGCATCCGTCGACCGTCGACCGTCAGTGGGCCGCGCCGTCGGCGGGGGTCACCTCGCCGGCCTGGAACAGTCCGAGCGCACCCTTGCCCACGTTGGCGAACTTGTGGGTCACGATCGGGTACAGCCCGTCCTCGTCAAACGTGAACTCCACATACCCGCCTTGTGCGGGCTGCAGATCGAGGGCTTGGGCACCACCTTGGCGTTCGTCGGGCTCGAGGACGATCGACCCCTCCTTGAAGACGGTGTCGAAGATCGTGCCGACGATGTGGAACGAGGAGTTTTCCGAGGGCCCGGCGTCGAGCACCCAGACCCGGATGCGCTCGCCCGTCTCGACCCGGATGGGCGCATCGCGGTACTGGTTCACGTAACCGTTGAACACCACGGCGTCCCAGTCCTCCTCCACCATCGGGGTCAGCTCGGCCAGCGCTCCGTCGACGCCGGCGTAGAGCTCCGACTGCACGAGCACGTACTCGTGGTCGACGGGTGCCAGCTCGGGGGGGTCGACGACGATGGCCCCGTACATCCCGTTGCCGATGTGGTGCAGCGCCGGCGCCGTGCCGCAGTGGTACATGTAGATCCCGGCGTGCTTGGCCGTGAACTCGTACACGAGCGACTCTCCCGGAGCGATCGTGCGCATCTCGTCGTTCCAGGCGACCTTGGACGCGTGGAAGTCGATCGAGTGGCCGGCCTGGCCGTCGTTCACGAGGGTCACCCGGAAGGTGTCGCCGACCCGACCCCGAAGCGTGGGACCGGGCACCGTGCCGCCGAAGGTCCACATGTCCTGGGTGACCCCGGGCGCGATCTCGACGGGCTCCTCGGTGGCGCGCAGCGTGAGCTCGTGGACGGTACCCTCCTCGGCCGGCCCCAGCGCGGGATCGCGGGCCACGAACCCCTCGGACGCGGCGGCGTTGAAGTCGAAGGCGGGCGCGGGCGGGGGTGCGGGCGCGACGGGCGCGCTTCCGGAGCCGACTGCGCCTGCGGTGGCATCGGCCGCCGGGACCACCGCCTTCACGCTCTCGGTGGTGTCGTCGTTCACCAGCGCCGACACGCTCAGGATCGTCGCCGCGACCACGAGCACGGTGGTGAGCGCCGCCCACGCCGTGGTCGACGTCGATGTCGCGGCTCGTGAACGCGCAGGTTGTTCCATGTCGAACTCCTCGAACGGACGGTTGGTGGGTGCTGATCCTGTTCTCAGTGTCCGCTGCGCCGGTGCCCGGGCCAACCGACCGCGGTCCCGACATCGCGGGCCGATGGGCCCGACATAGCGGCGAACCCCGAGCCCCGGCGCCCGGCAGCACCCGGCGAAGGCAGGCAGCAGCGTGGGCCTCGGCCGGCATCGGCGTGTGACGCGCCGGACGGGCGCCGATAGGCTCGGGGCATGCCGCTCTACGAGTACCGCTGCCGAACCTGCGATGTCGTCTTCGAGGCCCGCCGGCCCATGGCGGAGTCGTCGCTGCCCGCCTCGTGCCCGCACGGCCACGACGACTCCCGCCGGGTGCTGTCGGCCTTCGCGTCCGTCAACGCCGGCGGGCCCTCGTCGTCGTCATCGGCCGCCAGCAGCAGCCCCGCATCGTCGATGGGCGGCGGTTGCGGGTCCTGCGCCTGCCACTGAAGCACGAAGGCTGCCGCCCGGGGGCCGGTTGAGTTCACGCGTGGGTCGCCGCGTGGCTTGGGCAGCGTGTCGCCAGGAGCGGCCCCGGTCGTAGCGTGGGGTGATGGACACACCGCCGATGCGCTTCGGCACGGGAACGACCATCCGCCGCTTCGACGACTACCGCCGGTGGCTGGCGACGGCCGAAGGTTCGGGCTTCGATCTCCTCACCTGTGGCGACTCCCAATCGCTGTGGGCCGAGTGCTTCACGATGATGACGTTCGCCGCCTGCCACACCACCCGGCCCGATCTGGCGATCACCGTGTCGAACCCGATGACCCGTCATCCTGCGGTGACCGCCTCGGCCGCGGCCGGCGTGCAGCAGATCTCGGGCGGCCGCTTCCGGTACGGACTGGCCTCGGGCGACAGCGCCCTGCGCAACATCGGCGTCCGCGCGGGCACCGTCGACGAGATCGGGGCCTACGCCAGCGCCGTCACCCGCCTGAGCGCCGGGGAGACGGTCGACTGGGACGGCCAGCGCATCGGGCTGCACTGGCTCGGTGCCGACGCCCGACGGGTCCCGGTGTGGATCGCCGCCGAGGGCCCTCGCACCCAGCGTCTCGCCGGACGCATCGCCGACGGGGTCATCCTCTCGAACTCCCTCACGCCCGAGCGCATGGCCGTGGCCCGAGAGCACATCGGGGTGGGGGCTGCCGAGGCGGGTCGCACCATCGACGACATCGAGATCTGGTGCATGGCCAACCTCCTGTTCGCCCCCACCGAGCGAGCGGGCATCGACTCGATCTCCTCGGTTCTGGCCGGCACGGCCAATCACGTCTATCGCTTCACCCTGGAGGGCAAGGGGTTGCCCGAGGAGCTAAAGGAGCCCATGACCCGGCTCATGGGCGAGTACCAGTCGCGCCATCACGCCCAACCCGGCGCCGAGAACCCCAACAACGCTCTCCTCGCCAAGTACGGGCTGCGCAACTTCCTGGCCCGGCAGGGCACGATCACCGGGCCACCCGAGCACTGCATCGATCGACTCCGAGAGGTGGCCTCCATCGGTGCCACGAACCTCGTCGTTGCGCAGTTCGTGAGCGACCAGGAGCAGTGGATGCGCACCTTCGCTGATCAGGTCCTCCCCGCGTTCCGCTGACGGCCTGCACCTCGGCGGCGGAGGCCGGAAATGGGCGAGGAAGATCCGCAACGACGGAGCGGCCAGCCGGCCGAGACCGCAGCTCAGCCAAGCCGACCTTGCCCGTTCCTAAGGTTCGCATGACCCCTCGTTGACGCAGCGGCCCGTACCGTCCTCGACGATGAACGATCAGCCTGCCTCCACCGTCACCAGTGCCTCCAGTGTCCCGAGCGCCTCCAGCGCAGCTGGTGTCTCGACTCGGCCCCGGGGCGTCACCCCGTCCACGGCCTCGGCGATCACCGCCCGGGCGTCACTCCTGTGTCGGCCCTCGGGGCTCGTGGCCGAGGCCGGCGCCGCCGTCGCCGCCGTGTTCGAGACCACACCCGACGCGCTGGTCGGCCGCAGGATGGTCGAGCTGTTCCATCCCGACGATCGCGACCTCGTCAACCGCGTCCGCGACCGGATCCGTCACGGCCGCGCCGACGAGTGCGAGCTCGACGTCCGCCGGGTCGACGCGCTCGGTGCCGTCCACGAGATCGCCGTGCGCTTCGAATCACTGATCGACGAACGCGGCTGCAGCGGCATGGCGCTGTTCGTCGGTCTGCCCGGCCCCGGCCCATCCCCATCCACCTCGCCGTCGCCCTGGCGCGACGGGCTCACGGGCCTGCCGGGCCCGGTCCTCGTGGCCGATCGCCTCGGTCACGCCCTCGAACGCTCCCGTCGCGACGCCCGGGCCGTGGGCCTCGTGGTGCTGGCGATCGACGACGTCGCGCACGTCCGGCGGGTGCACGGACGCTCCGGCGCCGACCTTGTCGTCCTCGAGCTCGCCGATCGGGCCCAGCGCTGCACCCGCCCGTCCGACACCATCTCGAGGGTCGATCCCGACCACCTGATCGCGGTGCTCGACGGGCTCGACGGTGTCGCCGTCCTCGATCTCGTCGCCGCTCGGCTCGAATCGGCCGTGTCGATTCCGTACACCATCAGGCGCGCTCAGGTCGAGGTCTCGCTCACGGTCACCACCGTGTTGGCCCGCGCTGGCGACGATCCTCGCAGCGTGCTCGCCCGGGCCCTTCCGTCGTCCTCGGCGAGCACCCGGGCGGTCTCGTCCGCTGCACTGGCCCAGGCCGGCTGAGCCGTCGACGGAACCAGCCGGACGACAACGTCTACCGAAGCGACGACGGGCCCCCGTCACTCCCGAGCCATGTTGGCGAACTTGGTGTAGTGGTCGAGGAACGCCAACCGGACCGCACCCGTGGGACCGGCGCGGTGCTTGGCCACGATGATCTCGGCGATGCCCCGGTCGGGTGAGTCGGTGTTGTAGATCTCGTCGCGGTAGATGAACATCACCACGTCGGCGTCCTGCTCGATGCTGCCCGACTCTCTGAGGTCACCGAGCAAGGGGCGCTTGTCCTGACGAGACTCGACGCCTCGGTTGAGCTGCGAGAGCGCGATCACCGGCGCTTCGAGCTCACGGGCGAGGATCTTCAGCCCCCGGGACATCTCGGCCACCTCCACCTGCCGGTTCTCGGACCGGCGTGACGAGCTCATGAGCTGGAGGTAATCGACGACAATGAGGCCGAGATCGCCTTCACGGGCCTTGATGCGCCGGCACTTGGCCCGCATCTCCATGACGGTGCAATGGGGGTTGTCGTCGATGAAGAACGGAGCCTCGGCGAGGCGACCCACGGCCTGGCTGATACGGGGCCAGTCGCTGTCGGCCAGGTTCCCCCGCCGCAGCTTGGTGGAGTCGACCCGGGCCTCCGACGCCAGGAGCCGCTGGGTGAGCTCCACATGGCCCATCTCCATCGAGAAGAAGACGACGGGCTTGCGGGCCTCCATGGCGGCGTGGACGGCCGCGCCGAGCGCGAACGAGGTCTTGCCCATGCCCGGACGGGCGGCCACCACGATGAGCGCGGAGGGCTGGAACCCCAGCAGGAGCTCATCGAGATCCTTGTACCCACTCGGGACCCCGGTGATCGACGACCCGCGGTCGTAGAGCGCTTCGAGCTGGTCGAGGCTGATCTCGAGGACCTGCCCGAGATCACGCATCGAATCGGTGACCCGTCGCTGCGAGACCTCGAAGATCAGGGTCTCGGCCCGGTCGAGGGCATCGCCCACCTCGTCGGGCTCGTCGTAGGCCAGCTCGGCGATCTCACCGGCTGCACCGATCAGGCGGCGCAACAGCGCCAAGTCCTCGACGATGCGGGCGTAATGCGCCGCGTTGGTGCTCGCCGGCGTGGCGTTCTGGATGCGCACCAGGGCCTGGCTGCCGCCGATGCCCTCGAGCACGTCGGCCCGGCGGAGCGCCTCGGCCACGGTGATCGGGTCGACGGGCTCGCCCTGGCCATACAGGAGGTGGATGGCTTCGAAGATGTGTCCGTGGGCCGGCTTGTAGAAGTCCTCGGGCTTGATGCGCTGCTCGAGCGCCACCGCCACGGCCTCGCGTGAGAGCAGCATCGCCCCCAGCAACGACTCTTCGGCCTCCAGGTTGTGGGGCGGGACCCGCCCCGATGGCCTCGCGCTCGAACGCTCGGGCGCGAGCGGCTCGTCGTGCGAGCCCCTGACACCACCACCCTGAACGCGACGCGCCGCTATCGACTGCGCCACAAGCTCCCGGCCCTCCTGGTCTTCCCGCCGACGTCACGACAGATCGTGCGCCGGTCGACATCCGCTCGGACCCTGCCTCCCCGGCAGGGAGCATGACATGAACACCCTGTGGACAACGAGGGGAACAACCCTGTGACTTTGTTGTGGACGACGGTGTGGGTGAGCGCTCCAGCCTGTGGACAGACGGTGGACAACGGCCACCGATCGACCGCTCGCCTCGAGCGGCGTACCTGCCTCCACCAGGGCTCGGTGACGGCCGCGAGGTCCACCGCTTCGCTCCGGCCTCGACGTGCGAACGAATGTTCGTATCATGGCAGATCAACCGGTCACACGCAAGACCCGACGCGAGGCGGCGGACCCCGAAGAGCCCGCCGCGACCCGTTCTCACTTCCATGCTCGCCGCCCCAAGACCCGCAGGCCCCGACTCGGACCCGACCCGGACCCGGTACTGCGATGGCACCGAGCTGGCACCGACTACTGGACGACCACCTCGAGGGTGAGCGTGGTCTCCACGGTGGAGTGGAGCTTGATCACGACGCTGTGCACGCCGAGGGACCGGATGGGCTCGTCGAGCACGAGCTTGCGCCGATCGATCTCGACGCCGGTCTGGGCCACGACGGCCTCGGCGATGGCGATGGCGGTCACCGACCCGAAGAGCCGACCGTCGTCGCCGGCCCGAGCCGGGATGCGGATGGCCTTGGCCGTCAACAACCCCGACACCCGAGCCGCGTTCTCACGATCGCGCTGGTCGCGCTTGGCGCTGGCCCGCTTCATCGTCTCGGCCTGGGCAATGGCGCCCTTCGACGCGGCGATCCCCAACCCGCGAGCGAGGAGGAAGTTACGTCCGTAGCCGTCGGCCACCTCAACCACATCGCCGCGAGTACCCACATCGGGTACGTCTGCTCGCAGTACGACCTTCATCGTCAGACCTCCTCAACGACCGTGTCGTCGGCCAGGTCAACCGCTATGTCGGCGGTCGCTTCCTCGGGGAGCTCTTCGAGACGACCCTCGTCGCGCCGACCGCGGCGCTCGCCGTCGCCCCGCTTGCCTCCGCCCTTGCGGACGGTGACGGCGCGGTGCACGTACGGAAGGAGGGCCATCTCGCGAGCCAGCTTGATCGCCCGGGAGACTTCCTGCTGCTGTTGCTGCGACAGCCCGGTGACGCGGCGGGCCCGGATCTTCGCCCGCTCCGACAAGAACCGTCGGAGCAGGTTCACGTCCTTGTAGTCGACCCAGCTCTGATTGGGGGCCAACGGCGAAGGCTTCTTGCGCCGCGGCGCTCGCTTGGCTGCGGCCGCAGACTTGCCACGGGGCTTGGGGGGTCGTGCCATGATCGTTCCTCGTTCTCAGATCGAAACAGCGTCAGAAGGGTTCTTCGTCGAATCCGTAGTCGTCGCCCGCAGGGCTCGCAGCGCCCGGGGCCGGCGAAGCAGCCGGAGCGCTCTCGCGTGCCGGGGCCGGACGGCTACCGCCACCGCCACCACCGCCGCCGCGACCGCCGCCCTGGCCCCCGCCGAAGTCGCCACCGTCGCGACGTTCGGTCCGCGAAACCTGGGCGGTCGCGTAGCGCAGGCTGGGCCCGATCTCGTCGGCGACGATCTCGACCACCTGCTTCTGCTCGCCCTGGGCGTTCTCGTAGGAGCGCTGCTCGAGCCGCCCGGTCACGACGACCCGGGCGCCCTTCACGAGCGATTCGGAGACGTTGTTCGCCAGGTCACCCCAGCAGACGACGTTGAAGAAGCTCGTCTGTTCCTGCCACTCGTTGGTCTGTCGGTTCATCCACCGGCGGCTCACCGCCACACCCAGACGGGCGTTGGACTGGCCATTGGCGGTGTAACGCATCTCGGGATCGCGGGTCAGGTTGCCGATGATGGTGATGGTGCTGGACATGGTGTCGTACTCCCTACGACTCGGACGGCGCCGGGGGACGGGTCTTGCCGTACTGAGCCGGCGGGATCGTCACCACGCGATGCCGAATGACTTCATCTGACAGGGAGAGGAACCGGTCGAGCTCGGCCACCATCGTCGGCGGGGCCTTGGCCTGGAAGACCACGTAGTAGCCCTCCCACCGATGCTTGAGCTCGTAGGCGAATCGCCGCCGACCCCAGTAGTCGATCGAGCCCGGCTCACCGCCGTTGGCTTTCACGACATCGAGGGCCTTTGCGATCACACCGCGGATCGCCTCCTCCTCCAGGTCGACGCCGAAAATAACCATCGTTTCGTACGGCCTCATCAGCCGTTACCTCCTTTGGACCGCGACGTGTTCCGTCGCGGGCCCCCGTTCGCCGGGAGCAGGATTCCCGTGCGGTCACGATCCTTTTCAGGACCGAGCGCACGGCCGGATGTCTCTGGCGGGGTCGCGCAAACGACCCTCCGTGAGAACCGGGTGAGGTTATCAGCCCACGTCTACGACCTATCGGGTCGAAGCATGCCACGGGGGTGTGACAGAAATGCCGGCGACCGGGCTCTCAGGCCCGTCGAGACGACGTCTGGGCGGCCTCGGCGTGTGCCGCGGACGGCTCATCCGAGCGCCAGATCGCCCTCGGGAAGGCCCCCGCTCGCGGTCTCGATGGCGTAGCGGAACGCCGCGTCGATCCTGTACACGGGACACGAGGAGTCATCGCCGTCAAGGCACGGCACCATCTCCAGGGCGCCCACGCGAACGCCGTTCGAGTCGTAGAAGCCGATCGAGAGCGCCATGAGCGTGTCGGCCATCGTGAAGCCCACCCGGTCCTCAGACTCGAACACGAACAGCATCCCCTCGTAGGGCTCGAGCGACGTGACGGCGCGCAGACCCTGGCCCCGCAGCTCGCCGGTGTCGGCCACGAGGACGCTGAGCTCCACGCCGCCCACGACGATACGCCCCACCCCGAAGCCCTCGGCGAACGCGGGGACGGTCGCGGGGCTCGTGGGGCTCGTGGGGCTCACACCGGTCGTGGCGGTCGACGGGCCGCCGGTCGTCGACGCCACGGTTCCGGCGGTCCCGGCGGCCGTCGTCGTCCCCGCGCTCCCGGTGGTCCCAGTGGCCGCAGCCGGCAGGAGCGGGCTGAGCGTGGAGGCCGGCCGCGACCCCTCGTCGGAATCGAAGCGGTCGCTGGTGGCCCAGACGATCACGGCCACGGGCACGAAGACCACGAGCATCACCACGCCCACCACGAGCCGATGGCGACGGGCCGGGGGAAGGTCGAGGGCGTCGGGTCGCGATGAGCTCACGATCCGCCAGGGTACCTGCGCGTTCCGAGGCGACCGGGCTCAGGCCGATGCGGCGCCGTAGAGCCCCAGTGCCTCGGCCACGTCGTCGGCCAGGTGGTACGACTCCGCCGGGCCGGGGAACCGTCCGCTGCGCACGTCGGACGCGTACTCGGCCACGCACGCGGTCTGGGCCGCCTTCATGGAGCCGTAGCGCCGGACGAACTTGGGAAGCACCCGGTCCTCGATGCCGAGGAGGTCGTGGAACACCAAGACCTGACCGTCGCAGTGGGCGCCGGCACCGATCCCGATCGTCGGCGCGTCGAGCTCCTCGGTGACCATGCGGGCCACGACGTCGGGCACGCATTCGAGCACAACCGCGAAGCAGCCCACCTCGACCAGGGCGTGGGCCTCATCGGCGAGTCGTCGGGCAGCGTCGAGACCCTTGGCCTGCACCTTGAACCCGCCGAAAGCGTGGATCGACTGGGGGGTGAGTCCGAGGTGACCCATCACCGGGATCTCGGCGTCGAGGATGGCTCGCACCATCTCGAGGCGCTTGATGCCGCCCTCGAGCTTCACCGCTCCGGCGCCGGCCCTCACGAGCTGCCCGGCATTGCGGACGGTCTCCTCGCGAGAGACGTGGTAGCTCATCCACGGCAGGTCGCCGACAACCAGGGCCCGGGGTCGGGTCCGGGCGACAGCGGCAGTGTGATGGGCCATGTCGTCGATCGTGACCTGCAACGTGTCGTCGTATCCGAGCACGACCATGGCGAGCGAGTCGCCCACCAGGATCATGTCGACGCCGGCGTCGTCGGCGATGCGAGCCGACGGAGCGTCGTACGCCGTCACCATGACAAGAGGATCGTGACCCTCACGGACCTTGCGCGACCGGATCGCCGGCGCTGTCAACGTGGCCATTGCTGGCACCTCCACCGTCCAGGGCACTGGGGCTCCCGGCAGCAACACGATCATACGACGGACGCCCGTCGAGCGCCAGTGCAACCTCGACGTCTCGACCTCGGTGCGGGTACGGATCAGCCGGCGTGACGGCGACCGACGAGGAAGGCCCGCCGGAGATGGTTCCATCCGCATCCGGCGCAGCACTCGACCTCGTAGCACTTCAGCTCGTCGTGGGCCCGGGCCAGCTTGTCGAGCTCGTCGGGCCCCACCCAGAGCTTGCCCGAGGTGGAGCGCAGGTTGTCGCCGAAGGCGTACGACACGAGGCGGACCGTCTCGATCTCGCAGACAGGGCACGGGATTCCCATGTCGTCGCCGACCTGACGGGCGGCCCGGACGAGCTCGGGGTGGGCGTCGCAGATCTGGTGGCGCGAGAGACGGCCGCGTTGGAAATCACGCAGGATCGCCTTTCGGGCAAGCGCATAGTCGACCAGTCCCCGCACGGCCACCGAGTGTAGGGCCGCGACGGAGGCCGCCGTCCCGACGGCGTTGTGGCGATGTCCCCCCAGCCGTCCCGATGACCGTCCCGGCCCGACCCCGGCGGACGCCCTCGGAGGCCGGGAGCAGCGTTGGCGCCGGCGTCATCCCCGCACCGGCCGTCTGGCGTGCGCACAATGGGGGCTAGCAGCCGACCGAGCCACGTGGGGTGCGCCGATGAGCAATGCCGAGAGCTGGAACCGCGCCGCCGAGCGCTACCTGAGCGAGCAGCCCGCCACCGGCGAGGTGGTCATGTACGGCAGGGCGCTGCCCAACGAGAAGGAGCTGCGTCTCCTCGGCACCAGCGACCTGTTGGGCAAGCGGGTGCTGGAGCTGGGCTGTCGAACGGGAAACAACGCGGTGGCGCTGGCCCAGGTGGCCGCGCACGTGATCGCCATCGACGTCTCCCGTGAGCTCGTGGCCGCGGCCCGTCGGATGGCCGATGCCGCAGAGGTGCGCGTGGAATGGCGCGTTGGCGATCTCGCCGATCTGGCGTTCCTGCGGGCCGACTCGGTCGATCTCGCCTTGTGCGCCATGGCTCTCACCGAAACCGATGACCTGGCCCGGGTGCTGCGCCAGGTTCACCGGGTGCTCAAGAACGGGGCCCCGTTCGTGTTCTCGCTCGAGCATCCCATGGCCCTGGCCCTGATCGACGGTCCGGGGAAGCGCTCGTATCTCGACCGCTCGGCCATGACCGTGCAGCGCTACGGGCAACCGTTCACGCTGCACCCTCGCTCGGTGGCCGAGGTCTTCACCCAACTCAGCCGCAGCGGCTACCGGGTCGACACCATCGCCGAGCCGGCACCCGTCGACAAGCCCGATGCGGCCATCCCCGCCGGTCTCGTCGTGCGAGCCCGTAAGGAAGGCGTGTAAGGGTTCCGGGCCGCCCGAGGCGCCCGGGGGAAGTCGGGCGGAAGTCGGGCAGGAGATCAGGCCGGGGGCTCGGTGGAAGGCTCGGCCGGGGGCTCGGCTGCGATGCGCGTTCCCGCGATCTCGACGCCTTGCTCGGCCGCCCACGCGCCCAGACGGTCGAAGGCGGCGTCGGCGCCGAGTGGGCCTTCGTCGAGCCGGAGCTCCAGCAGGAAGTTCAACGCCTGTCCGACGATCCGACCGGGCGTGACACCGAGGAAGGCCATCACCTGGTGGCCGTCGAGATCGGGTCGAATGGCCGACAGCTCCTCCTGGCGACCCAGCTCCTCGATGCGCTCCTCGAGCTCGTCCATCCGTCGGCTGAGCAGCTTGACCTTGTTGGGGTTGCGGGTCGTGCAGTCGCAGCGCACGAGGTGGTTGAGCGGCTCGAGCAGGGGCCCGGCGTCGCGCACGTAACGACGCACCGCGGAGTCGGTCCAGCCCATGCGGTAGGTGTGCATGCGCAGGTGCAAGAAGACGAGCTGGGCGACATCTTCGATGAAGTCGTTGGGATACTTCAAGGCCTGCATGCGCTTGCGGGTCATGCGGGCGCCCACCACCTCATGGTGGTGGAACATCACGCCGTTGGGCCCGAACGAGCGCGTGCGGGGCTTGGCGATGTCGTGCATGAGCGCCGCCACGCGCACCAGCAACTCGGGGCGGGTGTTGCACACCACGGCGATCGTGTGGGTCAGCACGTCCTTGTGGCGATGGATGGGATCCTGCTCGAGCTCCATCGCGGTGAGCTCGGGCAGGAATTCGTCGGCCAGACCGGTGCGGGCCACGAGCCACAGGCCGGCCGACGGGTCGGGCGCCAGCAGCAGCTTGTCGAGCTCGTCACGGATGCGCTCGGCGCTCACGATGCTCAGGCGCCCCCGGTGGCGTTCGATGGCCTCCACGAGCCCGGGGACGGGTGTGAGCCCGAGCGTGGACGTGAATCGGGCGGCCCGGAGCATGCGCAGCGGATCGTCGGTGAACGAGATGTCGGCGGCCAGCGGCGTGCGCAAGACCCCGGCGGCAAGATCGGCCGTGCCGCCAAAGGGATCGACGAGCTCGGCGTCGGGGAGCCGCATCGCCATGGCGTTGATGGTGAAGTCGCGCCGCGACAGGTCGACCTCGAGGTCGTCGCCGAACTCCACCACGGGCTTGCGGCTGTCGGGGTGGTACACCTCTGCCCGGAACGTGGTGATCTCGAAGCGCACGCCGTCCTTCTGGGCGCCGATCGTGCCGAACGCCCGGCCTTGGAGCCACACGGCATCGGCCCACGGGCGCACGAGCTTCTCGATCACGTCGGGTCGGGCCGCCGTCGTGAGATCGACGTCACCCGAGGTACGCCCCAGGATCAGATCGCGGACCGGCCCACCCACGAGATACAGCGCATGCCCCGCCGCCGCGAACCGATCAGCCAGCTCCCGCACGGGGCTCCCGGCCGCCAGATACGGGGCCAGACGCTCGGCGATGGGGGCAGGCAACGACATCACACCATTGTGCCGGCCCTGCGCTCTCGCCCCCGACTCGATTCCGCGGCTCGCCGTCTTCGGGTCGGGGCTGTCGAGCGCACCCAGCTGTCGGGCGTCGTACTCACTCGAGAAACGTGCCCCCGGCGAACCAACGAGCGAACATGGGCCCCATCGAAGTGTCGACCAGCTCGAAGCGCGCGCCCATGGGGGTCACCAGCAGGGCGAAGCCGCCCACGCCGCCGTCGTCGGCCAACCCCGCGACCTCCATCACACAGCCCCGCGACACCAACGCCTGGGCTTCACCTCGCACGTCGCTCGACCACAATCCCAGGTGGTGGATTCCTGGACCGGAACTCGGCGCCCATGGCGAGTCGGGTGGTCCGACGGTGAGCTCGACGTGCTGGGGCCCTTGCACCGAGTAGGTGAACACCAGCTCCACATCACGCACCTCACCGTGCACCAACACCGGGACGGCGAAGTCTTGCGGCGGATGGAAGCGCAACCCCATGGTCGCCTCCAACGACTGCATAGCGGCATCGAGATCTTCAACCGCCAGCCCGACATGGAACGCCTTCGTCGTGTCGATCATCTCCCCATCGTGGCACGGCCATCATCCAGGACAGCGGGGACGCCGGGACGGACCGGTTCGGCACCTCGGGCTCTCGCGTGGGTCCACGGGCTGAGCGATCCGTCGGAAGGGCTAGAGGAGGCGGGCGGTGGCGTTGGCGGTGCGGATGGCGGTCCAGAGTCCGTCGGGGGTGTGGGCGTCGCCGACGAGGTGGTGCTCGGTCCGGCGCGCCTGGAGCGTGTCGACGACGGGATCGCTCGACGCGCCACGGGGTTGGGGAGACACGAGGACGACGGCGTCGACGTCGATCGTGCTCACCACCCCGTCAGCTGCCGATCGGAGCACAACCGTGGTGCGTCCCGGAAAACCCAAGGGGCCCAATGCCTCCAGCGCTTCGAGATGGTGGCCGGTGAGCAGGCGTAGGCCCAGGTGGGCCAGGCGCTCGCTTTGGGGGACCGCAGTGAGGTCGAGCAGCGTGCGCGAGGCCATCCGTCGGTCGGACGACGTGTAGGTGACCCGATGGCCCGCCTCGAGCAGGTGCTCGGCCACGCCGGCGGCCTCGTACCCTCCGTGGGCGTCCACGATCATCACGTCGGTGGCTGTGGACGGGAGCCGGCCGGCGAGCACGTCGGCCGAGGTGTGCACCGGGACGCCCGCAGCCCGCACGTCGCCCCCGGTCGCCTCGGTCCCCACGACCGCCGAGACCGAGACCGCCTGCGCCAGAGCGGGCCACCAGCGGGTCGGCGTATGGGCGCCCGTGGCCACCACCACGACATCGCCATCCCCATCCCCATCCCCATCCCCATCGACATCCGCATCGGCATACCGCGCCCAGGCGTCGATCGATGCGGCGTCGACGATGGTCGACGTGACGACCACCACGCCCAGCCGGGCGATCTCGGCCGCGAGCCAATCGGCGATGTCGCCGATGAGCGCTCGCGTGGGGAGCCGGCGGGCGTCGCGCAGTGCTCCTCCGAGCGATGACGACGCCTCCACGAGCGTGACGGCATGGCCTCGGAGGGCCGCGACCCGTGCCGCTTCCATGCCTGCTGGACCGCCGCCGATCACGAGCACACGGCGTGGGTGCTCGACCCGGGCGTACGCCCCTTCGGCCGCTCGCACCGCCTCGAAGCCCGCGTCGGCGTTCACCGCGCACGACAGCCGTCCCCGGTTGAGCCCGCCCACACAGCCCTGGTTGCACGCGATGCACGGGCGCACCTCGGCGGCCCGGCCGTCGATCGTCTTGTGCACCAAGGCGGGATCGGCGATGTGGGCTCGCGTCATCCCGACCAGATCGGCCCGGCCCGAGCCGATCACCTCGTCGGCCTCGGCCAGGCTCCGGAAGCGACCCGTCACGATCGTCGGGGCCCGCGTGGCGGCACCGATCACGGCTCCCGGCTCGAGCTCGTACCCGGGCAGCTCGTGCATGGCCCCGATGATCTTGTGCGGGACGTGGCAGCCTCCAAACGTGATGCTCACATAGTCGAACGCTCCCATGGCGTCGAGGCTGGCGACCACCTCGGCGCAAGCGTCGCCGTCCATGCCGGTGGCCGTGGCCTCGGGGCCGATGCGCAGCCCCACCACGAGATCGCCCACGGCAGCCCGGACCGCCGCCAGCACCTCGGCGAGGAACCGTCGCCGGCGGACGGGATCGCCGCCGTAGCCGTCGTCGCGGAGGTTCGTGGCGGGGTTCAGGAACTCCTGGATCAAGAAGCCGTGGCCGGCATGGATCTCGATACCGTCGAGCCCTCCGGCCCGACACCACGACGCCGCGCGGGCGAAGGCCTCGACCAGCTCGGCGATCTCACTTTCCGACACCGCGTGCGCGACACGACGGACACCGGGTCCGGCCAGCGCCGACGGGGCCCACGGCGGACCTCCGTCGAGCGTGACCGCTTCGTAGCCGAGGTGGCCGAGCTGTTGGAACACCCGCATGCCCGACGGTCGTATCGCGGTCATGAGCCGCTGATAGTCGGCGATCACCGAATCGTCGTGCAGGCGCAGGGTTCCGGTGTCGCTGCGGTGCACCGAAGCCGCTTCCAGCACGGTGAGGCCGACCCCACCCTCGGCTCGGGCTCGGTGATAGGCGATCAGATCATCGGTGACGCGCCCGTCACCGATGTTGGTGCCGTGGGCGGTGCGCACGACCCGGTTCTTGATCTCGCACGATCGGATGGCGATCGGTGCCAACACGTGGTCGTACACCGGCCCATGGTGCCAGATGCCGCTGAGAGGGGGCGCGATCGGAGACGCGGCGCGTCCGTCATACCCGAGAAGCCGAGCGCCGCCCGTTCAGTAGTCGGAGCCGCTCATCGGCATGCCCAGGCCTTGGAGCGACGCTCGAAGCTCGTGAGGATGGGCGGAGGTGGTGACCGCCTCACGGATGCCAATCACGCCGTCCTTGCACAGCTGGAAGAGGCTCTGGTCGAACGTCTGCATCCCGTAGTACTCGCCCTCGGCCATCACGGTCTCGAGGTTGGGGGCGCCCGGCATCTGGAGAAGGTTCTCGACCACCCGGCTCTGGTTCACGAGGATCTCGGCTGCGGGGACGCGACCTCGTCCGTCGGGCCGTTCGAGCAGACGTTGCACCACGATCGCCTTGAGCGACGACGCCAACGAGGCCCGGACCATCGTGTGCTCGTCGACCGGAAACAGGTGCAGGAGCCAGGTGATGGTCTGCGCCACGTTCACCGTGGGCATGCTCGTAAGTACCAGACGACCGGTCGTGGCCAGGCCCAATGCTCCCCGGGCGGTGTCGTAGTCGGCGGTCTCACCGATGTAGACGACATCGGGGTCCTGGCGCATGATGCGCGCCAGCGCACTGCGATAGTCGGGGGCGTCCGAGCCCAGCTCTCGCTGGGAGATGATCGACCGCTTGTCGCGGAACAGGTGCTCGATGGGGTCTTCGATCGTCACGACGTGACGGCACTGGTGCTCGTTGATCAGATCGAGCATGGCGGCGATGGTGGTGCTCTTGCCGGCGCCGGCCGGGCCCGCCACGATCACCAGTCCCTGCGACTCCTCGGCCAGGCGCGGCACAGCCGGCGGGAGCCCCAACGAATCGAAGGACGGGACGCCGGGCACGATGTGGCGGACGGCGATCGCCACCGTGCCCCGCTGGCTGTACACCATCACCCGGAACCGTCCCAGGCCGGAGATGCCGAGCGCGAAGTCCAACTCCCCCTTGGCCTCCCACTCACCGGTTCGGGAGGACGGGATCAGGGTCCGGGCCAGCGCCACGAGGTCCTCGGCCGTCGTTTCGTCGCCACCCTGAGGTTCGAGGCGGCCGTCGATACGCATCACGGGGCCGGATCCGACCTTCAGGTGGAGATCGGAGGCCTTGCGGTCGACGACAAGGCGGAGGAGATCGTGGAAGTCCAACACCCTCCGCATATCGGCGGGTCGTGGTGAACACCTTGAGCCGGGGCGGGTCAGGTCGCGTCGGGTCGGGGCGCTGCGGTCGCAACGTCCCGATCTTGGTGGCCGGCGATCTACGCGAAGCGCCGCCGGATCTCACGCACCCGGTCGACGACCTCACGGCCCGGACCGTCGTGTGATGCCCGCTCGGGACGGTGATCGACCCCGACGAGCGCAGCGGCGGCGGCTCCCACCGAATGCCCGAGCGCCGTGAGGTCGTAGCCCCCTTCGAGGAACAGGGCCAGGCGCCCGCGCTGGGGGGCCACATCGGCGATGCGGGCGACGAGATCGGCGAAATCGCCGGCGGTGAGACCGAGCTCGGTGAGCGGATCGTCGCGATGCGCGTCGAACCCGGCCGACACCAGCACCCACGTGGGGGAGAACGCGCTGCACGCGGGAGCGACGACCTCGTCGAACGCCCGGAGGTAGACGTCGCCGGTGGTGCGAGCGGGGAAGGGGAGGTTCACGGTGAGCCCGGGGGCGGCCGGACCTCCGGTCTCGGTGAGATCACCCGTGCCGGGGTAGAGCGGCCACTGGTGCATCGAGACGAACAGCACCCGCGGGTCGTTCCAGAAGCCGTCCTGGGTCCCGTTGCCATGGTGGGCGTCGAAGTCGATGATGGCGACCCGCTCACCCCGGTCGATGAGCTGGGCTGCGGTGACCGCCACGTTGTTGAGGAGGCAGAAGCCCATACCGCCCTTGGGTGTGGCGTGATGCCCAGGGGGTCGGACGGCGAGGAGGGCGACGTCGCCCAAGCCTTGTTCGAGCGCCTCGATGGCGGCCATGCCGGCCCCGGCGGCGAGCTGCGCTGCGTGCCACGAGGCGGGTGACACCGGCGTGTCCTCGTCGACCATCCCTCCTCCGCTGGCACACAGCCGGGCCAACGCGTCGAGGTACTGGCGGGGATGGACCCGTTCGAGCTCGGCGCTGGTGGCCAGGCGCGGGGCCAGGGGGACGATGGCCTCCTGCAGCCCCGCCGCCGAAAGCCCCCTCGTGACGGCTCCGAGCCGAGCCGGACGCTCCGGGTGATGGGGGCCGGTGTCATGGTCGTCGTACGCCGGATGGGTCGCCAGCAGCAGCACGGTACGAACGGTAGTTCGCGCTTCGCAGCAAGCGGCGAAGCGCTGCCGTGCTCGCAGAGCCCTGGCGCGACGCTCGTCGCCCGGGCCTTCAGGGCGTCTCGCGTGGAATTCCAGGCTGTACGCTCCGCAACGATGACGGCCAGCGACGGGGAGTTGTTCCGCTGGCGGGGCGAGACGGCCCGGCTCGGGGCCTGGCGGGCCGGCGATCGTACGGCGTACCTCGCACCGCTGGGCGTGGGTGCACCACCGTCGCTCGCGTTCCTCGACGAGTGCGCCGCACGTCTGCGCGAGCTCGGCTACCGCTCGGTCGTCACCAGCGCCATCCTCGAGGACCAGTCCCCCATGTTCGAGGCCGCCGGATACGAGGTGCACCAGCATCTGCATTTCCTCGACCACGACCTGATCACGATTCCCGAGGTGACGGTCGCCGGCCGTCGAGGGCGCCCGGGTGATCGAGCCCACGTGGCCGCGCTCGACCAGCGGTGCTTCGACGGGTTCTGGAGCCTCGACGTCGTCGGTCTGAGCGAGATCATCGACGCCACCCCGGCGAGTCGCTTCCGGGTCGTCATGAGCGACGATCTTCCCGTGGGCCGTCCCGTGGTATCCGCCGGTCCCGCCGAATCCTCAGGCTGGCGCGCCGATTCAGCGACAGAATCTGCGGTCGGTCCGGTGCCCGAATTTCCCACCGATTCTGCGGCAGAATCGATGCGCGCCGGGAGCGCTCTTGTCATTTCGCCGTTCGGCTCGCGCGCCGATTCTGCGTCTGAATCTGCGTCTGAATCTGCGTCTGAGCAGGGCCCCCGGGCCGTGGGCTACGCGATCAGCGGGCGCTCGGACGGGCGGGGCTACCTGCAGCGTCTCGCCGTCGACAGCTCGGTCGCCGGGCTGGGCGTCGGCCGGTCACTCGTGGCCGATGCGCTCGGTTGGATGCGTCGACGCGGCGTCTCCCGGGCCTACGTCAACACCCAGGTGGGCAACGACACCGCCTTGCGCCTGTACCTCCGGTGCGGTTTCCGTGAGCTCCCGGTCGGCCTCCGGATCCTGGCCCGTGCGCTGTGAGGCGCTTCCTGACCATCGCCGCGATCGTGGGCTCCTGCGTCGCTGGAACGGTTGCGTCCGGTCCGACCATCCAGGCCCAGGCCCAGGTCCCGGAGACCTCGGTCGAGCTGATCGACCAGAGCCCGTTCGTCCACGCAGGCAACTCCCTGGAGCTTCGCCTCGGCCTCAACGGGGTCGATCCGAGCTGGACGGTGCAGCTCACCCCGCACTCACCCGGGACCACGAAGGTCGTGGATGCCCAGGGACGAGAGACGAGTCGGGTGACGCTCGACGAGCTTCTGGGCATCATGGCCGGGACGAGACCCTTGGGCGCGAGCCGGGGGGTGCTGACGATTCCCGTCGGCGATCTCCCCGTCGACCCCGATGGCGGCGTGGCAATTTCCGTGCCCACCGTCGGCGGCCCCACGGTGGCCGGGCCCACGCTCGGTGATCCCGTCGGCGACCCAGGCAGCGGCGGTGCCCTCGATGTTCCCGTGCCTCGGGACCGGGTCGGGGTGGTGTACCCCCTCGAGATCGGCCTCCTCGATCCGGACGGGCGCTCGGTCGGCCGCTCGGTGGTCACGTTCGTCGTGGTGCTCAGTCGGGCCCGTCAGGTGAGAGCAGGCTGCGATCCGTCCGAGGGAACCGTGGTGTCGTGCCGGCAGCTCTCGCTGGCATGGCTGTGGCGCATGTCGACCGAACAGCCTGCGCACCGCCCCGATGGGACCCTCGAGCCGCTCGTCCGCGCCGATCTGGTCGAGGGCGGTCGGCTGGCCTGTCTGGTGGAGCTGGCCGCAGCGGGTGCCGTCCCCCTCACCTTGATTCCCGACCCCGAGCTCCTCGATCGCTGGCAGGCCGGCATCGCCGCCGAGCAGGATCTCGAGACCGCCGCGCCCACGCCCGACCCCACCACCACGACAACGCCCACCACGAGCACGAGCACGAGCACGACCGCACCCACGGCCGCTGCGCCGACGGCCACCGACCCGCCAGCAGCCTCCACCGTGCCCGCCACGGCACCGGCCCCCCCAACCGGGGTGACCACAACCCCGGCCGCCAACGCCGTGACGACCACCACGGCCGTCGCCGAGCCCACACCCGCACCGCCAGCCTGCCGAGCAGGGACGTTGCTCGACGGCCTGGCGACCCTGCGCGCCCTCACGGGGCCCGACTGGCGGGGGCGCTCGGAGGTCCTTCGCCAGCCGTACGTCCCCCTCGACCTCCCGGCGATGGAAGCCGCCAACCTCGACGACGAGATCCGGGAGCAGCTCAACCGGGGACGGCTGACGCTCGACACTGCGCTCGGCTCTCGGGCCGACGTCGACACGACCACGATGCTGCTCGATCGAGCCGATGTCGACGTCCTGGTCCGTCTTCGTGACAGCGGCGTCACCCGGGTCGTGGTCGAGCCCTCCCAGCTCGCCGAGGTGGTTCCGGTCGAGGGGGTGACGATCGGGCGCCCGACCACCATCGGTATCGCCGGCGACGACCGCGTCGATGCCGCCGTGACGAATCCCGGCATCGAGGCCCTGCTGCACGACGATGCCCCGGCGCCTCTCCGAGTGCACCGTTTCCTCGCCGCCGTGTCGTTCGCCGCGCTCGAGCGCCCCACCGAGACCCGCGGCGTGGTGCTTCTGAGTCGCTGGGAGGCACCCCCCGATCCCGGGGTCGTGCACGCCCTCCTCGAGCTGCTCGACGACCACCCGCTGATCCGGATGCGGACCCTGAGCGACTTCTTCGGGACGGTCGAACGCGAACAAGGGGAGTCGGCCCTCATCGAACGTGAGCTCCAGCTCCTCGAGCAGCAGCCGCTGGTGGTGAACGGGAGCACGATCGCCGAGACCCGGAACATCCTCGGCGCCTACGAGCGTTGGATCGGCGCCGATGCCGCGGCCGACGTCCTCCAGGGCCGCCGCAACGTGCTCATCGCCGAGCGCTCGAGGCTCGGGGTCGAGGCCGCACAGGCCTTCCTCGACGCGGCCACCGCCCCGATCAACGCCCTGCGGAACCAGGTCACGTTCAGGACGTCGTCGAAGCTGACGATCACCGCCCGCCGGGCCCAGCTCGGCGTGCAGTTCACCAACGCCAGCACCCGACCCGTCGAGGTGCGACTCGAGCTGTCGGGGCCCAAGGTCCGCTTCCTCGACGCTCCCGGCGTGGGCCAGACGATCGAGCTGCAGCCCGGCCCGAGTGAGCAGACGTTCCACTTCGAGGTCAGATCGTCGGGTGACAGCTCGTTGCGGGTCACGATGTCGTCGCCCGACAGCGGTATCCCCCTGGGCACGCAGGACGTTCGGATACGCAGCTTCGCCTTCAGCGGGCTGGCCGCCTGGATCACCGTCGCCGCCGCCGTGTTCTTGGCCCTCTGGTGGGGAACACATCACAGGGCCATTCGGCGCCGTCGATCCGACCGGGCTCGGGCCAACCCCCCGGGCCCCGGGCTCCCGGCCGACTCGTGAGCGTCGCGCCTCCCGAGAGCCACCCCGTGCTCGCCCCACGCCGGTCACTGGCCCGATCGGGGGTCGCTGTCGCCCTGGGGACGGCGCTCTCGCGTGTCACCGGCGTCGTCCGGCTGGCCGCACTGGCCTACGCCCTGGGCCGAGGCCTCTTCAGTGACGCCTTCAACGCCGCCAACACCACGCCCAACGTCCTGTACGAGTTGGCCGTGGGCGGGATCCTCACGGCCACGCTCGTCCCGGTGTTCGTGGAGCATCTCGACGACGACGATCACGACGCCGTGTCGGCCGTCGCCACGGTCATCGGCGCAGCGCTCGCCGTCATCACCGTGCTCGGGATCGTGGCCGCGCCACTGATCGTGCGGGTCATCACCGACCAGCCCGAGCAGCGCGAGATCGCGACCCACCTGCTCCGGTTCTTCATGCCGCAGGTCCTGTTCTACGGCCTGGCCGCCGTCGGTGGCGCTGTGCTCAACGCTCGACGGTCGTTCGCGGCTCCGGCTTTTGCGCCGATCCTCAACAACCTCGTGGTCTCGGCCATGTTCGTGGCCCTGCCCCACCTGTACGCCACCGATCCGGTCACCGACGTGGCCGGAGCCGCCGCCGACCGTGGGTATCTGACGTTCCTCGGGTTGGGAACGACGCTGGGTGTCGCCGTCATGGCCCTGGCGCTCATTCCGGCGCTGCGCCGGACGGGGGTTCGCATCCGGCCGCTGCTGACGTGGCGTCATCCGGCCGTGGTGTCGGTCGTGAGGCTCTCGGGGTGGACGGTCGGCTACGTCGTCGCCAACCAGGTCGCGCTCATCGTCGTGTACCGGCTGGCCCTCGGTCACGGCGAAGGCAACCTCACCGCATACCAGCTGGCGTTCACGTTCTTCCAGCTTCCCCACGGGCTGATCGCCGTGACCGTGATGACCACCCACGGGCCGGTGTTGGCCCGCTTGGCCGTCGCCGAGCACTGGGAACGATTCCGCGCCCGCTTCGGCTCCGGGCTGCGGATCCTGGCGTTTCTCGTCTGCCCAGCCGCCACCGGGCTCATCGCGCTCAGTCGCCCGACGATCTCGGTCGTCCTCGAGCACGGGAACTTCGTCGCCGCCGACACTCGCAGCACCGCCGCCGTTCTGGCCTGGTTCGGCGTGGGGCTCGTGGGGTTCTCGGTGTACCTGTACACACTGCGGGCGTTCTACGCGATGCGCGACACCCGAACACCCTTTTGGCTCAACGTGATCGAGAACTCGCTCAACATCGCGCTGGCCGTTCCTCTCGTGTCGGTCATGGGCGTCGAAGGGCTCGCGTTGTCGTACGCCATCGCCTACACGGTGTCGGCCGTGCTGGCCCTGGTGGCTCTGGGACGGGCGGTGGGCCCGGCGGTGGCGCCGTCCACGGTGGGCGTCCTCCTCCGGGTGATCGCCGCCGCGGCCGTCATGGGCGAGCTCGTCGCCATCGTCACCCGACGGTTCGGCTCCGATCACGGCTCGGGAGCATTGGCCCGATTGGTCATCGGGATCCCGCTCGGAGCCGCGATCTATGTCGGCCTCCTCGCCTTCGCCCGCCCGCGCGGACGACCAGGCGGGCGACCAGGTGCCAGGCTCGATGGACGATCCGGCCCGACGCAGGCCGTCACACGGGTGTAGGAAGGGCATCGTGCTCGAGAACCCCATTCACATCGTGACCGACAGTGCCTGCGACCTCCCCCCCGAAGCGCTTGACCGCCACGGCATCGCCGTGGTGCCACTGACGATCCGCTTCGGCGCCGAGGAGCTCGTCGATCGTCTCGACGTGTCGCCAGCGCAGTTCTGGACGCGGGTCGCCGGCTCAGCCGTGCTCCCCGAGACCTCGGCTCCCTCACCGGGCGCCTTCGAGAACGTCTTCCGCCGGGCCATCGCCGACGGAGCCGAGGCAATCGTGTGCGTCACCTTGTCATCGCGCATCTCGGCCACGACCCAGTCGGCCACGCTGGCTGCCACTGCGGTCGCCGACCAAGCCCGGGTGATCGTCGTCGACTCCATGAACGCCAGTGCCGGCCAGGGTTTGCTGGCACTCACCGCAGCCCGGGCCGTCGCCTCTGGCGCTTCGCTCGACGAGGTCGTGGCAGCTACCGAGCAGGCCCGGTCGCGAACCTTCCTGTTCGCGGCACTCGATACCCTCGACCATCTCAAAAAGGGTGGCCGCATCGGCGGGGCCAAGGCCCTGATGGGGACGGTGTTGTCGATCAAGCCGATCGTCACCAATCGCGATGGCCTCGTGGCCGAGGGCGGCAAGGTCCGCACACGATCGCGGGCCCTGGCGTTCCTGGCCGAGACCGTGGCTCGGGCCGGGCCGCTGGAAGCCGTGGCGGTCATCCATGCCGAAGCCCCCGATCTCGACGACCTGCTGGCGCTGGTTGCCGAGCACCACCCGCGCGCAGACATCCTCGTCTGCGACATCGGCCCCGTGATCGGCACCCACACCGGGCCCCGGACGATCGGCGTGGCCTTCCAGAGCCGCCCGGCCCCCCAAGCCGGACCCGACCCGGTCCCCACAGCCTGATCCGGCTGCACGGGGCCCAGGTGCGCGGGGCCCAGGCGCCACCGGGCGCGCCTCCCCGCTGCGAACCCGACACGCCCGTCCCGATCCACCCGAGCACGAGGGCGATCACACTACGGTTGACAGACCGTGGCCGAGATCTTTGCCACCGACGCGTCCCTCCTCGAACCGGATCCCCCCACCGGGCGTCCCGTCGCGGGCATGCTGCTCGCCGGGCGCTACCGACTCCACCGCCCGATCGCCAACGGAGTGGCGTGCACGGTCTGGATCGCCGACGACGCCATCCTGGCCCGGCGCGTGGCCGTGAAAGTGTTGGCGGCCCATCTGGGGACCGATCCCGACCGGCGCCTCGAGTTCCTCGAACGATCTCGCCTCACCACCCGCATCGAGCATCCGGCCATCGCGACCACGTTCGACTCCGGTGTCACGCCCTGCGTCTTCACGGTGGGCGAGCTCGTCGAGGGCTCACGCCTGGAAGGCTTCGCGGCTGCCGAGGCCCCCATGGCGCTCGCTCGCGCCGTGCGCATCGCCATGCAGCTCGCCGCCCCCCTCGACGCGCTCGAACACCACGGCATCCTCCACGGCGGCATCGATCTCGACGACATCCTCGTGGGCGCCCACGACGCGCTCACGGTCACGGCACTGCGATGCGGGCTCGCCGACGGAGACTCCGATGCGACCCGAGCGGCGGCCATAACCACCGTCGGCACGGTGCTCTACACGCTGGTGTGCGGACGACCGCCCGGCGAGCCCGCACTGTGCGCCCGTCAGGTACGGGCCGATGTCACCCGAGAGCTCGACGACCTCACGACCAGGGCGCTCAAGGGGCGCTTCGAGTCGGTGGCCGAGCTCCGGCGCGAGCTGGGGCGTCTCGAGTTCACCGACGAACGCGCCGCTTCTCCCGTCCACGACCGGCGATCGGTGCGTTCACGCTCGCGGTCGCGCCATGACGTGATGCTCGTGGTCGGCGTGTTGGCCGTGGCGCTGGTGAGCGTGTTGATCGGCGTGCTGGCGTCGGAATCGGGGCGGCGGGCGATCAGCCAGGTCGTTCCCGGGGGGTCCGACTCCGACCAAGCGGCCGGCACAACAACCAGGCTCACCATCTCGGCCTCACTCGCCGAGAGCGCCACCGAGGCTGGGGCCACCGACCTCGCCGGCCTCGACGACGAACAGAACCCCCCGCAGGATGTGCCCACGGTTTCGGTGACGCCGATCGGAGCCGACGACTTCGATCCCATGGGCGACGGACGTGAGAAGCCCGACCTGGTGCCGCTCGCCATCGACAACGATCCCACCACAGCATGGCGGACCGAGCTGTACAAGAACGTGCTCCTCCGTGGCCTCAAAGACGGCGTCGGGCTGATCGTCGATGTCCCCGACGGCGTCACGGTCACTGCTGTGCGGATCACCAGCCCCGGCAACGGCTGGAGCGCGCTGGTGCACGGCGCGGTCACGGGACCGCTGCCGTCGAGCTACCTGGGGTGGGGCGAGCCCATCGCCACCATTACCGCCGGCACCAGTCCCGACACGATCGCTGTGCTCGATGAGCCCCAGACCGGTGGTCGACTTCTGGTGTGGTTCACGCGCCTGCACGAGTCGACGGACCCGGGCGAGTACACCATGATGGTCAGCGAGATCGCGGTGCTTTCGGTGGGCGGGTAGCGCAAGACATGGCACCCGAGCGTCTCACCGGCGCTTCCGACAACGATCTGGCTCGGGCGGCTGCTGGCGGCAACCGTCGAGCGCTCGAGATCCTCCTCGAACGCCACTTCGACTACGTGCACGCGGTGTGTCGGCGTGTCACCGGGCACTCCGAGGACGCGCTCGATGCCACCCAGGAGGCGCTCATCTCGGTGTCGCGTCGCATCTCGTCGTTCGACGGACGGTCGTTGTTCACCACGTGGTTGTACCGGGTGGCCACCAACGCTGCGCTCGACGAAGTACGCCGACGCAAACGCCGTCCCACGCCGAGCGACACCTCGTTTGACACCGGCCCGATCCCCGGCGATGCCACCGTCTCGTCCCCGGAGTCGGCGGTGAACGCCCGCATCGACATCGATGCCGCCCTGGCCCGCATCCCCGAGGAGTTCCGCACCGCAGTGGTGCTGCGCGATCTCGCCGACCTCGACTATGCCGAGATCGCCGAGGCCCTCGACATCCCCATCGGGACGGTCCGGTCCCGCATCGCCCGAGGTCGCCAGGCTCTGGCGGCGATCCTCGGGAACTCCCCCACCACTCCCGACGTCCAAGCAACCGACACCCCGCGATGAACGTCCATCGTCGTGAGCATGGTCTGCCCCCGCCCCGGTCCCCGCTCGCCCAGCCCTGACTCGTCCAGCCCTCCCTCGCCAGCATTGAGTCCTCGATGAACGAATCCGACAACCTGCGGAGCGATCCCACCAGTGATCCCGACAGCGCGGTCAGCCCGGCCGAGCTGCAGGCGATCCGATCGGCGCTGCGCGACGTCGAGCCCGTCGACGACCTGACCCGCCGGCGTGTTCTTCGAGCAGCGCTGGCCGCCTTCGACGACGGCGTGCTCGACACCGCCGGAAGCGCCGTCCCCGAGAGCGCCGTCCCTGATGATGCGAACGGCGACCGGGTGCAACCCGTTCCCCTGGCCGGGCGACGTCAGCGTTGGTTCCAGAGGACGGCGCTGGTGGGAGCAGCGGCGGCGGCGGTCGTGGTGGCTGTCGTCGTCAGCACATCCGGTGACCGCTCCGGCGACGACGCGGCTTCCGTCAAGGTTGCCGCCGACGATTCGACGTTCGAGGCCCGAGCCGAGAGTGGTGCCGAAGCCGCTGCCCCAGCGGCATTCGACGCCACGACCGCGGCGGCCAGCGACACCTCGCTTGCGGCCGAGGCACTCGGGGTCCCCGGTGACGGTGGAGCAGAGAGCACCCGGGCCGCGACGACCAATGCGGGTCCTGTCGCCGACGCCGCAACTGCGGCGACCACGGTGCCGGTCGAGGGCGAGTCGACATCACTGCCCAACCCGTCCGGCGCGCAATTCGACGACGCCGACCTCGGCGCTGATCTGGGCACGTTCAACGACGCGGCCAGCTTGGTCACCGCCCTGGTGAACCGTCTCGACGCCGTGTCCCCAGCGCCCAACGCCACGACAACGGCTATCACCAACGCCACCAACGCCCCGGTGGCCACGACCAGCGGCACGGCCGACGCTGTCTGCCCGATCACCGATGAACAGTCGGCCAGAACAACGGTCGTCATCCCAACCCGGGCTCGGGTCGACGGTGTCGACGTGCAGGTCTACGTCGTGGGTCGGGGCGCCGAGCGCGTCGTGATCGGCCTCGACGCCGAGACCTGCGCCGTCGTGTTCGAGCTCGCAGCGCCACCGGTGCGTAGCTGAGCCCGAGACGACGGACGGCCCGAGACCCGGTAGGAACCTGGAGCGCTCAGACATGCGGTTGACGAGGTCGCTTGGCTAGCCTGGCCCCCGTGAGTGACTGGACCACCCAGGCGGCCGATCTCGTAGAGACCGCCGTCGGCACCGTTCGCGACAAGGCTGTCGTACCGACGAAGTCCGTGGCCCGGGCCATCGTCTACGGCCTCCTGGCCGCGTTCTTCGCGGTGGCGGCCCTGGCGCTGTTGGCCATCGGCGCCTTCCGGCTCCTGGTCATCGCCATGCCTGGCGATCGGGCCTGGGCCGCACACCTGATCGTCGGCGGAATCTTCGTCGCCCTGGGGATGTTCGTCTGGACGCGCCGAGCCCGGTAACGCCCGGAGTCGGCGCCCCGATCCATCGACCGTCCGCCAATCTTGACCATTCGCTCGATCTCCGAGGTTCTCCATGTCCGACGTCCGCGACGTCATCATCATCGGTTCGGGCCCCGCCGGCCTCACCGCCGCTATCTACAACGCCCGAGCGAACTTGGCGCCGTTGATGATCGAGGGCGTCACGTGGGGTGGTCAGCTTCAGCTCACCACAGAGGTCGAGAACTTCCCGGGGTTCGTCGATGGGATCATGGGGCCGGAGCTCATGCAGATCATGCGTGACCAGGCTGTCCGCTTCGGAACGGAGTTCGTCACCGAGAACGTCGATCGGGTCGATTTCTCGGCTCGACCGTTCCGCATGTGGGTTGGCGATCGCGAGTTTCAGTCACGTTCCGTGATTATTTCGACGGGAGCCACGGCAAAGATGCTCGACCTCCCGTCCGAGCAGCGGCTCCTCGGCCATGGCGTCTCCACATGCGCCACGTGCGACGGCTTCTTCTTCCGGGGCCAGGAGATCGCCGTCGTTGGCGGTGGCGACTCGGCGGTGGAAGAGGCCAACTTCCTCACCCGCTTTGCCAGCACCGTGCACCTCATCCACCGACGCGACTCCCTCCGAGCCTCGAAGATCATGGCCGATCGTGCCGCGGCGAACCCCAAGATCACCTTCCACTGGAACACCCTGGTCGATGACGTCCTCGGAGACGGTCGGGTCGAGGGCCTGGCGCTCACCAACACCAGCACCGGTGTGTCGTCGACGCTGCCGGTGGGGGCGATGTTCGTCGCCATCGGCCACGTTCCCAACACCAGCCTGTTCGCCGACCAGCTCGCGCTCGACGAGAACGGCTATCTGCTCACCTACGACGGCTCCACGAAGACGTCGATCGATGGCGTCTTCGGCGCCGGCGACGTCGTCGACCACGTCTACCGCCAGGCGATCACCGCAGCCGGGTCCGGGTGTCAGGCCGCGATCGACTCCGAGCGCTGGCTCGAGGCCCAGCCCGCCGGCACCCACTGACCCGGCACCGGGAACATCTTGAGCCACGGGGGTGTTCGAAGCCCTGGCTACACTCCGCCCAACGAAAGGACCCCCCATGGCTGACGGAATCGTGACTCTCAGTGACGCCACCTTCGACGAGAGCGTCGCCTCGTCCGATACCCCCGTGGTGGTCGACTTCTGGGCCGAGTGGTGCGGCCCGTGCAAGATGATCGCCCCCGTGCTCGCCGAGATCGCCACGGAGTACGCCGGGAAGATCACCATCGCCAAGCTCAACGTCGACGACAACCCCAACGCGGCCCGTCGCTTCGACGTCATGAGCATCCCCACGCTCATCGTCTTCAAGGACGGGGTCCCGGCCAAGCGTCTCGTCGGAGCCAAGGGCAAGGGCGCTCTGCTGCAAGACCTGGCCGAGTTCATCGCCTAGCTCCCGAACGGTCGGATCGGGAACGGGCGCAGCCCGGCTCCTGGTCCTGTCTCGTGGGTGATCTCGTGGCCGATCCCGTCTGGATCGAACGATCTCAGCATGGTGAAGCCGTGCGCGATCTTCAGCGCCGTCTGATCGATCTCGGCTACTCCATCCCTCTGGTGGAGCGTGAGGGTACCTTCGGCGAAGGCACCGAAGACGCCGTCCGCTGCTTCCAGAACCAGCGGAGGCTCCGTGTCGACGGCATCGTCGGCGCCCAGACCTGGCGAGCTCTTGACGAAAGTCGCCACAAGCTCGGTGACCGTCTGCTGTACCTCAAGGCTCCGATGATTCGGGGTGATGACGTCGGCGGACTCCAGCGGCAGCTCAATGCGCTGGGTTTCGACGCTGGACGCGAAGACGCCATCTTCGGTCCTTCCACGCAGGGGGCTCTCCGCGAGTTCCAGCGCAACGTCGGGCTGTCGGCTGACGGTATCTGCGGGCCCGACTCGGTCGCCGCAATGGCCCGCTTCGGCCCACCCCGCGACGACTCGATCGCCCAGGTCCGTGAGCTGGAGGTTCTTCGCACGGTGCCCGCCAAGCTACGCGGTCGGAGCATTCTGGTCGTGGTGGAGCCCGGGCTCGATGTCGTCGCCGCCGCCGTCTCACGCAGCCTCACCCACAGCGGCGCCGACGTGCTGACCGACGTGTGCGGGGTCGACCACAGTCTCGTCGCAGCCCGAGCCAACCGGTTTGGGGTCGACGCGCTCGTCGCGCTCCGGTGGGCGTCAGACGCCGGGAGCCCGTCGTGTTCGTACTTCGCCTCGGGGCCGTTCCGGTCAGAAGCAGGCTTTCGGATGGCATCACGGGTCAGCCTGGCTCTCGGACAACTGCTCCCCCTCCCCATCGAGCCGACAGGCGCCCGAGTCTCCCTGTTGCGTGAGAGTCGCATGCCGGCGGTCGTCATCGAGCTCGTGCGCGCTGATGATGCCGCGGCCATGGCGGAGGTGGTGCGTCACCCCTACGCGATCGGCGAGGCCATCGCCACGGGCTTGCGTGAGGCAATCGAAGAACACACCGAGCCCACGCCATCGTGAGCCAATGCTCGCCCGAATCGACTCCGAGTCGCAGCTGATCCTCTAGACGTTGGCGTCTCGGGGCGACGCCGAGCCGGCGCCGTTCATGATGCGATAGATCCGTTCGAGATCTTCGACCGTGGCGAAGTCAATGCTGATCTTGCCTGCGTTCTTGGTCCCCATCGAGATGTGCACGCGGGTCGAATACAGGTCGCAGAGGCGCTCCTCAAGCTCCAGCAATCCCGGAGAGCGCAGGCGCGGTGGGGGCGACGCGGCCGGTTGCCGGGACGAGCCAGCCCCTTCGTTTCGGAGTCGCACGGCGTCTTCGACTTCGCGAACCGACAAGCCGTCGGTGGCCACCCGGCGGGCGAGCTGCTCCTGGAACGCACGATCGGGCGTACCCAGCAGCGCCCGGGCATGGCCCATCTGGACCTGTCCGAGCTGCAGGAGCCGCTGGATCGCCGGTGGGAGCTGCATCAACCGAAGAATGTTGGACACCGTGGCTCGGCTACGCCCGACACGAGCCGCCACCTCGTCGTGGGTCAGCTCGAAATCATCGATGAGCTGCTGGTACGCGGCCGCCTCCTCCAGAGGATTCAGGTCGGAGCGATGGAGGTTCTCCACCAGCGCCTGCTCCAAGGCACCGGCATCATCGACGTCACGCACGAGCGCCGGGATGGTCTGGAGACCGGCCCGCCGAGCGGCGCGCCAGCGGCGCTCGCCGGCGATGAGCTCATATCCACCGTCGGCAAGGGGCCGAACCAGGATGGGTTGCAGAACACCGACCTCACGCACCGAATCGGCCAGGCTGGTCAGCAGCTCTTCATCGAAATGCTGCCGAGGTTGGTACGTGTTGGGGCGCACGTCCGAGATCGGAAGGTCTTGGAGACCACCGCCCCCGGGCATCGACGCCGTCGGAATGAGGGCTCCGAGGCCCTTTCCCAAACCCCCACGCTGCACCACCTGAATTTCCTCCCTCGAGTGACCCGAGACGCTGTCGACGATCGCCCCCTCGGGCGCTCACGGGCTCCGGCGTTGCGCTCCCCGACTTACCTCTTTGGCCAGCTCTCGATAGGCGATCGCACCGCGGCTCGTGGGATCGAAGGTCGTGATCGGTTGCCCGAACGACGGGGCCTCAGAGAGGCGGACTGTGCGCGGGATCACCGTTCGGTACACCGTCGATCCAAAGTGCTCACGAACGTCAGCCTCGACGTGCTCAGCCAACTTCGTGCGGGCATCGAACATCGTCATCACGATGCCCCGTATCTCGAGGGCCGGATTCAGGTTGGTTTTGATGAGTTGCACGTTCTTGACCAACTGCCCGAGCCCCTCCAGGGCGTAGTACTCGCACTGAATCGGGACGATGACATCATCGGCGCTGGCCATGGCGTTCACGGTGAGCAGCCCCAATGACGGTGGGCAATCGATCAGCACATAGTCGTAGTCGTCGCGTACCTGAGCCAACGCTCGACGGAGCCTGAACTCCCGGCTGAACATGGGAACCAACTCGATCTCGGCGCCGGCAAGATCGATGGTGGCCGGGGCCACGAACAGGTTCTTGACGCTCGTGGGTTCGATGCAATCGTCGATGGGGGTGTCGGTCATCATCACGTCGTAGATCGACGCGTCGATGCTCCTGAGGTTGAGCCCCAGCCCGGTGGTGGCGTTGCCTTGCGGATCGAGGTCGACGAGCAGGACCCGGAACCCGGACTCGGCCAATGCGGCACCGAGGTTCACCGTGGTCGTGGTTTTGCCAACACCGCCCTTCTGGTTGGCCAGGGCGATGATCCGGGGGAGTTCATAGGTGTCGTTGCGCTCGGCACGCTGGGCATCTGAGCTCGTCCCGAGGCGAGCAGCCGCGTCCTTCATTCTGGTCAGGTCAGGTACAGGCGGCAATGCCGGGAGATTTTCAGCGGGACGCCCCATCACGGTCGCCTCGTCGCCAGGGAGCGTGGTCGTACGGTCCATTGGATCACTCCGGGGAAAGGGCACCGCTGGCCAGCCTAGACCACATGATCACGGTTCCACGTGGACCTGGGTGCCCGCTCCCTCCATGGCGTGAACAACTCGCACGCGACTCCGGGACCGCTGCCAGCGTGGGCGGAACCTTCAACCCGGCCCTGTGGTGCCGCACCTGATTCCCGTTAACGCGCCGGATCGTTCATGGTCCGCCGTCGAGCATTCCCGGACCACCGCCATGCCCAGTGCTCCCAAGGGTTACGGGGTGCAATGGCGTCGTGCTCCCAGCCGGAGGTCGGCGTATCGGGAACTGCTCGAACGGGTGCACAGGTGCCTCACACGGCAGTTCATCCCCTGAGAGGGGCGGGCCGAGCTGCCCTCGTGGCTGGTGGGTGGGCTGGTGGGCCACGAGCATTGGATCGTCGGGCTTGGGCGTGCCTGCCTGGGTACCGTCTTCACGTTACGAGAGTTGGGCCGACGAACGGGCTGGCCGGACCACCACCATTCCCGCTCTGCAGCCGGACCAGACGGGCGTCACCCGAAGTCGGAACTCGGAGCGAACAGCAACATCGGGCCAGCGCCGACTCGGGTACCTGGGAGACCGGCGTGTGGGCCAGGCCTGACCGGTGGCCACAGGGAGACACCACGTCACGTTGATTCTCGCTCGGCTTCGCTCGGGGGCGATTCGCGAGCGCGGGAGCAGCGTCGCGTCGTACACACGGTCGTCGCCTCAAGCCTCCTCGTCCGCGGGTGTCTGCGACGCGCAGGCTCGCGCTGCATCATGACCCAGTCGAGTCGTCGCTCAACCGAGCAGCCGGGCGCCCCGGATGGGGAGCCAGGCTGGAGTTCGAGAGGGCGGGATCCCGCTCCGGAGAGCGGTGATTCGAACCGGATCATGGCCGGGCCGACCCTCCTCGGTGTGCGCCAGGTCGTCGTTTCTGCCTGGAGTGAGCCTCGGTCGTCGGGAACTCGATGAAGCCCAGCCGCCGAACGTGATCGTCGCAGTCCTACGCCATGGGCAACGGTCACCTGTACCCAGCCGCAGCGACGGTCCTCGCCCAAGCCGCGGCCCAGCCGGCAGGCGATGCGCTGAGGTCCTCGAAATCCTCTGTCTTGATCGCCCGTGCTGCCTCGGTGCGCCCCGGCTGATGCGAGCGTGAATCACGGGCCGATGACGGCACCGGGTCGTTGACATAGTCGTCGGGATCGTGCCCAGCGACCGAGTCGGGCCCCACGCCAGACCGGATTTCCGCACTGCCGTGGCAGTGGCGTAGGGGGATCGTCGGCGCCGCCGGTCTACCGGCATCATTCCCCAGCGCTACACGCTCCACGAGGAGCGCCTCGATACGCCTGCTGTTCCACGTGGAACACGACACCCGGGACACCCCCCTCTGGTGACAGGGTCACCCTGATGGCCACCTGGGTCGCTGATCCCGCCCGGGACCCGGGATACCGCCACCCGCACCATCCAAACGCATATGTGGTGGCGCGATGTTGGAAGCGGGGATGACGGTGACGTGCTCGGTGGCGATGAGTATGCGTCTGGGGTGCTCATCGAGGATACGTGAACAGAGTTTCGAGCCCGTCGAAGTACGCCTGGTCAAGTCGAGCGAGCCTCGACGAGCCGACCTCGGGTGAACGCAACAATTGTCGGCTACGCGGCCCGATGGTCGCCGAGTCGCCGGGGATCGCGGCTGCGGCCGTGCCGAGGGCCTCGACAGCGGGCCGTTACACGAGCCGGTCGGGTGCATCCGGAAAAGCTCAGGTTCGAAGTCGTGAGCAAGGACGATGGCGAGAACCCGGAGGCACTCGGCCCGGCTCCGGTTCGAGGGAACCGTCGACCCTCGCGGTCCCGCAGTCCGGGCAGCGAGCTCGATCCCGGTCGCTGCCATCGTGGCTTCCAACGGAGCCTCGGAGCCACCGGCCCTGTGCATGACCCCACAGTGCCACGAAGAACCACAACCCCAGACGAACCGGCCCGATCGCAGCGCTGCCTCGACAGCCGCAAGATCGTCGCTCACCACCATCGTCACGGTCGAGGTCTCGTTCCACGGTCCGATTGTCGCGCTCCCAACCGCGGGCGGAGGGGAAACTCGTGGTGGACGATGACTGCTGACACCACCCCGACGCAACCCGGCCCATCCCACGGCCCCCGCGACCGATCTCCTCAGCACCCAGGATGCACGAACAGGGTCACCATCGTTGGCCATCGCCCATGCTCACGCTCGATGACGCCCAGAGCGGCCGTCATCCCATCACGACGTGGCGCCAACAGAACCGGCTCATCCGCCGCTAGACCAGCCCCCGCCAATCAAACGGCAAACCGCGGTCATCAACGCCCCGGACCTGTTCCACGTGGAACAGACGACCCGGGACACCCCGTGGTGACAGGGTCACCCTGAAAAGCCCACCGGGTCGCCGATCGCGCCGAGACCCGAGGCCGCGGCCCCCACCATCCGACGCCCAGGCACCGGAACGAACCGCACCGGCTCATCCGCAGCACAGACCAGCCTCCCCGCGCATCGAGCGGCAAACCGCGGCCATCCCCCGCCCCAGCCCCGGTCTGTTCCACGTGGAACAGACCGTCAAAGACTCACCACAGGGGACGCTTGGCCGGGACACCGTCCCGGCGCGGAAATCGATCATCTGTCAGCCGGGAGCACCGGAGCACGGCGAAGCGGGTGGCGTCGAGGGTCACCACCTCGGGATGATCGAAACCGAGGCTCAGGAGTGCGGCGTCATTCCATCGTCCTGCGACGAGCACCGGCGGCTCGCTGACCACGAGCACGCCCCCTGGCTCGAGAAAGGCCGCAGCACACTCGGCCGTGACTGCGGGGGGGCCAAACGAGCGACTGAGGACCACGGGGAAGGTGCCTCGTAGTTCGGGATCGTGAGCCAGCACCTCGGCCCGTCCCATCAACACGGTGACCCGCTCGCTCAGACCGAGGGCCGTCGTCGCCTCGGTGAGGAACCGACAGCGGCGCTCGCTGGCGTCGATCAGTACCGCATGGGCCTCGGGCCAGTGGGCCGCGGCCACCAGGCCAGGCACGCCCCCACCAGCGCCAAGATCGAGGAATCGGGTCGGTATCTGAGCAACACAGGCGATGTGCGCGAGAGCATGGGCGTGCTGAGCAACGACTGGACCCGGCCCCAGGAACCCCAAGGCGCGGGCGCGCTCAAGCATCTCGAGGAGCGGGGCATCCGGTGTCATCACATGAGTCCGCTGCTCTGGGCGTACTGGAGCTTGAGGGGAGCCTGGACATCCCGAAGCAGCTGGAACTCTCGCACCTGCTGGACACTGTGGATATGCCGCACATTCCGCACGAAGCGGACGCTCCAACCGTACCGCGAGCAGCGCGGGTACGGACCCGGCCCACCCCCTCGAGCGAGGCGGCACGACATCCGGCACGCACCGGACGGATCGTCGGTCGGCATGTCGCCTCGGCCGACGACCCGTCGTGAGCTCACGCCGATGGCTTGATCACCACGCGCCGGCGGGGCTCTTCGCCCTGGGACTCCGTGGCGATCCCCTCGATACCCGTCACGGCATCGTGCACGATCTTGCGATCGAGCGAGCTCATGGGCTCCAGCACCTGGTCACGCCCGGTTTCGCGGGCCTGCTCGGCAACGGTACGGGCAAACTCCTCGAGGGCGATCTGTCGACGCTCGCGATAGCCGGCAATATCAACGGTCATCCGGGCACCATGACCCCCGGTGAACTGCTGCAAGGCCGAACGGCACAGCTCGTGCGTCGACTCGATCGTGGCTCCTCGGGGCCCGATCAGGACTCCCAGCCCGTCCCCGTCGACCGTCACGGCAACGGTGTCGTCAATGATTGCGGCCCGCACCGTGGCGGTGAGACCAATGGTCTCGACCAGCCCCACCATGAACTGCCGTACATGTTCGGCCTGCTCTTCCAGGGGGATCTCGTCGACCATGGTCTGCTCCTCTTCCGTCGGTGCCGGGCGTTCCCGGCGTTCCCTCGTGGGCTTCGCACCACCATTGCTCCGGGGCTTGGGCTCCCCGGCAGTCCCGTCACCCGCTGCGCTTCGAGAGCCGCCGTTCGGGGCGCCATCCCGGGTCCGACCGCCGCCACGCGGGCTCGCCCCTTCCGGGGCTGCTCCCGAACCCCCATTTGAGCTCGGCCGGTCGCCAGCCTCGTCCCGTCCCGACGTACGGCGTCGACGCCGGCGAGTGTCGGGCTTCTCACGCGAGACCGGGCGCACACGAGCCCGGATCTGGGCGGGCTTTGTACCGAATCTCCCGAGAAGGCCCTTCTGTCCCTCGTCAACGACCTCGTGTTCGAGTTCGCTCTCGTCGACTCCCAGTTGGTCGAGGGCGCGTTCCAGCGCTTCCTCGACTGTTTTGGCGCTGATGACAACCCACTCCATCGATGCGTTCCTTGCCCGTGACGGTCAGCCGGTCGTGCCGGCCGCCGTGCTTATGGTCGTTTTCGATTCTTGTTGTTGGCGCCCTTGGGAGTGACTCGACCCGAGCCTGCCGACTGACCGCCCGGACCCTTCTTCACGGTCCCCGACGAGCCCGTACCCGGCTTGGACACATTCGATGGCTTGGTCGATTTCCCCAGGTCGGGCTTCTTCGGAGCGGAGCGAGCCGACGGAGACGCCGGCTTCTCCAACGACGGTGGCGTCGCCGGAGGCTTGGCGGCACGCTTCCATGGCAGCGCGGGCTTCGCATCGTTGCCGGACGAGCGGTCGGCGTCGAGGATGGCTGTCTTCTTGGATGACGAGCCGGTCTCTCGGCTCGGGCCGGCCACTGCATCCCCGTCATCGTCGTCACGGACCTTGATTTCCGGCATCTTCACCTCACGGTTGAATACCAAGCGCTGCTGACCGATCTGCCACAGGTTGCCGACGAGGAAGTACAAGACGATGCCCGAAGGCATCCCGAAGGAGATGAATCCCATGATCAGCGGGAAGATCTTCGAGATCATCTGTATCTGCTGCGCCTGAGCGCTCGGTGCTGCGTCCTTCTGCTGGGCCTGCATCATCCGGCCCTGGTAGAGGCCCGTGAGGATCACCAGTGCGATGAGCACGAAGTAGGGAAGGGCCTGCGTGAACCCGTCGAAGCCTCCGTCGGGACCATCGCTGGCCTTGACGAACATGTCCATGTTCAGGAACTTCGCCGGTTTCGGGAACGGCGCCTTCTTGCACTCGTCCACCGTGGCCAGCACGTTCGTTGCCTTCGCGCAGATCTTGGCGAACAGCTCCGACGTGTCCGGGATGTGCTGAGCGGGCTCGCGCAACACCCGGAACAGAGCGAAGAAGATCGGCATCTGCAACAGGATGGGGAGGCACCCAGCTGCCGGGTTGATCTGGTTTTCCTTGTAGAACTTGAGGGTTTCCTCGTTGAGTTTCTGGCGGTCATCGCCGTACTTGGCCTTCAGGCGCTTGATCTCGGGCGCCATCTGGCTCATCCGCTTCATCGAGCGGACCTGCTTGGCCGTCAGCGGGAAGAGCAGGAGGCGCACGGCGATCGTGAGCAGGATGATCGAGACGCCGTAGTTGGGGATGAGCCCGTAGAAGAACGCCAGCAGGGACCCGAGGCCATCGACGAGCGAGTCGAAGATGGCGATCGCCACCACCGCGGCAACGGTCAACGTGGAGAGCATGGTGATCCCACTTCGTCGGGGGCCGAGAGGTCATGGGCCCGGAGATGATGAAGATGCTCGAGCGAACTGGTGTTCGGGCAGGTCGGTTTCGGCTGCGGCTGCGCTGCTCGCACGGGAACGGGGTCGAGGCCGCTGCCGCCCCAAGGATGGCACCGTCCGATCCGGCGCAGGGCAAGCCACGAACCCCGGACGGCACCCCATCCCGACACCGCGTCGAGCGCATACTGCGAGCAGGTCGGCCAGTACCGGCACCGATTGGGAAACAGGCGGGAGAACCACCGGTACCCGTTGATCGCTCCGAGCAGAAGCCGCGCGACCACTCCCGGACGGGCGCCGTGACGGCCGACCACACCGGAGTTCGCTTCGCCCTCGGCGTCGACGAGAACCACGGTGCCCGTCACCGGGCGTCCCGAACAGCGCCGAGCGCCGAGCCGACATGCTCCGACAGCTCGGCGAAGCTCATGGATACCGCGGCAGGACCGACACTCAACAGATACGAACCCCCGCTGACCAGGGATTCGACGTGCTGGTGCACGCACGTCCGGAGACGCCGCCGCACGCGATTGCGTTCGACGGCAGAACCCACACGCTTTCCGATCGCGTACGCGACGCGTGGCGGCGTGATCGAGTCGGTACGCACGAGTGTCACCGACACCGGACCACGGCGGCGGCGGATACCCGTTGCGAACGACCGGAAGGTGGCCCGGTCCCTGACACGCCAGATCAGGCCGACAGTCGCTCCCGGCCCTTGCGGCGCCGGGCAGCCAGGACAGCACGTCCTGCACGAGTACTCATGCGTACCCGAAACCCATGCGTCTTCTTGCGCTTGCGAGTGTTCGGCTGGAACGTGCGCTTCACAGTGTTGTCTCCTCGACGATCCGCCGAACACGCACCCCATCCGGGGCAGTGTCAGCGTCGGGAATGCCGGCCGTGCGACTCGCTGGAGGCTGGCCGATCCCTGGGAACTCGCTTCGGGCGAATCGGGTCAGATGTCCCGACCGCCGACGAATGCCGTGTTCGACGCACAGACGCGTCGACCAGCGGCGAAGTGTACCGGCTGCCAAGACGTGGGTCACACTCGGCCCTCGGCGTCCGGTTGGGCTCGTGGGCTGCCCCGTGTCGCTCGACATCGGTTGCGGTGTCGCAGCGCCGAACGGTACCGGGCCTGGTTCGTGTTGAGCGTGCGAGGGTCGCCTGATAGCGTGCGCTCCGCTCCAGCGGCCGGGTTGGTCCCCCACAGGAACGCCGGCGACCACTTCCCCTCGGCGCCGACCCACAACAACCCGCGAGCCTCATTCCGTGAACACCACCTCGAACGAGGTGGTCAGGACGTGTTTCCATCGTCCACACCTGTGGAAGACCCTGTGGAAAACGCAGCATCCGATGCCAGCTCGACCCCCGAGCTCACAGCCTCAGCACTGTGGGAACGTGGCGCGTCGGCGCTCCGTTCGCATCTCAGCGACGCGACCTGGCTGACCTGGTTCGAAGGGGTCCGGGCGTTGCGCCTCGAGGACGAGACCCTCTTCCTCGCCGTTCCGAGCACCGTCGTGCGCGACCGGATCTCGTCCACCTACAACGGGCTCATCCGTGACGTCCTGCGCGAAGCGGTCGGTGAGGAGCTCCAGATCGAGCTCGTGGTCGAGGTCCCCAAGCGCGACCTCGAAGCAGCCGGTAGGCCCGTGCCGGCTGACAATCGGACGGCTGGACCCGTGCCCGAGACGGTCGAGTCCCTCCCTGCCGGAGCCGCTCCGGCCCCGACCCGGGCGACCACCGACCCTCTGAACCCTCGATACTCGTTCGAAGAGTTCGTCATCGGCGCGTCGAACCGGTTCGCCTGGGCCGCGGCGCTCTCGGTGGCCGAGACCCCGGCCAAGTCGTACAACCCCTTGTTCATCTACGGTGCCGCGGGGCTGGGCAAGACCCACCTGCTGCAGGCCATCGGCCACTACGTGCTCCAGCAGTTCCCGCACATGCTGGTGCGGTACGTCTCCACCGAGACCTTCATGAACGAGTTCGTCGACGCCATCCGCACCAACACCATGCCCGACTTCAAGCGGCGCTACCGCAGCGTGAACGTCCTGCTCGTCGACGACATCCAGTTCATGGAGAGCAAGGAGGGGCTTCAGGAGGAGTTCTTCCACACGTTCAACTCCCTCTACGAGAACCACAACCAGATCGTCATCTCGTCCGACCGGCCCCCGAACAGCATCGCCACGCTGGAAGATCGCCTGCGCACCCGATTTGGTTGGGGCCTCATCACCGACATCCAGCCTCCGGAGTTCGAGACCCGCCTGGCCATCCTCCAAAAAAAGGCTGAGCTGAAAGGGTTCACGGCCATCCCCGATGCGGTGTACGCGTTCATCGCAGCCCAGATCACCGACAACGTCCGCGAGCTCGAAGGGGCGCTCATCCGGGTGGCGGCCTACGCCAACCTCAACCGGGTCCGAGCAACCGCCGAACTGGCCCGCCACGTCCTCTCCGACCTGCTCCCGAGCAGCGAACCCCGGGTGATCACGCCGCAGATGATCCTCGACGAGACAGCCAAGATGTTCGGTTGGACGGTCGACGAGCTCATCGGCAAGAGCCGTCGCCGCACCCTGGTGATCGCCCGCCAGATCGGTATGTACGTCTTTCGCGAGCTGACCGACTACAGCTATCCCCAGATCGGCAAGGTCTTCGGTGGTCGCGACCACACCACCGTCATGCACGCCGTGACCAAGATCGACGCCCTGATGGGCGAGCGCCGGGCCATCTTCGATCAGGTCAATGAGCTCACCAGCCGCATTCGTCATCCGGGCTCGTGATCCTGTGGATAACCCTGTGGACACCTGGGGACGGAGCTACCCTGAGATGTGGAGGAACTCCATAAAATATCATGCGTGTGACTCCGAGGGTGTGCGTGACGGTGGACGACCAGGGGACAGTGATATTACCCCTGACCAGCAGATTCGGCCCGTTGTCCACAATCCACAGGGCTTATTACTGCTGACCTTGAATTTCAATTCTTCTTACCCCTACAAAGAAGGGAGCCCGACGTGAAGTTTCGCTGCGACCGTCTCGCGCTCGTCGAGGCCATCGGAACCGCCCTTCGAGCTGTCACCTCCCGCTCAGCGGCCATGCCCGTGCTTTCTGGCCTGCTCGTGCGCACGGGCGAAGGATGCGTCGAGTTGGTGGGGTCCGATCTCGAGCTCACGATCGAGACCTCGGTTCCGGTGGAGGTTCTGTCCCCTGGAGCGGCCGTGGTGCCCAAGCTCGTGGGCGACATCGTGAAGTCGATGTCAGCGTCGACGGTCACGATCGAGATCCACGACGACGAAGCCACGATCACGGCCGACCGTTCCGAGTTCAGGATCCCGGTACTTCCGGTGGAGGACTTCCCTCGCCTGCCCGTGGTCGAGGTCGACGGTGTCGTGGTGGCCGGCGCTGTCCTGAGCGAGGCGTTGCGCCAGGTGGTTCCGGCAGCGTCTCGCGACGATGCCCGTCCCATCCTCACCGGTGTGCTCTTCGAGTCCGATCCCAACGGGCTCCGGCTGGTGGCCACCGATTCGTACCGGCTGGCTGTACGTGACCTTCCCGGTGAGCACCTGTTGGAGGAGGGTCGCCGCGTGCTCGTTCCGGCCAAGGCCCTGGCCGAGCTCCTCCGTGTGCTCGGGACCAACGACGTCACCGTGATCCTCGGCACCCGCGAAGCGCAGTTCGTGGCCGGCTCCACCCGAGTGACCACCCGTTTGATCGAGGGCGAGTTCCCCAACTACCGCCAGCTCCTCCCGAGCGACTACCCGAACCGTGTCACGTTGGCCAAGGAGCCTTTCGCCGAGGCTGTTCGCCGAGTGCGTCTCGTGGCCCAGGGCCGCGACAACACGCCGGTGAAGTTGTCGTTGTCCAGCGAAGGGATCGAGCTCACAGCCAGTGCTCAGGATGTCGGCCGGGCCTTCGAGTCCCTCGACGCAAAGTACGAGGGCACCGAGATGACCGTAGCCTTCAACCCCGAGTTCCTCATCGACGGGCTCAACGCGATCGACGGTGCCGAGGTGTACCTTGACACGCTCGACGGGCTCAAGCCGGCGACGCTCAAGAGCGCCGAGCACGGGAACTACACGTACCTCCTGATGCCTGTCCGTATCCCGTGACCGTCCGAGGCGGCTGAAGACGGACGTCGAGCACGGATGGTGCTGCTCCAGCGGCTCTGGCTCCAGGATTTTCGCTGTTACGAGGAGCTCGACGTCGAGCCTGGTTCGGGTGTGACGCTCGTGGTCGGAGCCAACGGTCAGGGCAAGACGAGCCTGCTCGAGGCCGTGTCCTGGTTGGCGGCGGGCCGCTCGTTCCGTGGAGTTCCCGACAGCGCGTTGGTCCGCGCGTCGGCGTCCGCGGCGATCATCCGAGCGGCCGTCACCCGAGCCGGCCACGATCGAACCGTCGAGGTGGAGATCGCTCCCGGTGGCCGGACGAGGATCCAGGTGAACGGCACCCGGGTGCCCCGCCTGCGGGCCCTGGCCGAGACCGTGACGACGACGGTGTTTTCCCCCGACGATCTCCAGCTCATCAAGGGGGGGCCGGCGCTGCGGCGTGAGTACCTGGACGATCTCCTGGGTGTCCTGGCCCCTCGCTACGACGCAGCCTGCCGTGATCTCGAGCGGATCCTCAAGCAGCGCAACGCCTTGCTACGCGGTGGCGTCCGCTCGGCTGACGATCGCACCACGCTCGAGGTCTGGGATGCGCAACTGGCTCGAGTCTCGGGGGTGGTCGTCGACGGCCGCTTCCGCCTTCTCGAGCGCCTGGGTTCGCCGCTGAGCGAGAGCTATCGGGCACTGGCCGGCACAACCGATCAGACCCGCACCAACGACGCCTACGGCGTCTACGTGAGCGACTGGGTCGCCGCATCGACGGGTCAGGCCCCGTCGGGCGCTGAACGCATCGAACGGCTCGGCACCGACCTGCTGGGAGCCCTGGAGCGTCTGCGGTCGAAGGAACTCGTACGAGAGACGACCCTGGCGGGTCCCCACCGTGACGAGTGGGACCTCTTCGTCAACGAGCTGCCGGCGCGCACCCACGCCTCGCAGGGCGAGCAACGGTCGCTGGCCCTGGCGTTGCGCCTGGCGGGCCACGGGACGGTCGTCGAGGTCACGGGCGAGGCGCCCCTGCTCCTGCTCGATGACGTCTTCAGCGAGCTCGATCCGGGGCGGACGGCGGCCCTGGTGACGAATCTCCCCAAGGCCCAGGCCATCGTGACCACCGCCGGGCTCCTCCCCGAGGGCCTCAGGGCCGACGCCATCGTGCGGATCCATGATGGTCGCCTGGTGTCGTCGTGACCGGGCGAGTCGTGGCCGGGCGAGTGTCGTGGTGAAGGAGCGACCGGTGCGGCGCCTCGGTGACTCGTTGCACGATGTGGCTCGGTCACTCGGGATGCCCGAGCCCGACGGGCTGAGTCGGATCATGGCGGTCTGGAGCGAGCTCGTGGGCGAGGCCGTCGCTCGCCACACCCGTCCAGCCCGTCTGCGTGATCAGGTGCTGACCGTCGAGGTCGACGGGGGGGAATGGGTCACGCAGTTGCGGTACCTGGAGTCGTCGATGGTGTCAGCCATCACGGAGCGTGTCGGCCCGGGGCTGGTCGATCGCGTCGTGTTCGCCGTGGCCCGGCTCACGTGAGACGGCTGACCAAAACCCTGGTGACGTCCACGGTTCCGGGCTCACGATCTGGTACGATTGACCGACATTGATCCGTAGTTGACCTGCTGTTTCGCGCTGACAGACGGCGATGCGGCGGGTACTGGCCACGATCGACGGTCGAGTGCCCTTCCAGATCCGGTCGACCGTCTGACCCCTGGGTTCGGAGGTTCGCCCGAGGTCGACGTTCGCGGTTGAGGCGTGGCCGGTTCGACCACGAAGAGTGTGATCGACCCCGGGTGTGTGCTTGATGGCCGACACGCCGAGTATCACCGTCAACGATTCACGAGAGGGTTCCTGCATGGCGTACGACGCCGACGCGATCACCGTCTTGAAGGGGCTGGAGCCCGTTCGGGAACGGCCCGGGATGTACATCGGCTCGACCGGGCCATCGGGTCTGCACCACCTGGTCTACGAGGTCGTCGACAACTCCGTCGATGAAGCCCTCGCCGGTCACTGCAACCGGATCGAGGTCACGATCCTGCCCGACGGGGCCTGTCGGGTGAGCGACAACGGCCGGGGCATCCCGGTGGGCATGCACCGCGACTACCCCGACAAGTCGGCGCTCGAGGTCGTGATGACCGTGCTGCACGCCGGAGGCAAATTCGGGGGTGAGGGCTACAAGATCTCCGGTGGGCTGCACGGGGTGGGGGTCTCGGTCGTCAACGCGCTCTCCCGGCGCCTCGAGGTCGAGGTGTGTCGCGAGGGAGGGCGCTTCGCGCTCACGTTCGTCGACGGTGGGAAGCCGGTCGGCGAGATCCGCCGTGTCGACGACAGCTCCACGACGGGCACCACGGTCACGTTCTGGCCCGACGGCACGATCATGGAGGAGACCGACTTCCGGGCCCAGACGCTCGTCGAGCGACTACGGGAGATGGCCTTCCTCACCCGGGGCCTCGAGATCGTCTTTCGCGACGAGCGTCCGAGCGAACCGATCGAGCACGTCTTCCGGTTCGAGGGCGGCATCAGCGACTTCGTTCGCCACCTCAACGCGTCGAAGGAGGCGCTCCACAGCGTCATCGTCTCCTTCCGGGAGGAGGTGGGCGAGGGCGAGGTCGACATCGCCATGCAGTGGAACACCGGCTACTACGAGGGTATCCACTCCTTCGCGAACAACATCGCCACCACCGAAGGTGGGATGCACGAAGAGGGCTTCAAGAAGGCCCTCACCAACGTCCTCAACAAATATGCCCGGGCCAAGGGCCTGCTCAAGGAGAAAGAAGACAATCTCCTCGGCGAGGACATTCGTGAGGGCCTCACCGCCATTCTTTCGGTGAAGCTCAGGAATCCACAGTTCGAAGGACAGACAAAAGCCAAGCTCGGCAACACCGAGATGCGGTCGATTGTTGAGAAGGCAACGAACGAACGTCTGGCTCAGTGGTTCGAAGAGCACCCCGTCGACGGCAAGATCATCGTCCAGAAGGCCGGTCAGGCGGCCCGAGCTCGAATCGCCGCTCGCGCCGCTCGAGAGGCCACGAGGCGTAAGTCTCTTCTGGAATCGGCGGGTATGCCCGGGAAGCTCGCCGACTGCTCGTCACGCAATCCCGAGCTCTCCGAGTTGTTCATCGTCGAGGGCGACAGTGCCGGTGGCTCGGCGAAGAAGGCGCGCAACCCCGAGTTCCAGGCGATTCTCCCCATCCGGGGGAAGATTCTGAACGTCGAGCGGGCCCGGCCCGACAAGATGTTGAAGAACGAGGAGATTCAGGCACTCATCACGGCCATCGGCGCGGGCATCGGTGCCGACTTCGATCTCAGTAAGGCCCGCTATCACAAGATCATCTGTATGAGCGACGCCGATGTCGATGGCAGTCACATTCGCACGTTGTTGCTCACCTTCTTTTATCGTCAGATGCCCGAGCTCGTGAAGGCCGGTTACGTGTACGCCGCGCAGCCGCCGTTGTTTCGAGTCGACCTCGGTAAGGACACGCACTACCTGAAGGACGAGGGCACCCTCGAGAGGTTCATGGCTGAGCATCCCAATCGCAAGATCGATCCACAGCGCTTCAAGGGTCTCGGAGAGATGGACTGGGAGGAGCTGGGCTCCACCACCATGAACCAGGTCACCCGCACGCTGTTGCAGGTCTCGGTGAGCGACGCCGCCATCGCCGACGACGTGTTCTCGGTGCTGATGGGCGAGGACGTCGAGGCCCGGCGCACCTTCATCCAGCACAACGCCAAGGACGCCCGTTTCATCGACATCTGACGCGGCCGCACTGCGCCGGCACCCGGGACGAAGAGACCGGGAACCTTCGAGGGAACAAGAGGTGCAACGATGCCCGATCAGCAGGACTTCGGCCACGTGAACGTGGAACCGGTCGAGATCCAGGAGGAGATGGAACGCTCCTTCCTCGACTACGCGATGTCGGTCATCACGGCCCGCGCGCTCCCCGACGCCCGTGACGGGCTCAAGCCGGTCCACCGTCGGATTCTCTACGGCATGTTCGAGGACCGCATGCTCCCCGATCGGGCCCGGAAGAAGTCGGCAACGGCCGTCGGGTACGTGATGGGCCGGTACCACCCGCATGGAGACACGGCGATCTACGACGCCCTGGCCCGCATGGCCCAGGACTTCTCCCTGCGCTACCCCTTGGTCGACGGCAAGGGGAACTTCGGCTCGCCCGACGACCGTCCGGCGGCGATGCGCTACACCGAGTCGAAGCTCTCCCGGCTGGCCATGCACCTGATCGGCGAGATCGACGAGGACACCGTCGACTTCACGGCGAACTACGACGGCTCCCAGCAGGAGCCCGTGGTCCTCCCCGCCCGCTACCCGAACATGCTCGTCAACGGGGGCGGCGGGATCGCCGTCGGCATGGCCACCAACATCCCGCCTCACAACCTGCGCGAGGTGATCGACGCCACCTTGCACGTCATCGATCATCCCCAGGCCACGCCCGACGATCTGATGGCCTTCGTGAGGGCACCCGACTTCCCGACCCGGGCCCAGATCCTCGGGCGATCGGGCATCATCGAGGCGTACCGCACGGGACGGGGCTCGATCCGCATGCGAGCCCGAGCCGAGATCGAAGCCACGTCGACGGGCATGCAGCGCATCGTCGTCACCGAGATCCCGTACCAGACCTCGGTGGAAGGCATCGCCACCAAGATCGAGGAGCTCGTCAACGAGCGCCGGATCGATGGTATTCGCGACCTCCGCAATGAATCGGCGGGCAACGACATTCGGCTCGTGGTCGAGCTCAAGCGTGACGCCAACGCGCAGGTCGTCCTCAACCAGCTCTACAAGAACACCCCGTTGCAGAGCAGCTTTGCCATGAACATGGTGGCGCTCGTCGACGGCGTGCCGAGGTTGCTGAACCTGGCCCAGGCGCTGTCGGTGTACGTGAACCACCAGATCGTGGTCATCACCCGGCGGTCGGAGTTCCGGCTCCGCAAGGCACGCGATCGGTCCCACATCGTCGAGGGTCTCATCAGGGCGCTCGACATGATCGACGCCATCATCGCCGTCATCCGGGGTTCGGCCGACGTCGACACGGCCAGAACGGCGCTCATCGCCGAGCCGTTCTCGTTCACCGAGGTGCAGGCCAACTACATCCTCGACATGCAGCTCCGGCGCCTCACCGGTCTCGAGGGCCAGAAGCTCCGCGAAGAGTTCCAGGAGCTCGCGGCCACGATCGCCGAGCTGGAGGCGATCCTGGCCGACGACGGCATGCTGCGCGGCGTCATCAAGGAGGAGCTCGGCGCCATTCGCGAGGAGTTCGGCGACGATCGGCGTTCTCAGCTCGTGCACGATCCCGGCGAGATGGACGTGCTCGACCTCATCGACGACGAGGATCTCATCGTCATGTTGTCGAAGGGCGGCTACATCAAGGCGGTCAAGGCCGACACGTTCCGGGCCCAGGCTCGCGGCGGGCGGGGCATCGCCGGGGCCAAGCTGCGCGAGGAGGATTTCGTCGCGCACCTGCTCACGACCACCGCCCACGCCTATCTCCTGTTCTTCTCGAACCGAGGCCGGGTGTACCGGGTCCGGGCTCACGAGCTGCCCATCCTCGATCGGACGGCCCGGGGCACGGCGCTCGTCAACCTGATCCCCCTGGCTGCCGACGAGCGCATTCAGGCCGTCATCGACACCCGTACCTACGAGGACGGCGTGTTCTTGTTCTTCGCGACCAAGAACGGGATCGTGAAGAAGACGCGCATGACCGACTACGACAGCTCGTTGCGGGCCGGGCTCATCGCCGTGAAGCTCCGCGAGGACGACGAGCTCGTCCGGGTGATCCAGACCAACGGCACCGACGACATCCTGATGGTGTCGGGCTCGGGCATGACCGTGCGCTTCAGCGAGGACGACGTGCGGGCCATGGGCCGCAACGCGACCGGCGTCATCGGTATGAAGCTCAAGGGCGGCGAACCCATCGTGAGCTGCGACGCCGTGCAGCCCGACACCGAGCTGTTGTTCATCACCTCGGCCGGATACGGCAAGCGCACGCCCGTCGACCGGTTCCCGAAGCACCATAGAGGTGGGCAGGGTGTACGAGGCATCAGGGTCACCGAAGCCCGGGGTCGCGTGGCGGCCGCGTTCATGGTGGGCCAGGATCAGGAGATACTGGTGTTCTCGTCCAGCGGGACGGTCGTCCGGGTCAGGGTGGCCGAGATCTCCTCGCAGGGTCGTGACGCCACCGGCGTGCGTCTGGCCCGGGTCGGCGAGGGCGAGGAAGTGGCTGCCGCAGCCCCGGTGCTCGACAGTGACGACGACATCGAGAACATCGAGAACATCGAGAACGGCGAGGGCGAGAACATCGAGCGAGATTCTGCAGGAGATTCTGCGGGAGATTCGGGCGACGGCCTCGTTGGGGAGACTTCCGAGGGGCTCGACGACGGGGGCGCCGTGGCGGCTTCCATCGACGAGGATGCCCCGGATGACGGCCAGAACGAGGCATCATGAGTGACGTGGAGCGAGGCGGCGGATGAGCGACATCGGCACGGACGAGGCGAGCGAGGCCCGGGGGATTCCTGAAGCCGACGCTGCGCCGCCGTCGGTGCCTCGACAGGCGCCGCGGCCCGTGCCCGATTCCGGGCTGCGATCTGGGGGTCCCCAGGATTCCGGGAACGATCCGGCGAGCACCCAGGTGCACCGGCCCGTGGGCGCCGCCGTCGGTGCCAGCTCCGGTCGTCCCTCGATCGCCAACGCCACGCGGGCCTTCGAGTCGGTTGCCGCATCGATTCCCCCCGCTGAGCCCGCCATTGCTGAGCCCGCGGTGGCGCGGCCGGCAGTTCCGGCTCCGCCAACTCGTCAGCCGCTGCCACCGTCGATGCCTCGGAGCCTGCCCGAGGGATCGGGGGCCGTCCCTCTGGGGCCGGCTCCGGGTTCAACGGTGCCGGCGTCGTTGCCAGGCGGCGCCGCCGGAGGCCCAGGCGGCGGAGGCCCAGGCGCGACGTCCGCTCGCGCCGGGGGCTCGAACCGCCCGGGCCCGCCGATCTCAGTGCCCAGCCGCGTGCCACCGCCAACCCCCATCGACACCCCGTCATCAGCGGCCCCCGCCACGGCCATGGTCGGAGCGAGCCGCCGACTCGAGCCCGCCCCGCGCCCAGCGAGCCACACGTTCGTCCCCAAGACCCTCACTGCCGTCACCCCGGTCACCTCACTCGCCAGCCGCCGCATCATCCGCCGGGTCAACCTCTGGTCGGTGCTCAAGGTCTCCCTGATTCTCTATGCAGCCCTGTTCGCGGCCTTCTCGATCGCTGCGATCGTGGTCTGGAAGGCGGCGAATTCGTCCGGGGTTGTTACCAAGATCGAGGAGTTCATCGACGATCTGGGCTTCACCAACTTCGAGTTCGTCGGCGAGAAACTCTTCTTCAACTTCCTGCTCTTCGGCGTGCTCGGCGCAGCTCTCGCCGTGGCGATCACCCTGCTCGCCGCGGTCATGTACAACCTGATCTCCGAGATCGTCGGCGGCATCGAGATCACGGTCATCGAGCAGGTGGCGTTCCTCGAGGAGGCCGTCGTCGAGGAGATCCCCGAGGACGAGCTCTACGAGGGTCCGGAGCCGCCTCGACTGTCGTTGCGGCGCCTGCTCGGGCGCGGCTGACCCATTGCTTGGGAACCCCGCCCAGCCCCGCTGCTACGATCGGCCGGCCCTGGGGGGCTATAGCTCAGTCGGTTAGAGCGCATCCCTGATAAGGATGAGGTCGCAAGTTCGATTCTTGCTAGCCCCACAAACACGGACAACCCGCAGGTCAGAGGCACCGAGTTGTCGAGCAGCATCGCTGGTGTACGAGCAGGATCGCCCGTCTCTGCGAGCGCAGCGCTCGGACAACTGATTACGCCTCATTTCGGACGTGTGGTGGAAACGTCTCTGGCCCCTGTTGCGCCTGTCCGGGTGTCGTCACCGAACTCGTCGACACTGACCGCTACGGCCGACGCGTCGATCGCTGCTGGGCGAGAGCCCTGTCCTCGACTGGCCCGCGCTTGATTCCGGCGGATTGTTTCGATTCTGCCCGGAACGTCGCCCTGCGTGGTGAAGGTTCAGCGAATGTCGACTCCTAACGCTGCGATCTCGCGGAGCTGTTCGAGTGCTGTGGTTCCGATGTTGCCGAGCCGTTCGACGCATCGGGTCCAGGTGATGGAGCGGAGCTGCTCGACCTGCGCCCAGGTCGTCGCTGTGAGCCCGTTGAGCCCATCGGGTGTGAGCTCGACATCGTCGGCGCGGGACGCTGTCGAACGTACACCCGCCCCGGGGGATTGACCTCCGGGCAGATCGTGCTCTCAGACCAACCCGACCTGCTATAGCATTCGCGCTATGTCGTGGGGTGATGTCGAACTCGAGCCGGAGGTTCGCGATTGGTACTTGGCGCTCGATGACGACCGGCAGGGCCGGGTTTCGTTTCATGTCGAGCGGTTGGCTGAGATGGGTCCGCTGCTCGATGAGCCGCACAGCAAGCAGCTCGACGGCAAGCTGCGCGAGCTTCGCTTCTACCTGGGGAGCGAGGCGACACGGATCACCTATTGGGTGGCACCGGGCCGACGGATCATCCTGTTGACGGTGTTCGTCAAGTCCCGCCGCCAAGAACGCCATCAGATCGAACGGGCGAAACGGGCGCTGGACCGTTGCGTCGTCGACGGACACATCGTGGAGGATGAAGATGACTGAACGAACCGCATGGAGAGACCTCGGGCCTGCCCAGTCGACGGAGGCACAGCAGGCCTTCAACGATGAGGCGCGGATCGCTGAGTTTCGGGGTTTGGTCTACCGGTTGCGGACCGAGGCCGGTTTGACCCAGGCCGAGCTGGCACAGCGAATGGGAACCACTCAGTCGGCCATCGCCCGGATGGAGGGGGGCGGTACTCGCCCGTCCCTGGACACGCTCGAGAAGCTGGCCAGGGCGGTTGGGCAGGAACTCGTCGTTGGGGTGGGTGTGCGCCTCAGCGAGGACCGGGCGATCGCCAAGCTCGTCCGAGACGGCCACGCCGTGGTCCGCAGGGCGGGCTGACCGGGCACGCCGGGTAGCGAAGTTAGCCGTGCTCGCAGAGCGTGGCCATCGACTCGACGGGTCGCTTCGATGAGCGGCTCCTGTGACGCCTGGAGGCGGCATCGGGGGTAGTTCGGGTCGGCGGGCCGGTAGGATCGTGGCGTCG
>JANLSK010000083.1:0-18647 GCA_031362415.1 Actinomycetes bacterium | reverse complement strand
CCGGCGGTCACCATCGGCGACCAGGTCTATCTGGTGATCGGCATCCTCGACGGCGTCGCCCGTCAACCTGATCTCCTGGGCGCGGTGATCATCCCCGAAGGCACAGCTCAAAAGTACTTCCGGCTGGGGCATCCCGACCTGGTCGTGGTCGAGACCCAGATCGGGGCCACCGCGCTCGTGTCGCGCCAGGTGCCGCTGGCGCTGCGGCCCGACAACCCCCGGGCTCTGAAGGTGGTCTCACCAGCCGAGCCCAAGCGCGTCCGCGAAGCCGTGCAGAACGACCTCGACCTCCTGTTCCTGATCCTCGGAGGGGTGTCGCTGCTCGTCGGCGCGATCGGGATCGCCAACGTGACCCTGGTGTCGGTGATGGAACGCACCGGCGAGATCGGGCTGCGCAGGGCCCTGGGCGCCTCCCGCCGGCACATCGCCCAGCAGTTCCTCATGGAGAGCAGCGCCATGGGGATCGCCGGTGGTCTCCTGGGGGCCAGCCTGGGCACGCTCGTGGTCGTGGCCGTCTCGGCCTACCAGTCCTGGACCCCGGTGCTCGACCCGGCCGTCCCGTTCCTGGCCCCGCTGGTCGGCGGCCTCACCGGCCTGGTGTCAGGCGCCTACCCCGCGATCCGCGCCAGCCGCATGGCCCCCGTCGACGCCCTCCGCTCGGGAACCTGAGGACGGGCCCGTCCCCACCACCCCTCGTACATTACCGTTCCAACTGGCGGGCTTGCTGGGGACGGTCTTGCTTTTCGCCGAGCGCAGCGAGGTCCCGAATTCGCCGGCGACGGCGCCGAAGGCGCCTTGGAGCCGGCACGACTTCAGCTCAGGAAGGACTTGAGGGACGCGGCGAGCTCGAGGGGCATGTCGCCCTGGATCGAATGGCCGGCACCTTCGAACTTCTCGTAACGGGTCTCGGGGCGGCGGCGGAGGAACTCGGCGATGTCGGCGTCGTCGACCACGGGTGACAGCATCCCGCGGGCCAGCACGATGGGCATCGGGAGCGCCGAAACCAGTTCCCAGAGGTTGCCCCAGGAGGGGAACTCGCGTGCCGCGGGCTCGTCCTCGGAGCCGGTGAACGAGCGGTCGTAGTTCCACTCCCACGAGCCGTCGGCGAGCTGGTGCGCGTTGTGGAGGATGCCCCGCTTGAGCGACTCCACGGTGCGGGTCGGGTTGTGCTCGACGGTTCGGGCCAGCAGATCTGCGTACGACGCGAAGGTCTGCGGGCCGCGGATGAAGTCGGCCACCGCCTTGCCCTTGGCGGCGTCGACGCCGGGCGTCACGTCGACGACGTAGAGCTTGCGCACCAGATCGGGACGGCCCGCGCCCAGGGCGATCGCCGTGAGACCGCCGAGCGACATGCCGACCAGCATCTCGGCCTCGGGGGCGAGCACCTCGATGGCCCTGGTCACCTTGGTGGCGTTGCCGTGCGGCCAGTACCGATGGTCGGGCCACCACGAGGAATGGCCGTGTCCGGGCAGGTCGATGCACACGACCGGCTCGCCCAAGGCCATCACCACGGTGTCCCAGGTGTGGGCGTTCTGAGCGCCGCCGTGGAGGAACACGATCCGCGGCGCGCCCGTCCCCCAGACCAGCGCCGAGAGCGACAAACCCGGCTCGATCTCCACAGCCACCCGTCTGACCGTCGGCGGTGCGTCGTAGGGAAGGCCGTACTCGCGGGCGTTCTCGTGAAAGAGCCCGAACTCGTCGTAGTCGATCCGCTCAGCTGCCATGGCCGGCAAGGTATCGCGCTCCGCCGGACGGCGCCCGGGCCGATCCCGCAGACGCGCCCGGAGGACCGCTCCGAGCCGCCTACCATCGACACTCGTGAGCCTCGTGAACGACGAACGTGTGTACTTCCGCCAGCTCCTCGCCGGGCGCGACATCGCCGCCGGTGATCAGATGGCACGCCAGATGGTCAACTTCGTGTACCTGATCGGCGATCGGGCCACCGGCGAGTGCGTGGTGGTCGATCCGGCATGGAGCCCGTCCGACATCGTCGACGTGGCCGCGGCCGACGGCATGCGCCTCACCGGCGCCCTGGCCAGCCACTACCACATGGATCACATCGGCGGATCGCTGATGGGCCACGCGGTCGACGGGGTCAAGGAGCTGCTCGAGCTCGTGGGGCTCAAGGTTCACTGCCATCGTGACGAGGCCGAGTACGTGCGCAAGACCACGGGCATCTCCGATTCCGACATCGTGGCCCACGACAGCGGCGACACCGTCACGGTCGGGGCCATCCCCATCGAGCTGATCCACACCCCCGGGCACACGCCGGGGAGCCAGTGCTTCTTCGTCGCCGACTGTCTCGTCTCAGGTGACACCCTGTTCCTCGACGGCTGCGGTCGCACCGACTTCCCAGGGTCCGACCCCGAAGCCATGTACGACAGCCTCCACACCCGCCTGGCCCGCATCCCCGACGAGGCCATGCTCTTCCCCGGGCACTGGTACGCCCCCGAGCCGGCTGCGCCCATGGGTGACACCCGCCGCACCAACTACGTCCTCGCCCCCAGGAGCAAAGAGACCTGGCTCGCCATGTTCGGCCCCGGCTGACCCGAGCTGTCACCGGGTCGCCGCCCGAAGTCTCCCAAAGCCGCCAGATCGCCCCTCGAAGCCTTGACCCTTACCCCACCGAGCACGAACATGACCCGACCACTTCCCCCGTCCCACGAGAGCCGATGCGCGCCACTCTGATCGGAACCGAGTCCATCCTCGCGACGTGCGGTGAGCAGTTGCTCGAGCGCGGTCACGAGATCGTTCGCGTCTTCACCCGCGACCCGGCCATCGCCGGCTGGGCCGCCGATCTCGGCTGCCCGGTCTCGGAACTGGGTCCGGGGACGGGAGAGCAGATCCGGGCCGACGCCACCGACTGGCTCTTCAGCATCGGCAACCTCGACATCGTGTCCGACGAGATCCTGGCCGCGCCGAAGATCGTCGCCGTCAACTTCCACGACGCGCCCTTGCCCCGCTACGTGGGGGTCAACACACCCGTCTGGGGGCTCCTCAACGACGAGACGGAGTGGGGCATCAGCTTCCACGTCATGACCTCGGGCATCGACGAGGGCCATGTGCTGGCCGAGACCCGCTTCGCCATCGCCGATGACGAGACGGCCTTCACGCTCAACGCCAAGTGCTACGAATCGGCGATCGGCGCCTTCGGGCCGCTGATCGATCGTCTGGCCGGTGGCGACATCGTCGGGACACCGCAGCCGCCCACCGACGAGCGCCTCGTGTACCGCCGGGCCGATCGTCCCTCGGCCGGCGCGGTCGTCGACTGGCGGCGCGACGCGTCGTCGATCGTCAGGCTCGTGCGGGCTCTGCAGTACGGCCATCGCGGCAACCCTGTCGGCCTGGCCAAGCTCCTCCTCCCGAGCCCCGACCCGGAATCAGACCCCGCCAGCGCCGGTGCCGCGCCCTCGATCTCGGCGGCCAAACGAGCCAGAGCCGAGACGGCCGTGGTGGTCGTCAGCGCCCGGGTGCTCGACGAGCGTTCGCAGCTCGAGCCCGGCACCGTCGTCGAGGTCGCCCACGACCGACTGGTGGTCGCGACCGGCACGACCGATGTCGAGATCGTCGAGCTCACCTGCCTGCGCGGCGCACCCATCGAGCTGAGCCGGGTCGCCGAGACGCACGGCCTCAGGGAGGGCACGCGCCTGCCGGTGCTCGACGACGAGCGCGCCGACCGACTGACCGCGCACCACACGAACATGGCCAAAGGCGAGCGGCATCACGTCCGCCAGCTCGCCACGTTCGAGCCCGTCGACCTGCCCTACGCCCAGCGCAGCGGCGACGGTGCTCAGCCGCTCGTCGATGGTGGATCGGTGGACCTGCTGCCCGGCTTCGACGCCGACGGTGCCACTGCGCTCATCGCCCTGGTCCTGGCCCGCCTGTCGGGGCGGTCGTCGATCGACCTCGCCTACGCGAGCCCCGAGATCGATCAGGTCGTGGCGGCCGTGGCGCCGCTGGCCGAACCCGTCGTCGCCGTCCGGTGCAGCCTCGACCTCGATCGCCCGTGGTCCGAGACCGCGGCGTTGGTGACCGAGGCGCTCGCGGCGGCGCGCCGGCGGGGACCCTCCGGCCGCGAGCTGGTGGCCCGTCATCCCGAGCTGGCCTCGGCGCCGCCGCCCACCGCGATCGTGGTGCGCCACGGCGCTCCCGCAGGGCCTGCCCCGGCCGAGGTCGCACGTCGCGACGGTTTCGGCGAGCTCGACGAGATCCTCGGAGTCATCGGGGGTGTCGAGCTCGTGTTCGACGTTGCCGCCGACGCTCGAACGGTGACCATTCGCCATGATCCCTCGGCCTACCCCCGCGACGCGGTGGCGCGGATCCGGGCCCACCTGGGCACGCTGGCCCACCGGGCCGCCGTCGCCCCGGCAACCGCGGCCGGCGACCTGCCGCTGCTGAACGACGCCGACCTCCACCGCATCCTCGTCGAGTGGAACGACACTGCGGTGCACCACGAACCGGTGTGCATCCACGAGCGGATCGCAGCGCAGGCCGCCCGCACGCCCGATGCCACGGCCCTGGTCTGCGGGGCCGCACGCCTCACGTACCGGGAGCTCGACGAGCGAGCCAACGTTTTGGCCCACCGCCTCCAGAAGCTTGGCGTGGCGCCCGGGTCGCTGGTCGGCATCCACCTCGATCGGACGGCCGATCTGGTCGTGAGCGTGCTGGCGGTTCACAAGGCAGGCGGAGCGTACGTCCCGCTCGACCCGACGTACCCCGACGACCGCATCGCTTACATGGTGGCCCACTCGGGGTTGAGTGTCCTGTGCACGCACGAGCGCCTGCTCGCGCACCTCCCGCCCCACGAGGCGACGATCGTGGTCGTCGACCGACCTGGCACAGCCGAGCTTGAAGACCCTGAAGACCGTGCCGGGGCGACGGGCAACCGATCACAGCCTCCGGGGGTCACCGTCGGCGCCGACGATCTCGCCTACGTCATCTACACCTCGGGCTCGACCGGCAAACCCAAGGGGGTCATGGTCGAGCACCACAACCTGAGCAACTTCGTGCTGGCCATGGACCCTGTGATCCCGCACGGTCCCGCCGGCCACGGTCAGCCGGGTGTGTGGCTCGCCGTCACCAGCTTGTCGTTCGACATCTCCATTCTGGAGCTGCTGTACACGCTGGCTCGCGGGTTCACGGTGGTCGTGCACCCCGACACGCCGGCCAAGGCCGCCCTCTCACCCGTCGCGGCCGTCGCCGCCACCGGGCCCGTCCACACCCGCACCGCCGACGCCCTCCACACATCGCCCCGGCCGCTGCGCAGACAGCGTCTCGACTTCAGCCTCTTCTACTTCGCCGCCGACGAGTCGGAGCCCTCGGCCAGCTCCAGCCGCTACCGCCTGCTCATCGACGGGGCCCGTTACGCCGACGCCAACGGGTACACGGCCGTGTGGACCCCCGAGCGGCACTTCCACGCGTTCGGCGGGCTGTACCCGAACCCTGCCGTAACCGGTGCCGCGCTGGCGATGGTCACCGAGAACGTCGAGATCAGGGCCGGGAGCTGTGTGCTGCCTCTGCACTCCCCGATCCGGGTGGCCGAGGAGTGGTCGCTCGTCGACAACCTCTCCGGTGGCCGTACCGGGCTCGCCATCGCCTCGGGCTGGCACCCCAACGACTTCGTCTTCCAGCCGCAGAACTTCAGCGATGCCAAGGGCGTCATGGTCCGCAGCATCGAGACGCTGCGCCGGCTCTGGGGCGGCGAGAGCGTCACCTTCGACGGTCCCGACGGCCGTCCCGTCGATGTGCGCACGCTCCCCCGGCCGATCCGGCCCGAGGTGCCACTGTGGATCACCACCGCCGGGAGCCCCGAGAGCTTCCGCCTCGCCGGCCGCATCGGGTGCCATCTCCTCACCCACCTGCTGGGTCAGGACCTCGCCGAGCTCACAGCCAAGATCGCCTTGTACCGCCAGGCGCGACGCGAGGCGGGCCATCCCGGCGAGGGTCACGTGACCCTGATGCTGCACACGCTCGTGGGCGACGACGACGCGGCCGTCAAGGAGGCCATCCACCGTCCGCTCGTCGAGTACCTCCGTTCGTCGACCAGCCTGGTCGCCGGGTTCGCCTGGGCCTTCCCCACCTTCAAGAACCGGCCCGGCGACGCCCGCGACGACGACCTCTCGCACCTCGAGCCCGACGAGGTGGAAGCGCTCCTCGAGTTCGCCTTCCAGCGGTACTCCGAGGGCAGCGGACTCTTCGGCACCCCCGAGTCGTGCCAGCCCCTGCTCGAGTCCCTCGTCGAGATGGGCGTCGACGAGATCGGCTGCCTCGTCGACTTCGGCGTCGACGAGAACGTCGTGCTCGAGAGCCTCCCCCGCCTCACCGAGCTCAAGGAGTGGGCGGCCCGGAGGTTCGGGCCCGCACCCGATGTCGCCGCAGTCGAGGCGGTCCTGGCGGTCGTGGCTCCCACTGCTGACGCCATCGCCGAGGACGAGACGATCGGCGAGGCCATCGTCAACCACGGGGTCACCCACTTCCAGTGCACCCCGTCGCAGGCCCGCATGATCTTGGCCGACCCGGCCAACCACGAGGCGCTGACGCACCTGCACGTCTGGCTCATCGGCGGTGAGGCCTTCCCGCCGGCGCTGGCCGCCGAGCTGGCACAGGTGTGCCCGACAACCCGCATCGTCAACGTGTACGGCCCCACCGAGACCACGATCTGGTCATCGTCGCATGCCATCACCGGCGCTCCGAGCACGGTGCTGATCGGACGACCCATCGCCAACACCAACCTCTACATCCTCGACGGGCGCCGGCGACCGGTCCCCGTGGGTGTTCCCGGCGAGCTGTGGATCGGCGGCGAGGGCGTCACCCGCGGTTATCTCGGTCGCCCCGATCTCACCGTCGAGCGCTTCGTGCCCGATCCGTTCGTCGGCGCCGACGCCAATCCCCACCATGCGCGCATGTACTGCACCGGCGATGTCGCCCGGTGGTGCGCCGACGGAGCCGTCGAATGCCTGGGCCGTACCGATCACCAGGTGAAGGTGCGCGGGTACCGCATCGAGCTCGGCGAGATCGAGGCCGTGCTGGCTGCCGACGACGCGGTCCGCGAAGCCGTGGTCGTCGCACGCGAAGACGTGCCGGGCGACGTGCGCCTCGTCGGTTACGTCGTCGTCGATCCTCACGCGCCCAGCAGCGACGGGCCCGGCTCCGGAGCATCCACCACCGTCGTCTCCCATCTGCGTGAACGATGCCGGGCCCAGCTCCCCGACTACATGGTTCCCGCGCACGTGGTCGTCCTGGCCCGGTTCCCGCAGACGCCCAACGGGAAGATCGACCGTCTGGCGTTGCCCGCGCCCACGAGCCCCGCGGCCCGTCCACCCGGATCGTCGCCCGCCCGGGCCCGATCGGCGCTCGGAGCCGGTGCCAGCCTCGAAGCCCAGATCGCCGAGCTCTGGTCCGAGACCCTGGGGCTCGAGCATGTCGACGTCACCGACAACTTCTTCGACCTGGGCGGGCACTCGATGCTGGCCGTGCGGGTCCACCGCCGCCTGCGCGACGAGCTCGGCTTCCCCGTGTCGCTCACCGACCTGTTCCGCTTCCCGACCGTCAGGCAGTTGGCCGGATTCCTGGGTGCCGCCGATGCCGACGACGACGCCGACGCCAAGCCCGCTGCGGTGAACGCCGCCCAGGCCCGGGGGGAGGCTCGCCGCCTGGCCCGGCAACGGATCAGGGTCGGCGGCGACCGCTGATGGGCTCCGACGGCGCAGGCGACGACTACACCGGGTCCGAGATCGCCATCGTCGGGATGGCCGGACGGTTTCCCGGCGCGCCCGATGTCGACTCGCTCTGGGATCTCGCAGCGTCGGGTCGGGTCGGCATGCGTCGCTTCAGCGATCGGGAGTTGCTCGACGCCGGCGTTCCCCTGGCGACGCTGCGCGATCCCGACTACGTGAAGGTCAACGGGATCATCGACGGGCTCGAGTGGTTCGACGCCGGGTTCTTCGGCATCGGACCCCGCGACGCGGCGATCATGGACCCCCAGCACCGCCACTTCCTCGAAGCTTCCTGGGAGGCGCTCGAGCACGCCGGCCATCCGCCGTCGGGCTTCGACGGGCCCATCGGGGTGTTCGCGGGCTGCGGCATGAACGGGTACTTCACCTGGAACCTCCTCACCAACCCGGCGTTGGTCGAGTCGGTGGGCCTGTTCCTGTTGCGCCACACGAGCAACGACCGCGACTTCCTGGCCACCCAGGTCGCGTATCAGCTCAACCTGACGGGCCCGGCGATCTCAGTGCAGACGGCGTGCAGCACGTCGCTCGTGGCCGTCCACCTGGCTGCGCAGAGCTTGCTCAGCCGGGAGTGCGACATGGCCCTCGCCGGGGGGGTCACCTACGAGATACCGCATCGCCAGGGCTACCTCTACCACGACGGTGAAATCCTCTCGCCCGACGGTGTGTGCCGGGCCTTCGACCATCGCTCCGCCGGCACCGTCCTCACGAGCGGACTCGGCGTGGTGGCGTTGCGGCGCTACGACGACGCGGTCGCCGACGGCGACGTGATCCACGCCGTCATCAGAGGAACGGCCGTCAACAACGACGGCTCCCGCAAGGTCGGGTTCCTCGCGCCGAGCGTCGACGGTCATGCCGCGGTGGTCGTCGAGGCCCTGGCCGTGGCCGGCGTCGATCCCGACACCATCACCTATGTCGAGGCCCACGGCACCGGCACCAGCGTCGGTGATCCGATCGAGGTGGCTGCGCTCACGCAGGCCTTCCGCACCGCGACGACCCGCACCGCCTTCTGCCGCTTGGGTTCCACCAAGCCGAGCATCGGTCACCTCGACACCGCAGCAGGCGTCGCCAGCCTCATCAAGACCACGAAAGCCTTGCAGCACAAGGTTCTTCCGCCACTCGCCAACTTCGAGGCGCCCAATCCCATCATCGACTTCGAGGGATCGCCGTTCGTCGTCAGCAACGAGGCCGCGGCCTGGCCCGTCACGCCGGGCACACCGAGACGGGCCGGGATCAGCTCGCTGGGCGTGGGAGGAACAAACGTCCACGCCGTGCTCGAGGAGGCCCCGCGTAGGCCGGCCACCACGCCGTCATCGCGCGAGTGGCAGCTCCTCGTGGTGTCGGGCCGGACCGAGACGGCGGCGCGCGCCTACGGAACCGCACTCGCACGCCATCTCGCCGGCGCCCCCGCGACCCCGGGCGACATCGCGACCCCCGACGACATCGCCGACATCGCCTACACCATGCAGGTCGGGCGGGAGGCGTTCGCCTGGCGCCGCGCCGTCGCCGTCCGGTCATCGGCCGACGCCGTGGCGATGTTGGGCGACGGACCCAGGGGTACCACGGCGAACCTCGACATCCGGCGGACGGTTGTCGGCGCCACCGCCACCGGTTCGAGCGCTCCGCCGGTGGTGTTCATGTTCCCCGGAGGAGGATCGCAGTACCCGGGGATGGGTCGCGGCCTCTACGAGGCCGAGCCGGTCTTCCGGCGTCACGTCGACGAGTGCCTGGCCCTGCTCGAACCCTTGCTGGCCATGGCTCCCGTCGGCCGCGAGCTTCCCTTCGCCGATCTGCGAGCCCTCATGTACCCGAGCCCCGGGACCGAGGCCGACGCCGCGGCCCATCTCGAGCGCGCCACCGCTTCGTTGCCTGCGGTCTGGGTCACGTCGTACGCCATGGCCCAGTTGTGGATGTCGTGGGGCGTCGAGCCCGCGGCCATGACCGGTCACTCCCTCGGCGAGTACGTCGCCGCGTGCCTCGCCGGGGTGCTCGGCCTGTCCGACGCCTTGTCGATCGTGATGTTGCGGGCCCGACTCTTCGAGCAGGTCTCCCACGGCGGGGGAATGCTCTCGGTTCCCCTGGCCGTCGACGAGGTTCGACCGCTCCTGCCCGACGTCTTGTCGATCGCTGCGGTGAACTCACCGTCGCAGACCGTCGTCTCCGGTCGCGCCGACGACCTCGCCGCCTTCGAGCAGGTCCTGCTCGAGAAGGAGGTCGAGGCCCGACGGGTCAACCTGGCCATCGCCCCCCACTCGGCCATGCTCGACGAGGTGCTCCCCGCGTTCCGTGACGGGCTGCGTCGGATCACCTTCCACCGTCCCGTGCGCCGGTTCATCTCGAACCTCACCGGCACCTGGATCACCGACGAGGAGGCCGTCGATCCCGAGTACTGGGTGAAGCACCTCCGCCGGACGGTGCGCTTCGCCGATGGACTCGCCGAGCTGTGCACCGATGCATCGCTCGTGTTCCTCGAGGTCGGTCCCGGCCAGGCGCTGGGCTCGTTCGCTCGCCAGCAGCCGAGCCGACCGTCGACCGTGCTGGCCTCGCTGCGCCATGTCGACGACGACTCGGTCGATCTCCAGTACACGCTCACGACCTTGGGGCGCCTGTGGACGGCCGGCGTCGAGATCGACTGGAACGCCCATCACCACGAACCCCGCCGCCGGGTTGCGCTGCCCACCTACCCGTGGGAGCGCCAGCGATACTGGATCGATCCCGGCGTCGGACGCTCCGGCGTCACCAACCCCGACGACCCGCTGACCCGCATCCCCACGATCGACGGGTGGTGGAGCAAGCTCGAATGGCGTCCGACACCCGTCGGGCACGGCGCCGGCACCGCCGCCGAGCCCACGTCGTGGCTGGTGCTCGCCGACGGCGATGCCCTGGTCGAGCAGACCATGGTGGCGCTCAGGACGGCAGGGCACCGCGTGGTCGAGGTGCGCCCGGGTGAGCGCTTCGAGCGCCGCGCCGAGGGCCATGCCCCCGATGATGCCAGCCCTTCCTACGTCCTCCCGCCGGCCGACCGGGCGGCCTGGTCACAGCTCCTCGCGGGGCTGGCCGACGACGGCGGCCTGCCCCGGCACGTGCTCCACGCTTGGCTGATGCCCGGGCGCAGCAGCGCGACGTCGCACACCGATGGCGTGCAGACCCCGGGCGTGCATGCCGATGGTGTACACACGCTGATCGCCATGGCCCAGGCGTTCATCGACGACGACGTGACGGCTCCCATCGATCTGATCGTGCTCACCGATGGCATGCAGCAGGTGGCCACCGAGCCGCTCCGTCATCCCGAGCACGCCACGGTGCTGGGCGCCTGCCGGGTCATTCCCCGTGAGCAGCCCAACGTGACCTGTCGCAGCATCGACGTCGAGACGGCCACCACGGTGGATGCGCTCGTCGCCGAGCTGACCGGATGCGGCACCGGAGCCTCGGCATCCGCCACGCCGGGCGCATCCGCCCAAGCGGTGGCGTATCGGGGTCACAGCCGCTATGTCCAGGAGTTCGCTGTCGTTGCCGGCCCGCGGCCGATCTCCGACAACTCGTCGGCGCCCGGGGCCGCGGTTGCGCTCGCCGAAGCAACCGCGGGCGTCCGCCCCGGCGGTACCTATCTCATCACCGGCGGTTACGGCGGCATCGGTCTGGTCGTGGCCGAGCACCTCGCCCGCACGGCCCAGGCCAACATCGTGCTCGTCGGCCGTCATCCCGGCCCGACACCGGGGCTCGAAGCCGCCCGGGCCGAGGTGCTGAAGGTTGCCGCCGACGTCACCGATGTCGATGCGCTGCGGCGGGTCGTGGCCGAGACCCATCGCCGCTTCGGACCGATCACCGGTGTCTTCCACGCTGCCGGCCTGCTCGACGACGGCCTGTTGCCGTCCAAGACCATCGCCGGCGTCGACGCCGTTCTCGCCCCCAAGGTCGCGGGAACATTGGCCCTCGACGAGGCGCTGCGCGACGAGCCGCTCGAGCTGATGGTGCTGTTCTCGTCCACCTCGGCCCTGCTCGGTCTCCCCGGTCAGGTCGACTACGCCGCAGCCAACGCGTTCGTCGACGCCTACGCCGCGTACCGGAGGGGCACCGATCGCCCGGGCTCGACCGTCGCCATCGCCTGGGGGGCTTGGCGCGACCGGGGAATGACGGCGCGTGGCGACGTCGACCCGGCCGACGCGCTGGGGCTCGGCGATCGTCTCGAGCCCCCGGTGCCGCTCGGTCACGCCGTGCTCAATGGATGGGCCGCGGTCTCGCCCGAGCGGGTGATCTCCGAAGGCCACCTCGACGCGACCCGAGACTGGATCGTCGCCGAGCATCGCCTCAAAGCCGGGCGCTGCGTCCTTCCCGGGATGGCAGCCATCGATCTCATCGCCACCGCCGCCCGCGAGACGCTGCCGCTGCAGGGTGTGATCGAGATCCGCGATCTCACGTTCGTGCGCCCGCTCGAGGTCCCCGACGACGAGCCCACCGGGATCCGTGTCGACCTGCGAGCCGACGAGCCGGGAGTGTGGTCGGCCGCCATCGCGAGTCGCCCCGCCCAGCCTGGACGGCCGACCGTGTGGCGCCGCCACGCTGGAGCCACCGTGGTCCTGGCGCCCGACCTTGCGCCTGATTCCGCCCCGGGTTCCCCCACCGGTGGCCTCGCCAACGGCGCTTCCCACGCTGGCGACGACCGGCCCCGCCTCGATCTGGCCGCCATCGCCGACCGTCTCGATCGTGGGGCACGGAGCTACGACGCCCAGTACCCGCACGACCGCCAGAGCCGCCATCTCGACTTCGGACCCCGCTGGGACAACCTGGTCTCGGCCCGGGCCAGCGAGTCGGAAGTGCTGGCCGAGCTCCAGCTCCCGTCGGCCTTCGCGGACGATGTCGGCCCCTGGACCCTGCACCCGGCCCTCCTCGACCGGGCGGTCGGCATCGGCTTGGGCCTCATCGACGGCTTCCGCGACCGTGACGATCTCTACGTCCCCTTCGAGGTTCGCCGAGCTCTCATCCACGGCCCGGTGCCGAGCCGGGTGTGGTGCCTCGTGAGGCTCACCCGACCCACCACCGCCACCGACGCCGTGGCCACGTTCGACATCACCCTGGTCGAGCCCGACGGTCGCGTCTGTGTGGTCATGGAGCGGCTCGCCATGCGCCGCCTGGAGAACGTGCAGGCGATGGCGGTGACGGGTCGTCGAGCGGCCGTTGCCGACATCGGTCCGGCCGGGCTCCCCGACCGCGCAGGCGGCGGATCGGAGCGAGCTGCGCTCGGCGGCCGTTCCGACGGCGTGGGACCCGTGGCCATGGCGCTGGTGATGGCCGACGGGATCACGGCTGAAGAGGGCTTGGCATGCCTCGACCGGGTGCTCAACGCGATGGCGACCGCCGGTGACGCTGGCATCGCCTCGCACCTGATCTGCTCACCGTTCGATCTCGTCGCGCTCGAGCGCGCCGCGCTGCCCACTGCGCCGAGCGGTACCGGCGACACTGCCGGGCGCGTCGAACGGCCCGAGCTCGGCGCCACGTTCACCGGGCCCCGCGACGACGTCGAGCGTGAGCTCGTCGACATATGGCAGGAGATCCTCGGCGTGGCCGGAGTCGGCATCCACGACGACTTCTTCGACCTGGGCGGGCATTCCCTCATCGCGGTTCGGCTGTTCTCCAAGGTTCGCAAGGCCTGGGCGGTCGACCTCGGCCTCTCGACGCTCTTCAACGCGCCGACCGTCGCCGATCTGGCGACCCTGGTGCGTGAGGAGCGCGGCCTGCCCGAGCCGCCAGCGTCCCCCACGGTTCCGGCCCCGACAGCCCCGACAGCCCCGACAGCCCCGACGGCCCCGACGGCCGCAACCGACACCGCCCCGGCCCCGGCCGAGCCGATCGACGCCGCAGCTGGGGCTGGGGGTGGGGGTGGGGGTGGGGCAGTCCCAGCTCGGGACTCGGCGTCCCCGGGCGACGCCGCAGCGCAACCGGCGACGGCAACGACGACGCCGTCGGCCGCGACCAGCGCCCCCCGGCGATCGTCCTTCTCCTGCCTCGTGCCCATCCAGCGGCGGGGCGGGATGCGACCCCTGTACATCGTCCACGGCCGCACCGGGCACGTGATGAACTTCCAACCCCTCGCGCTGCGGATGGCACCCGACCGCCCGGTGTTCGGCATCCAGGCCCACGGTCTCGACGGCCGGAGCGAGCCCGACCGCACCATCGAGGCCATGGCCCGGCGCTACGTCGCGGCGGTGCGCGAGGCCCAGCCCGTCGGGCCCTACATCCTCGGCGGATTCTCGGGCGGGGGTGTGGTGGCCTTCGAGATGGCCCACCAGCTCACCGGTGAGGGCGAGATCGTCGCTCCGCTCGTCCTCCTCGACACCATTCGCCCCGGGCTCCAGCAGGAGCTGCGTTGGGACTACATGCGCTATCGCGCCAAGGAGATCAGTCGCGACCCCGTCCAGGCCCGGCAGTGGGTCAAGACCACGGCTCGTCTCGTGCGCGATCGCCTGGCGACCGGCGAGTCGCCCGTGCGCCGCCGCTCGTCGTTCGGCGCGCCCGACGAGCAGACGGGTGAGGGCGCGGCGAGCGCCAGCGTCGATGCCGACAACGTGCTCGAGCTGACCGACATCTACCTGCGGGCCCAGGGCGACTACACGATGCGCCCCTGGGACGGGCGGGCCGTGCTGTTCCGGGCCAGTCGGTCACTCGCCGAGGAGATGGGCTCGTTCCAGGCTCCCCCCGACTTGCTGTGGTCGCCGTTCGTCGAGCACCTCGACATCTTCCAGATTCCGGGCGGTCACACCGACATGATGTTGCCGCCCAACGTCGACGTGCTCGCCGAGCGCCTCCGCATGGTGCTCGGCGCCGAGGGCGAGTCCCCGGAAACCCGGTGAGAGCGGCGTTCGAGCGTCTGCTCGGAGCCGACGTGATCGTCGAGGACGACCGTCCAAGCGACGAAAGTGCGCCGCTGTCCGAGGCCGAAGCCGCGATCGTTGCTCGGGCCGTCGAGTCGCGACGGCAGGAGTTCGGGGTCGGGAGGGCCTGTGCCCGCCGGGCCTTGGGCCGGCTCGGGATCGCCGTTCACACGATCGGCTCGCACCCCGAGAGAGATCCCGTGTGGCCCGATGGCGTGGTCGGCTCGATCACCCACACCGTCGACAGCAGCGGGCGACTGCGCTGTGCGGTGGCGGTCGCGTCGGCGACGGTCGCGGCGGGGATCGGGATCGATGCCGAGCCGGCCACCCCGCTCGACGCCGAGCTCATGACGCTGGTGTGTCGACCGGGGGAGGTGGCACCGGGCGACGCCGAAGCGGCCAAGATCGTGTTCTGCGCCAAGGAGGCGCTGTACAAGGCGATCTTCCCCCTGACCCGCCGGTTCCTCGAGTTCTCCGATGTCGAAACCATGGTCTCGTTGCCCACGGGCACCTTCCTGGCCCGGGCCGTCACCGACGCGGGTGGCCCGAGGTTCCCCGAGGGCCATAGCGTCGAGGGCGGTGTCGTGGTGTTCGACGGGCTCGTGCTGGCGTCGCTGCGCCTGCCGCCCGGTTTCTGAACCCCTCCACCGCGACTGTGATCGATGACCCGCGGGGAAGCGCCGCCCGTCGCGCGCACTCCCGGCGAGCATTGTTCAGTAGGACGTGCGATGTGACGTCGTACTGAACAATGCTCAGTGTGGGGGCAGGAGCGCGAGGAAGTCGCGCATCAGCGCCGACAGCTCGGAGGCACAGTTGACGAAGTCGTCAAGTTCGCCTCCGGCGGGGTCGGCGACGTCCTCCCAGGGCTCGAGCTCGATCGCCTCCAGACCCAGGCCGGCCAGACGATCGGGCCACGCCGGGCCCGGAACGCCCGGAAGCCCAAGCACGCCCGGCAGCGCCCCCGGGGCGATCGGCGCCAGCTCGGGGAGCAGCTTCACGAGCCGCTTGAGCGTCGCCGTGCGCGGCGCAGCTTCGGGATGGCGCCGGCGCACGTAGGCCACGTGCTCGATGGCCATGCCCACGACGATGTCGGTGTCGTCGAGCGTGAAGTCGTACATCTGGGCACTGAGGTGGTCGTTGGCCTCCAGACCCAGTGATTTCAGGGCTTCACGGGTGCGCCACGAGATCGGTCGCCCGTCGAGCGAGTGGGTGCCCGAGCCCGAGACGACCAAGCCCGGCGCCCAGTCCTTGGCCATGGCCGAGGCCATCACCGAACGAGCGGCGTTCCCGGTGCAGACGAAATGAACGTGCAGCGGAGCAGCTGCGCTCACGCGTTCTCGGTGGTGCCGGTGGCCTTCATCCGCTGCGCGGCTTCACGCATGCGCTCGGCAGCCACGATGAGGCCAAGGGGCTCCTGGCCGATCTGCTCGAAGCGAGCCTCGATCTCCTCGCACGTCCAGCGCCCATCCTTGTACATCGAGCGCACCTCGGCCGGCTGGTTCCACACGGCGATCTTGCCGCCGTTGGCCGTGTAGATCTGACCGCTGATGTGCTTGGCCTTGTCGGAGAGCAAGAAGCAGACCATGGGGGCGACGTCTTCGGGATCGCCCATGTCGATCGCGCCGGGCACGTTGGAGGACATGCGGGTGCGAGCGACGGGGGCGATGATGTTGCTGGTGACGCCGTAGCGGTGCATGCCCCCGGCCGCCGAGCGCATCAGCGACACGATGCCCCCCTTGGCCGCGGCGTAGTTGGCCTGGGCGATGGAGCCCGAGAACGCCCCCGAGGTGAAGGCCACGAGCGAGCCGAATCCCTGGGTCTTCATCTGGGCGGCGGCGGCCCGCACCACGGTGAACGTGCCCTTGAGGTGGGTCGAGACAACGGCGTCCCACTCGTCTTCCGACATGTTGAACAGCATCCGCTCGCGCAGCACGCCAGCCACGCACACGACACCGTCGATCTTGCCGTAGGTGTCGACGGTCTGCTGGACGATCGACGCCCCGCCGGCCATCTCGGTGACGCTGCCCGTGTTGGCCGAGGCCGTACCGCCGGCCGCGACGATCTCATCGACCACCGACTGCGCCACGCTCGTCGAGCCGCCCGAGCCGTCCATCTCGACGCCGAGGTCGTTCACGACGACGCTGGCGCCTTCCTCAGCCGCGAGCAGGGCCACACAGCGCCCGATCCCCCGGCCTGCACCGGTGATCGCGATCGCCTTGCCTTCGAGATATCCCGCCACATCCGCCTCCGTTGTCCACGATGACCACTCGACGGGAACCCGATGATCGCCCCCGGAATCGGCTCTTCCTAGCGGCCCGAAGCCGAGCCGCGCCAGCCGTGGCGGCGCCGTGGCGGAGCCGCGCCAGCCGTGACGCCGTGTTGCGCCGCTGTAACGCGTTCCAGCAGACTCGTCTGCTGACAGGCGTCACCTGACTGCCTGCGCTGATCGGGGTCGATGGATGCTCGGCACCGACCGCACGAACACGACGAATGACGAGGGAGCTCGATGAGAAGGCTGAAATGGCTGGCTGCTGTGCTCGCGCTGGGAATGATCGCGGCAGCCTGCGGTAGCGATCGCGACGAGGACGCCGCCGACAGCACCACCACGGCTGCGCCCGCACCCGACACCACCGTGGCTGGCACCGACGCCACCACCCCCGACTCGGGCACCGACACCACAGCGGCTCCGGCCGAGACGACCACCACGGGCGCTCCGGTCGAGACCTTCGGCGACCTGCCCTGGCCGTGCGGCCCCGCTCTCGAGGACAACACCGACGACGGCAGCGTTCCCGGCGTCACGACCGACAGCATCACCATCGCCACCGGCGACGACGCCGGCTTCGTGTCGGCTCCTGGTCTCAACCACGAGCAGACCGATGCCATCAACGCCCTCGTCGACAAGTGCAACGAGCTCGGCGGCATCCACGGCCGCCAGATCGAGACCAACTACTACGACGCCAAGATCTTCGAGGTCGCGACCTCGATGCAGTCGGCGTGTGACGACGGGAACTTCTTCCTCGTCGGCGAGGGATGGGCGTTCGACTCGGGCCAGGAGGAGATCCGCCTCGGTTGCGAGCTCCCGGCGGCGCCCACCTACACCGTGAGCGCGGCATTCGCCATGGGCCCTCTCGTCTACCAAGGCGTCCCGAACCCGGCTGACGAGTACCCGGTCTCCGGCCTGGTCGAGTTCGTCAAGCTCTATCCGGAAGAGACCAAGAAGATGGGCGTGCTCGTCGGGAACTTCTCGGCGACCCGCGAGACCCGCGACAAGGTGCTGGCCGTTGGTGGAGACCTCGGCATCGAGTTCGTCTCGACCGACCTGGAGTACAACACCGCTGGCGAGGCCGACTGGACGCCGTTCGTCAAGCAGCTCCAGGACGCCGGGGCCGAGTCGGTTCTGTGGTCGGGCTCATGTCTTCCCAACCTGCAGCTGTTCATGCAGACGGCCGTGGCCAATGGCTTCGACGTTCCGGTGATGACCGACGCCAACCACTACGAGGCCAAGTGTGCCGCGGCCAACACCGACGGTGCGCTCGACAAGGTGCACTTCAAGTTTGCCTACGTGCCCTTCGAGGAGGCGGCCGACAACAAGGCCACCCAGGATTACCTCGATCTGCTCGACGGCTCGGGTGGCGACACCTCGCTGCTCGGCATGCAGGCCACGTCGTCGTTCTTCCTGTGGGCGCAGGCATCCGCGGACTGTGGTGCGTCGCTCACCCGGGAGTGCGTGCTCGAGAACATGGCTGCCGTCAACGAGTGGACCTCAGGCGGCCTGCACTCCACCACCGACCCCGGTGGTAACCACCCCACCCAGTGTGAGGCGTTGATTGGTTTTGAGGGCACCGAGTATGTGCGTTTGGCTCCGGCAGCGTCTGCTGATTGGAGCTGCGCCGACCCGGGCGTCGTCCCGATCGTCGGTGTGCCGGCACTCGAGCCTCTCCTTCTCGACGAGAACCGCATCGCGCACCAGTTCGACAAGTAGACAACGAGCGGCATAGCGCAATCGAGTCCATCCGGGGTGGGGGGGGGGGGCGGACGCCCCCCCCCC
>JANLSK010000076.1:0-17199 GCA_031362415.1 Actinomycetes bacterium | reverse complement strand
CCACGAGCCCGGGTGCGGGTGCGGGTGCGGTCACCGAGCGAATCGTCGAACGGGTCATCGAGACGGTGATCATCCAACAGCCGGTCCGCCAACGGCTGCCCCGCAAGCGCACGTCGAAGACGTACTCGTTCCGGGTGGCCGACTGCCACGGATACGTCACCGTCGGCGAGTTCGAGGACGGTCGTCCCGGCGAGGTGTTCCTGCGCGTCGCCAAGCAGGGTTCGACCCTGGCCGGCATCATGGACGCCTTCGCCATCTCGGTGAGCCACGGGCTGCAGTACGGCGTGCCGCTCGAGGCGTTCGTCGAGATGTTCACGAACATGCGCTTCGAGCCGGCCGGCATGACCGACGATCCCGACATTCGCTTCGCGACCAGCCTGGTCGACTACATCTTCCGGCGCCTCGCCGTCGAGTACCTGCCCTACGACCGTCGGGTCGAGCTCGGCGTGCTCACGGTGGGCGAGCGGATGCAGCCCACGCTGCCCGGAGTCGACGAGCAGACGATGCCGGCCCAATGGTCGACGCAACTCCGCCATCCCGAGCTCGACGGCGATCCGCTCCTGCGCGAGCTGACCGACGAGCCTCGGATGGCAGCCGTCGCCCCGTCGCCGCCGGCACCGCCCGTGGTCTCGCGACCCAAGCAGGTCGAGCAGGTCGTCTGTCACGTGTGCGGCGATCTGATGAAGCGTGCGGGTAGCTGTCACGTCTGTGAGTCCTGCGGGGCAACCAGCGGTTGCAGCTGAGCCACGCCGGTGGGGGAAATGGGGGACGGTTTCGACCGTCCCCCACCAGCTGCACTCGCGTACCCCTCAGGCCGAGTGCCGCCGACGACCGGATCGGGTGGCTTCGGTCGCGTGCGATCCGGGCAGCCGGGGGACCTCGATCACGATCGACGTGGTCCCGTGGCGATGCTCCCAGCGCATCACGTTGACCACCGTGCTGTACACGACGAGTCGGCCGAAGACGAGCAACCAGGCGAAGACGGCGAACAGCACGCCGAAGGTCCCGTAGAGCTGGGATGCCGAGACGACCATCTGGGGAACGACCAGCGCCCCGATCCATTTCAGCACCTCGAGCCCGACGGCGCCGACGATGGCGCCGGGGAGAAGGTCACGCAAGGGGGCGCTGCGGTTGGGCAGGATACGCATGCTCCACAGCCACAAGACGGCGTTCAGTGCGATCGTGAGGGGCACGAGCACGGGACCCGCCCACTCGGGGAGAGCGAGTGCGGCGAGCAGCGTCAGGCCGACGGAGCCGCCCAGGAGCACCCCGGCGCCGAGCATCCACCACAGGCCCACGAACCGGTCCCGCCAGCCGCGCCCTTGCACCTGCCACACCGTGTTGAAGGCGAACTGGAGCGCACCCGACAGGCGCGTGGCGGCGAAGGCCAGACCGGCAGCGCCGATGACCGTGGCCGCGACGCGGCTGGTCTCGGCTTCTCGGACCGCATCGACGATCGCCTCCGCCAGCTGATCGCGAACGCCGAGGTTGTTGACGATCCGCTCGGCCAGGCGCCCGTCCGAGGACGCGGCCGAGAGGTAGCCGAGGCTGGCGATCGCCAACAGGAGAAGCGGGAACAGCGAGAGGAACGCCGCCTGAGAGATGGAGGCCGCGAGGTGCGGGCCGTGGATCTCGCCGAACCGAGCTTGGATCGCGTGGGGACGGGCGAAGATCCGCCAGCGTCGTGCCAACCATCCGAGCACCGTCTCCATGCCCAAACGTCATCGCCCCGCCAGGCCGTGAGCTTGAAGAAACACCCGGAGCGCGACCCTCGGTTCGCCGCGCGCTCCGGGGCGTGATGAGGGCGAAGCTGCTCCGAGGCCGACTGGTTGACAGCGGCCCCGGCAGCCGAACGATCTCAGACGGGCGGGACCGCCAAGACACGGATGTCGAGGAGTTGGTCGACGCAGTACGTGCGGTCAACGAGCCGTTGCCCGGAGACTTCACCCATGACCAGATGTGTCTTGGCCGAGACGGCGCTCCCGGGAGCCAAGCTGGCGAGATCGAGCAGCTGATCGACGAACCAGATCCGGTCTACCAGCGATCGACCCTTCAGCTGCACCATCAGCTCATCGACACGGGTTGTCACTTCGAGTGTGGTCATCAGGTACCCGATCCTTTCGAAAGGCTCGGAGGGGAAGTGGAGATCGGACACATCGAGTCGGCCTGCTGGCGCGACCACCTTCAGGATACGACGGATCGCCCGCCCGTGGGGTTCGCTTGACCGTTTCGGGACCAGGGCGGGACAGAATGAATCGAACGGCCCCCTGGCGGTCAGCCGATGATCGGGGCCTGTCGTCGCGCGGGCCGTACGATCGAGGATCGTGTTCCACCGTCGGCTGTCACCCGATGCCTATCGCCGGATCACCCTGGTTGCGCTGGTCCTCCTGTGCTTCATCGTGGTGAGTGGGGCACTCGTGCGTCTGAGCGGCTCGGGCCTGGGATGCTCCGACTGGCCGAACTGCGAGCAGGGCGAGCTCGTCGCTCCCCTTGAGTACCACGCCCTGGTCGAGTTCGTGAACCGGATGGTCACCGGCCTGGTTTCGATCGCCGTCATCCTGGCGGTGCTGGGCTCGCTGGTGCGCACCCCTCGTCGCCGTGACCTCACCCGATGGTCGATCGGGCTCGTGGTCGGCGTCGTGGCCCAGATCATCCTCGGGGGAATCGTCGTGCTCGCCGGGCTCAAGCCCCAGTTCGTGATGGGGCACTTCCTCGTGTCGATGGTCCTCGTGGCCAATGCGGTCGTCCTGCATCACCGGGCCGGCGAGCACGATGGACCGAGCGAGCGAGCCGACGCTGTCAGCTCGGCGCCGTCGAGCGCCGTCACTGGCCTCACCCGCCTGGCTCGGACGGTGTTCGCGCTCGTGTGCATCGTGCTCGTGCTCGGCACGGTGGTGACGGCGACGGGCCCCCATGGCGGCGACGAGACCGCCGAGCGCTTCGACCTGGCCCTGCGAATGGTCACCCGGGTGCACGCCAGCGCAGTGTGGGCCCTGGTGGCGGCCACGATCTGGCTGTGCATCGCGGCGTCTCGAGCCGTGCGCCTCGGTGATCGCTCGGCCGACGGGCTCCGCCGGGCTGCGTCGACGCTGCTGCTGCTCGAGGCGGCGCAGGGGGCGATCGGGTATCTGCAGTACTTCACCGACGTTCCGCCCGAGCTGGTAGCGCTCCACGTCGCCGGAGCCACGGCCACGTTCATCGCGGCGACCCGGCTGCTCGTCGTGGCCGGCGGCCGTGTCGGAGCGACGGGGGTTGGCCCCCCTGGCCGAGGGACGGGCGGTGCCGGCTCGGTCGCTCCGGTGGGGGTGGGAGCCGTGCATGCCGGCTCCGAGGTTGCTCACCCGGCGTAGGTGCTCGTCGGCGTAGGTGCTCGTTCGGCGTAGAGGCTCACCCGAGGGGGGTAGGCAACCCCGGGTAGGATTGAACATCAGGAACGCTCGCCGTCCTCTCGTCGTGCTCGCCACCGTCGTGAGCATCGGGCTCGTGGCTCAGCTCGTGCCCCTGGTGTCCGTCCGAGCGAGCGCGTTGTGGGCCCCGGCCGACGACATCGAGGCCAAGCGGGCCGAGGCCCGGGCGATTCAGGACCAGCTCGACGCCCTCGGCGAGCAGGCCTCGATGGTCGACGAGAACCTCAACGTGGCGGTGATCGACCTGGCCGGGGCCGAGCGACGCGTTGAGGAGGCCCAGTCCCAGCTCCGCGATGTGCGCCTGGCCCGCGACGGAGCCCATGCCGGTTTCGAGGCGTACGCCATCGAGCTGTACTCGGGCGGGGGCACGACAACGGCGAATGCCGTCCTCGGCGCCGGGACGGTGAACGAGGCCGCGAGGCGGGTCGTCTACGGCACGGTCGTGGCCGAGCTGAACCTCGACGCCTTCGACCGCCTGTCGGTCCTCGAGACCGACCTCGTCACCCAGGAGGCGTCGCTCGCAGAGATCGAGGCCCAAGCCGCGGCACAGCGCGACGTGATCGACCGGCAGCGGGCGGAGCTCCAACGCCTCCTCGATGCCGAGACCCAGGTGCTCGCCCGGGTCGAGGGCGAGCTGGCCCGACTGGTGGCCGAGGAGGAGGCCCGACGCCGGGCCGAGGAGGAGCGGATCGCCCGGGAGCAGGCCGCTCGACTGGCTCGGGAGGAAGCGGCCCGGCGGGCGGCCGCGGAACAGGAACGTCGCGCCCGCCAACAAGCCCCGGCCCCGGCCCCGGCCCCGGCTCAGACGTCGACGGCTCCGTCGGCGGCAGCACCGACGGATGCGGTGCCGGTGCCCGAGACCCTGGCGCCGCCACCACCGTCGAGCCCGAACGCGACCCGGGTGATCGAGGCCGCCCGGGCCCTGATGGGAACCCCGTACCGGTTCGGCGCGCCGGGACCGGAGTTCTTCGACTGCTCGGGGTTCACCGCCTGGGTGTGGCGCGAGGCCGGGGCGTCGCTGCCGCACTCGTCGAGGGCCCAGTACGCATCTCTGCCCAAGGTGTCTCGCAGCGATATCCAGCCTGGCGATCTGGTGTTCTTCGGGAGCCCGATCCACCACGTCGGCGTGTACATCGGGGGCGATCAGATGATCGACGCGCCCTATACGGGGTCGTTCGTTGGGATCCGCTCCATCAACCGCCGTGACTACACCGGCGCCGTGCGCCCCGGCTGAGCTGGGCTGCTCGCCGTTCGAGCACCGCTACGAGCACCTGGTGCTGAGGCCCCCGACCGACCGGCGCTCGGGCGGTGGCGCATCGAATCAGTGGGTTGCGAAGCCCAGCGCTTCGGCCAGGGCCACGAGGGCGGGGTCGGGGGGACTGCTGTCGCCCAACCAGCGGTCCACGATGTTCTGGGCCGACCAGCGCTCGACCGGGAACGGCAGGCGGGACACGGCTTCGACGGCCCGGGCCAGCTCGGCCTGGACCGCAGGGGAGTGGGGCGCGCTCTCGAGTTGTCGGGCCAGGTCGGCCAGTGTGGTCGTGGCGGTGAAGGCCAGCGTGTCGGCGGGCAGGGTGAGCCCGAGATCGCGGGCCTCGTTGAGGAGGCGCTCGATCTCGGCCGGGTCGATCCGCACCGGGTGCAGCGCCCGACGCAGATCGGCGGCCACGACCAGCTCGGCGGTGGCCTGAAGCCCGGCCGGCAGCGGGACGTTGAGCGAGACGAGAAACCGCAGCAGCGGCGCCTGGTCGTCGTAGAGCGATCGGTGCACGGCCTCGGTCTCGGCCAGGGTGGCTGCAAGCACGTCGTCGACCGTCCGCCTGCGCAGGTCGCGAAACAACGAGTTGAGCGAGAGCGAGAACCCGGCGAAGTGCCGATCGAGGGCCCGGATCGTCCCGGGGACGTCGGCCTGGTGGAAGGCGGCGCCGACGTCGGCGGCCATGGCCTCGTATGCGGCGGGCCCGGGAGAGGGCCGGGCCCCACCGGTGAGGGCGTGATCGCCGAGGTGGAGGATCCCGTAGGTGACCTCCTCCGACTCCCTCGTGGTGCTCGACACGACCCGGACCCGCCCGATCGCCAAGCGGGCCCGGCCGGCATGGGTGATGCGATGGTCGAGGCGGTGGATCTCGAACTGGTAGAGCCACGCCGCCGTCGCGTAGCCCTCGAACAACGTCGACTCGAACGGCGATAGCGCCGACGGTCTCCGGGTACCTCCATTCGCGCCAGCTTCGACGGCGTCGACCGGCGGTCGCTCGGCTCCGGTGCCCCGTCCATTGGGGAACAAGGTGGTGACCGCGAAATTGGCGCCGACCCGTACGAGATCGACCCGAGCCGGGGCGACCAACCGGTCGTAGACCACTTCGGCCGTCGCCAGCTCGGGGAGGTTGCCCGGCACCCGACCGAGGCGCTCACGGAACTCGGCCTCGAGCCCGGGACGCAGCGCCAGGGTGTCCTCGGCGAGCTGCACCGCACACCCCGCATAGCGCAGCACCTGGGTGGTCTCGATCCCCGAGACCTCGTCGAAGAACCATCCGCAGCTCGTGTACATGAGGAGGAGGAAGCGCTGCAGCTCGAGGAGCTGGAGGGCATGGACGATCTGATCCTCGGTGAGAGGACGGGGTGCGTGGCGCTCGAAGAAGGCGCCGATCGCGGTGGAAGACCGGTCGAGCACGACGTCGATGTACTCGTCGCGCGCCGCCCAGGGGTCGCGCACGAGCAGCGAGATCTCGCGCTCGTAAGGACCGGCCAGGCTGTCGCGGAGCCAGTCGAACGTGGCCCGCAGGCCGGCCCGCCAACGCTGGTTCCAATCGCCGTGACCGCCGCTGTTGCAGCCGCAATCGTTGCGCCAGCGCTCGATGCCGTGCGCGCAGCTCCACGACGTGGCCTCGACGATCTCGGCCTCATGAGTGGGAGGGAAGAGCTCGAGGAACTCGCCGTAGTTCGTGAGGTGTACATCGGGGCGCTTGTCTATGTCGTCGAGCGCGACGGCGAGTGCCATGTCGCCGAAACGGTGATGGTGTCCGTAGCTCTCGCCGTCGGTGGCGATGTGGAGCAGCTGCGGGCGCTCGGCCCGGTCGCTCGCCGACCCGAGGATTCGCCCCGAGAGCCGGAGCCCGTCGGCGAGAAGCTGCTCGAAGGCCACGGCTCGGGAGATGGGCCCGTCGTAGAAGAACACCACGATCGTGCGGCCCGACGGGAGGTTGACCGTGTAGGGCATCGTGGGGTCGACGGCCGCGCCGACGCTCTCCCACGCGCTGGCCGGTGTTGACGCGGCTCTCACCCGGGCGGCCTGGTGCGGTGCCAGCACCGTGAACTTGATGCCGGCCGCAGCGAGATCGTCGAGGGTCGCGGTGTCGACGGCCGTCTCGGGGAGCCACATGCCTTCAGGTCGACGCCCGAAACGTCGCTCGAAGTCGCGAACGCCCCAGGCGATCTGGGATTGGCGATCGCGGGCGTTGGCCAGGGGCATGATCATGTGGTTGTACGGCTGGGCCAGCGCGCTCCCATGACCACCGTGGAGCTCGCGACTGGCCCGATCCGACTCGAGCACGGCCCGGTACACATCGACGCGATGCTGCTCGAGCCACGACAACAGCGTCGGGCCGAGGTTGAAGCTGATGCGCCGGTAGTTGTCGACGATCCGGACGATTCGCCCCTGCCCGTCGAGCACCCGGGCCGCGGTGTTCGGGGCGTAGCACTCGGCTGCGATCCGCTCGTTCCAATCGTGGTAGGGCGCTGCGCTGTCCTCGGCCTCCACCGCGCCCAGCCAGGGGTTCTCGCGCGGCGGTTGGTAGAAGTGTCCGTGGATGCACACGTACCGAGGTTCGGTCACGACCGGGCCTCCCTCGAGGCGGGGACGTGCTCCGACGCCACCGGCTCCGATGCCACAGGCGTCGACGGCGACGCCGATGTCGGAGCCAGGAGGAGCACGGCGGCGAGCGGAGGAAGGTTCACCACGATGCTGGCGGGCTGGCCGTGCCAGGCGACGGGTTCGACGCTGACCGAGCCGAGGTTGCCGATGCCGCTCCCGCCGTATTCCAGGGCGTCGCTGTTGGCAAGCTCGCGCCACGGGCCCGCGTGGCCGACGCCGATGCGGTGACTGTGACGCGGGACCGGGGTGAAGTTGCCGATGAACATCACGTCGGGGGCACCCGTCACCCGGGGGGCCCGGCGCACGAACGCCAACACCGAATGCGCGGCATCGTCGGCGGTGATCCACGCGAAGCCCTCGTGCTCGCGATCGGCCATGTGCAGCGCCGGATGCTCGCGATAGGTGCGCATGAGATGGCCGACGAAGTGGGCGATCCCGGCGTGGTCGGGGGAGCCAAGCAACGCCCACGCAAGCTGGCTGTCGTGGTTCCATTCAGCCGGCTGGGCCAACTCGGCCCCCATGAACAGGAGCTTCTTGCCCGGGAGCGCGCACTGGTAGGCGAGGAGGAGCCGCAGGGTTGCCCGCTGCTGCCACGGATCGCCTGGTGCCTTGTGCACGAGCGATCCCTTGCCGTGCACGACCTCATCATGCGAGAGCGGCAGAACATAATTCTCTGCGCCTGCATACAGTGATCGAAATGTGAGTTCACGATGATGAAAGCGGCGATGCACCGGATCGCGTCCCAGATATCGGAGCGTGTCGTGCATCCAACCCATGTCCCACTTGTAGCCAAAGCCGAGGCCTCCGGCGCTGGTGGGTGTGGTGACGCCCGGCCAGGCTGTCGACTCCTCGGCCATGGTGCACACGTCGGGGTACGCCGAGTACACGGCCTCGTTGAAGCGTCGGAGGAAGCCGACGGCCTCGAGATTCTCGCGGCCACCGTGGCGATTGGGAATCCACTCGCCGGCCGGGCGCGAATAGTCGAGGTACAGCATCGATGCCACGGCGTCGACGCGGAGGCCGTCGGCGTGGTAGCGGTCGAGCCAATACAGGGCGTTGGAGATGAGGAAACTCCGGACCTCGTTGCGGCCGTAGTTGAAGATGAGGCTCTTCCAATCCGGGTGGTAGCCCTGTCGCGGGTCGGCGTGCTCGAAGAGGTGCGTGCCGTCGAAGCGGGCCAGGCCGTGGGCGTCGGTGGGGAAGTGCGACGGCACCCAGTCGAGCAGGACGCCAACTTCCCTCTGGTGGAGCGTGTCGATCAGGTGGCGCAGATCGTCAGGGCGTCCCCACGCGGCGTTAGCTGCAAAGTATCCCGTGGTCTGGTAGCCCCATGAGCCAGAGAATGGATGATGCATGACCGGCATCAGCTCAACATGTGTGAAGCCCAGTCCTGCCACATGATCAGCAAGTCTCTCAGTGACATCTCGGTAGTTTAAAGGGAAATATGGTGGGGCAAGATCGCGCAGAAATGAGCCGAGATGGAGCTCGTAGATGGCCATGGGCGCGTCGTGGCGTTGCCGCGAGGCCCGGTTGGTCATCCAGTCGTCGTCGGTCCAGCGGTGGTCGGACACGGTCACGATGGAGGCGGTCAGCGGCGGGACCTCGGCCTCGAACGCGAACGGGTCGGCCTTGTCGACCGTGCGACCGTCGGCGCCCTCGATGCGGAACTTGTAGCGATGCCCGGCCCCCACCTCGGCGATCGCGGTCTCCCAGATGCCCGACCGGGCGATGGGCGCCATCGGGTCGCGCCGGCCGTCCCAACCGTTCCAGTCACCCACGACCGAGACCCGGCGGGCATTGGGGGCCCAGACCGCGAAGCTCGTGGAGGAGTCGCGCTGGTGGGCCCCCAGGCGCTCGTAGAGCCGGAAGTGGTTGCCCTCGTTGAACAGGTAGAGATCGTCGGTCGTCAGACCGCAGACCGAGGCGGCGAGGCCCAACGGATCACCGCCTGGAAGACCGGGGCTTGACTGCGGGTGCGATGGCTGCCGGAAGAGGCGCGACCGGCCGGTAGTACTCATCGACGTACTGGTCGACCATGCGATGCGCGGTGAAGACCGGGGCCAGGTTCGCCAACGTCGACTTCATCATGGCGATCCACCGGCGCGGCACCTGGTCGTCGTCACGGTCGTAGAACGTGGGCACGACGCTGGTTTCGAGCAGGCGGTAGAGGGCCTTGGCATCGCCTTCGTCTTGTCGATCCTCGTCGCGGAACCGGCGACCCGTGATGGCCCACCCGAACGGTGTCGCAGCCGGGTCACGGTCGATCCACGCCTCGTCCCACCACCCGTCGAGCGTGCTGAGGTTGAGGCCCCCGTTGACCATGGCCTTCATCCCCGACGTGCCGCAGGCCTCATGGGGGCGGCGGGGCGTGTTCAGCCACACGTCGCAGCCCTGCACGAGCTGACGGGCGATGTTGGTGTCGTAGTCCTCGAGGAACACCAGGCGCCGGCGCAGGAGCGGGTCGGCGGCGAACGCCGCGACCTGCCGGATGACGTCCTTGCCACCCTCGTCGCGAGGATGGGCCTTGCCGGCAACGAGCACCTGCGCGGGCCGGGCCGGGTTGCTCAGCAGCGCGGCGAGCCGGTCGGGGTCGGACAGCAGCAGAGCGCCGCGCTTGTAGGTGGCGAAACGGCGAGCGAAGCCGATCGTGAGCGCCCGGGGATCGAGCACGTCGGTGGCCTGGGCCAGCTCGGCCGCCGACGCATCCCGCCGAGCGTGTTGTTGGTGGACGGCGTCGCGAGCGAAGGCGACAAGGCGCTCGCGGCGACGCCCACGAACCCGCCAGAGCTCCTCGTCGGGGATGCTCGACACCCGGGCCCACACGTCGGGATCCTCGGGCGTGGCCCGCCAACCGGCACCGAGCCACCGGTCGAACAGCGCTCCGAGGTCGTCGGAGACGAACGTGGGGTAGTGCACGCCGTTGGTCACGTGGCCGATCGGCGTGACGGCCGAGGTGGGGAACACGTCCTGCCACATGGCCCGGCTGACCTCGCCGTGCAGACGGCTCACACCGTTGGCCCGGGCGGCCAGGCGCAGCGCCAGCACGGTCATGCAGAACGGCTCGAGCTTGTCGTGGGGATTGCGCCGGCCGAGCCCGAGGAACTCGTCGGGGGTGATGCCCAGGATCGCCGGGTACTCGCCCAGGTACGACAAGAGCAGCTCGGGCGGGAAATAGTCGTGTCCGGCAGCGACCGGGGTGTGGGTGGTGAACACGAGGTCGCGTGAGGCCCGGTCGCGAGCGGCGGCGAAGTCGAGGCCGTCGCGCTCGACGAACCGGCGCACGTGCTCGAGGGCCAGGAAGGCGCTGTGACCCTCGTTCATGTGGAAGCGCTCGCAGGCCACGCCGAGGGCCTCAAGGGCGCGATAGCCGCCGATGCCCAGGATGATCTCCTGACGCAGCCGGGTCTCGATGTCGCCGCCGTAGAGGTGCTGGGCGATCCAGCGGTCATCGGGCTCGTTGTCGGGGTCGGCGGTGTCGAGGAGCTGCAGCGACACCTGGCCCACGGCGGCGGTCCACACCCGGGCGGTGACGACGCGGCCCGGGAAGGGCACGGTGATCAACACCGGCCGCCCGCGACCGTCGAGCGCCCGGTGGATGGGGAGCACCTCGATCTGAGCGTCCTCGTAGAGCTCCTGCTGGCGCCCGTCGTCGGTGAGGCGCTGTCGGAAGTAGCCCTCCCGGTACAAGAGGCTCACGCCGGTGATCGGGAGGCTGCGGTCGCTGGCGGCCTTGAGGTGATCGCCGGCGAGGATGCCGAGGCCGCCGGAGTAGATCTGCAGACACTCGGTGATGCCGAACTCGGCCGAGAAGTAGCCGACGGCCGGAACGTCGGACCGGATGGGTCGGGCGAGGTACTCGGCGAGATCGTCGGCCTGGCGGTTCACCTCCTCGACGAAGGTCGGGTCGGCGGCCGCAGCCGCGAGGCGCAGCGGATCGATGAGGGCGAGCATCCGCACCGGGTTGTGCCCCGAGCCCTCCCACAGCGAGCCGTCGAGGCGGCGAAAGACCTCGACGGCCGGGCGATGCCACGACCAGCGCAGGTTCGCCGCCAGACGGGTCAGCGCAGCCAGGGCCTCGGGGAGGGGCACGGCGCGATCGGTGTGGCCGGGGCCGGGACGGGCGGACTTGACCATATCGGCATGGTATCGGCCACCCTGGGGGGCACCTGGAGTACCGCGGGAGTCGAGCCGTCGTCGGGGACGGGTCAGGTGTCCCGGAGGGTGGCTCGGGCCAGCTCGAGCATGCCGTCGGCGAAGCCCACGGTGGCGGAAAAGCCCAGCTCAACACGAGCCTTGGCGGGGGAGGCGAACACATGGCGGACGTCGCCGAGCCGGTAGCCGCCCACGATCTCGGGCCGGGGGGCGTGGGGTCCCGCGGCGTCGGCCAGCGCCCGGGCGAGGTCGCCCACGGTGTGCGGCGTGCCTGAGGCCACGTTGTAGGCATGGAATCCGGGCGGACGTTCCGCCGTGAGCGCAGCCAGGTTGGCCCGGGCGACGTCGCGCACGTGCACGAAGTCGCGGGTCTGGCCCCCGTCCTCGAACACCCGGGGAGCGCGTCCGGCGGCGATGGCGCTGCGGAAGATGCTGGCCACCCCGGCGTAGGGCGTGTCTCGGGGCATCCGAGGTCCGTAGACGTTGTGGTAGCGCAGCGCGACGACGGTGGTGACGTGCTCGCGAGCCCACGATGCGCACAGGTGCTCCTGGTGGAGCTTGGTGGCGGCGTACACGTTGCGGGGATCGAGAACGGCGTTCTCGTCGACGGGCCGCGGTGTGAGATCACGATCGCAGTGCGGGCATGGGGGCTCGAAGCGGGCGTGCTCGAGGTCGACCTCGGCGCGCGGACCCGGGCGAACGTCGCCATGGTCCGCACACTCGTAGCGGCCCTCGCCATAGACCACCATCGACGACGCGAGCACCAGCCGACCCCGAAAACCCGTGTGGTGCATGGCCCACAGGGCAACGGCGGTCCCGGTGTCGTTGTTGGCCACGTAGGCCGTGATGTCGGCGAAATCGACACCGAGGCCCACCTTGCCCGCCTGGTGGCACACCGCATCGACCGTGGGCAGGAGCTCGAGCCACGTCTGCGCATCGCCGACGTCGACGAACCGGTGCTCGACCCGATCGTCGAGGTAGTCGGGTCGGCCCTGGTGCGCGGCCGGGTCGAGGTTGTCGACGACCACGGCGGTGTGATCTTCGGCGAGGAGTGCATCGACCACGTGCGAGCCGATGAAACCGGCACCTCCGGTGACCAGCACGTGCATCGGGAGCCTCCTGGGCGCTGGAGTCACGGGGGAATCTCGGGATGGTTCGCTCGGATGGGCTGCGGCGGAACCGGGTACGAGTCGGGTGCCCGTCACCAGGGCGAACGTAGCGTGAGCTGGAGGGTGATGGCGACGACCACCTGGGCCGCCAGCCAGGGAGGCCAGCGCCGAGCCCAGCGCCAGCGCACCTCGGGCAGGGCCACGGCGGCCACCAGCAACCAGGGCGTGAACGGGAGCCAGATGCGCTCCACCTCCCCCTTGGTGAAGCCGCTCAGGTCGGCGATGGCCACCCCGGCCAGGGCGGCGCCGGTGCACAGCCGGACCGTGCGGTCGCGCAGCGCAACGAGCCCGGCGACGGCCGCCGGGCCCACGACGGCCGCCAGCACCGCCAGATCGGCGAGGACGAAGTAGCGCCAGGGGCGGAACCGGGCGACGGTGTCCACGTAGCGCCGGTGCGTCGCCGAGAGCCCGTCGAGCCACCAGAACCCGGCGGCGGTGAAGGCGCCCACCACGGCCAGGCCGGCCAGCCCGGCCAGGACGGCCGTTCGCCGATCGCGTCGGTGCAGCGCGATGGCCACCGCTGGCAACAAGAACAACGGCGCGGCGTACGTGCAGTAGCAGAGCACGGCGGCCAGCACGCCGGCCGCCACGGCGCTGACGTCGTGCCGGTGTCCCCGCCGTGACGGTCCGTGTGGCAGCCCGTCTGACAGCCCGTGCGGCAGCACGTCGGCCGGCGCGGGTGACGGGCTCGGTCCGGGTGCTGCCAGCGCTACATGCGCCGACGCTCTGGCCGCGAGCGCCGTCGTCCACGAGGCCAGGCCCAGGAAGGCGCCGTCCATCGAGGTCACCGAGAACATGGCCGCCGGCGTGAGGGCCAGGTACGGCAGAGCCCGACGGGCCGTGGACTCACCGGCGATCGAGCGCAGGCTGAGGAGCACCGCAGGAGTGGCCGAGGCGCCCAGCGCTATCACGACGAGGGCCGCCCACCGGGCCCCGCCGAGCCCGACGACGTCGAGGGCCCGAAGCGCGACGACGGGGCCCGGAGGATGGCCCTGCACGTGGACGGGATACTCGACGATGCGATCGGTGAACGTGCGCAAGAAGGCGCCGGTCGAATCGATCTGGTCGACGACGGCCAGGTACTCGAACCGGGTCGCCAGCGGACGGGCCAGCCGGGCCGGCCCATCCGTGGCCAGCGCGAGCGCGCATCCCCAAGCCGCGCTCGAGAGCCACGCGACGAGCACCACCGTCCGCCAGCGGGCCTGGCCTGCGAGTGCGGGGAGACCTCGCAGTGCCGTGACGGCCACGACGACCGTGGCGACGACGCCCCAACCCAGGCGGGGCCGCCAGTACCCGAGGAACGGCGCTGCCGGGAGGAGGATCCTGGGATCACCATCGACGAGGTTCCGACCCCACCAGACGCTGATGGCGAACATGCCCGCGACCACGGCCAGCGTCACGGCGATGGCGCGTGACGGTCCCGCCCGATCGTGACGGGCCGGGGTCGGTCGGGGCGTGATCGTGTCAGCCGCCGGCACGCCGGGCCGAGGGGGGCGGGGTTCCGACGACTCCGGGGGCTCCGACGCCTCCGACGACATCGGGGACCCCGGGCGTTGTGGGCATCGTGGACGCCGTGGGCACGGTGACCGTCCTCGGCGTGAGCGCCACGGCGAGTGCCGCGGCGACGCACACGGCGAGGTTGCCGCCGCGCTGAGAGCCCAACCAGTTCGTGTCGCGCCCGAACTGCACCAGCACCTGGAGGCTCAACACGGCAAAGCCTCCAATCGCTCCGACGATGAGCGCCGCCGATCGCCGCCACACGCCTGCCAACCCCACCGCGGCCACGACGGCGTAGAGGAGCGCACCCAGCCCGTTCAACTGCACGAGATCGCCGATGAACCAGTCGTCGTTGCGCAAGAGGATGACGCGGCCCCGATCGGCGGTGAACCCCACCGTGTGCGAGGCGACGAGCCCGTAGACAGCGAGCGCCAACGTGGACCCGAGCACGACGATCGGGAAGGCCCGATCGCCGAGACCGTCATCGATGTCGGCGCCGGTGGCCGGGAGGGGCGGGGCCGGAAGGCTCGGGGCCGGCGTGATGTCCGTCCGGCTCGCACGGAGCGCGTCGAGGCCGTACATGGAGCGCGGGCTCAGCGCGGCGAGCACCAGGTGTCCGGCGATGAGCATCCAGTAGGCCCAGCCCCATTCCCCCGGTGTGTTCAGCACGCTGAGGGCGATGACCAACGACAGTCCGGCTCCGGCCAGCGCCGAGGCCCTGGTGCAGAAGCCGACGAGGAGCAGGGCACCCAGGCCGGCCTCGGCGAGGAAGGTGAGCCAACCGAACACGGAGAAGTGCTCGAGCACCACGTTCTCGACGACCCAGCGCCACGGAGCGAAAACCTCGTTCTCAACGGCGTTGATCGTCTGGTTGCGCAGCGACACGAAGTCGGGTGGCACCTTCCAGCCGGCGCCTTGGACCCAGAGCAGGCCGAACAGCACGCGCAGCCCGGTGAGGGCGATCGGCGTCGTGTGCTCGGGGTCCCGTACGAGTGCAGCGGCTCGACCACGGGTGCGCCGACTGCCGGCTTCGCTCCTGCTCGTCATCGGACAACGGTACCCGCTCGCCCGCCGGCGTCGCGGTGCGTGCGCCACACCAACAGCATCGGCGCGGCCATGGCGACGGCTCAGACGCCGATGGCCCTCCGGAGCCGCTCGCGCTGCAGGTGCAGCTCGGCGCGGGTGTCGGCCGTGAGGGTCACGTGACCGAGCTTGCGGCCCGGTCGGGGGGACTTGCCGTACCGGTGCAGGCGTGCACCGGCAATCCCGAGCACGGCCGCAGGGTCGGGCAGGGATCCCACGAGGTTCACCATCATCGCCGGACCCCGCGCCGCGGTGGGTCCGAGGGGCCAGCCCAGCACGGCCCGCAGATGGTTCTCGAACTGGCTGGTGTGGGCCCCTTCGATGGTCCAGTGGCCGGAGTTGTGAACCCGCGGCGCGATCTCGTTCACGAGGAGCTCGTCACCGACGGCGAAGCACTCGACAGCCAGCACACCCACGTAGCCCAGCGCCTCGACGACCGCATGCCCGATCTCGGAGGCTCGACGGCCGACAGCGGTGGGAACCCCGTCGGCATCGGCGGTGCTCTCGTGCAGGATGCCCTGGTGGTGCACGTTGCGCACCGGTGTCCAGGTGGCGATCGAGCCGCCGTGGTCTCGTACGACCAGGATCGACCACTCGGCGTCGAACGCGATGGTGCGCTCGACGATCGCGGGATGGCCGCCGATCGCGGCCCACGCTGCGTCGCGTTCGGCAACCATCGACGAGGCTCCGATGCGGGCCTGCCCGTGGCCGTCGTAGCCCAACCGTCGGGTCTTGAGGATCGTCGGACGAGCGCGGGCTCCCACGCCGTCGAGCGGATCGTCGAGCGCCCGGTCGAGCCCGGCTCGGTCGTCGACCACGGCGAAGTCGGCGGTGGGGATCCCCAGCGATCGCACCCAGGCCTTCTCGACCGCCCGGTCCTGCGTGGAGGCCAAGGCCACCGCTTCGGGGGCCACGACCGTCCGCTCGGCCAGCCAGGCCGCGGCTGCGTGGGGGACGTTCTCGAACTCCCAGGTGATGACGTCGCAGCGCCGGGCCAGCTCGCCCAGGGCCTCAGGCTCGTAGCCGGCGGTGATGACCTCGCCGACCGCGCCCGCCGGCGGATCGGGTGCGGGGTCGAGGAACACGCACCGAACGCCCAGCGGAATCGCCGCCAGACCGATCATCCGACCCAGCTGGCCCGCACCCAGCACCCCGACGACCGGACGGGCCGGATCGCGAAACCTGATCACGACGGGGCCGGCTCGCGGGGGTCGGGGTCGGCCAGCACGGCGGCGGTCCGGCGTGCCCGCCAGTCGGCCAGGCGAGCGCCGATCTCGGGATGGCTCCCGGCGACGATGGCCGCAGAGAGCAGCGCGGCGTTGACCGCCCCGGCCCGTCCGATCGCCAGCGTCGCCACGGGAATCCCGGCCGGCATCTGCACGATCGACAGGAGCGAGTCGACGCCGTGCAGGGCGTGCGACTCCACCGGTACACCAAGGACGGGGAGCAACGTCTTCGCGGCGGTCATCCCGGGGAGGTGGGCTGCGCCGCCCGCCCCGGCCACGATCACCATGAGACCACGAGCGGCCGCGGTCGAGGCGTACTCGAAGACGAGATCGGGGGTCCGGTGCGCCGAGACCACCCGCACCTCATGGGCGACGCCGAGCTCCTCCAGCGTGGCGACCGTGTGGCGCATGGTCTCCCAGTCGGAACGTGACCCCATGATCACGCCTACGAGCGGTGTCACGCCCACGACTGGGTGCGCGTCCTCGACCTCGGTCGGCGTCATGGGCGGGCGGCGGGGGAGTAGCGCTCGACGAGGGGTGCGAGCCGGTCGAGCAGCGGCAGCACGACGTCGGACCCGGCTGCGGGGAGCTCGAACGCCACCCCGTCGATCCCGGCCTCGAGGTAGGCATCGAGGCTCTCGGGCGCGGGCGCCGCGTACGAGACGTGCACGGCGATCGTCGCCGGGTCGCGGCCGGCGTCCTCGGCCATGGCGGTCATGCGGGCCTTCAGCATGAGGACGGGCATGGGACCCTCGATGGGCGCCCATCCGTCGGCCCAGCGCACCACCTCGGCG
>JANLSK010000062.1:0-40895 GCA_031362415.1 Actinomycetes bacterium | reverse complement strand
CACTGGGACATCGACGCCGTCCGGAGATGCAGCACCGACCGCGCCGACCTGTACGCCGGCCCGATGCGTTGGACCTGCGTCGAGCCGCTCCAGCACTGGAAGCTCGAACTCGGTCCCAACGACTCCGGGCTCGAGTGGGAGCTCCACTACCAGTCCCGGGCGCCGCTGTGGGAGCTGCTCCCCATCAGCATCCGCAAGCGCGGGCGCGTCCTCGCCGACATGCAGCACATCAAGCAGCCGGGCGACTACACCGGCTGGATCAAGATCGATGGCGAGGAGATCGCCATCGACGGCCTCATCGGCGGCCGCGACCGAACCTTCGGCCTCCGCGACAGCATGAACATCGACTTCTGGATATGGCTCGAGGCTGTGTTCGAGGACCGGGCTATCGAAGCCTGGGTCATCGAGTCCTCAGACGGAACGGTCCAGTACGTCGACGGTGGGATCACGTTCAACGACGGCCGGCAATCGAAACGGTTCGTCAACTTCCACCACGATGTCACGTTCGACGGTGACCGCCGGGTCGCCGTTGGGGCGGACTGCATCTTCGTCGATGCGGACGCCAAGACCTACCACCTCACGGGGAGCGCAGAGCACCTCGACACGATGGTGTACTACGTCCCTCTGCACCCCCGGCGCACACAGGCCGACGGCTACTCCCACCATGCCTGGGACGGCACCGACCTCGACCACCTGGCCGAGGTCGAGTCCAACACGATCTCCTCGGACCAGGCCATGCGATACGAGTGCGACGGCATGATCGGGCACGGCATCTTTGAGCTCTTCGTGGCCGGTCACCGCTACCCCCGATACCCGAACTGGGGCACCGTACCCGAACGCCGGGAACGCCCAACCGGCTGAGCACACGATCGACCGTGGCCCCTGCCGTGTCGTAGCGGAAGTCGAGATCTCGGCGCATCGCCTACACCGAAGCGCCGTCGCCAGGCTCGACCCGGCAGAGACTGGGCGCGAGAATCGGACGCATCGGGCCAGAGCGGCGCTGCGCAGGTATCGCGATAGGCCGAGGTTGCGCGATCTCGACCGTGCCGGAACAGGCACGGAGAGTGTGCGGCGCACCGATGCTCAGGCTGCGGTGATCGGGGAGCTCCCCCACGTGCTCGACGTCCCGGGCCTTCCTGTGCCGCCCTGGCGCGGGACCTGACCACTCCGACCTCGCAGGAGCACCCCGTGTACCTCATGCGCATCGGCGACCCCGGCGCCGAACGGCCGATCACCCGCAGCGACGACCAGACGTCCGTGGATCTCGCCGGCGTCATCGAGCTCGGCGTCGAAGGCCTCGGCAGCCAGCTCCAGCACGTGCTAGGCCCCCGATGACCCGTGGAGCTATCCGAGCCTTCGTATTGACCGGTCCCGGGCAGGGTTCGGTTCAGTACGTCCCAGCGCCGGTCGCCGGTCGCCGGCGATGTCGTCGTCGACTCGAGCGCGTCGGTGTCTGCGGTACCGACGTCGAGCTCTTCACCGGGACATGGGCCTACTTCCACCAAGGCCACGTCCACTACCCGCTCCAGCCGGGACACGAGTGGTGCGGCACGGTCAGCGCCGTCGGCGCCGGCGTCGACCGAGCGTGGATCGGCCGCCGGGTGATGGGCGATCCCATGATCGGTGACGGCACCTGCCGGCGGTGCCGGCGCGGGAATCAGCACGTCTGCGAGCACCGGCGGGAGAGTGGCGTCCGCGACGGCAGCGACGGGGCCCTCGCCGAACAGGTCGCCGTGCCGGTCCGCTCGTTGCACCCGCTTCCCGACAACGTCGATGCCACCCTCGGGGCGCTCGTCGAACCCGCCGGCAACGCGCTGCGAGCGGCCCGGGCAGCCAACGTGGCAGCCGGTGACCTCGCCCTGGTGCTGGGCCCCGGGACGATCGGCCTGCTCGTGGCCATGTTCCTGCGAGCTTCCGACATCATGGTCCACCTGATGGGCGAGACCGAGCGATCGCTCGCTTTCGCCCGCAGCCTGGGGTTCGACGACACGTGGCTCGCGGGTGAGGTCCCCGACGTGCCCTTCGACGCCGTCATCGACGCCTCGAACGCCGCACACCTTCCTGCGCTGGCGGTCGAGCTCGTCGAACCGGCGGGGCGAGTCGTCTACATCGGCTTGGCTGGATCATCGAGCGAGATCGACACGCGTGCGCTGGCGCTCAAGGATGTCACTGCCGTGGGCATCCTGTCCGCCTCCCCTGCCCTCGACGCCACCATCCAAGCCCTCGCCGACGGCGTCATCGACCCCCGCGCGCTCGTCGCCGCAACCGTCGGTCTCGATGGAGTCGAGGAGGTGCTGTGCGGGCGACGGCCGTCCGACGCCGGGCCGGGGCCCAAGTTCCACGTCGACCCCCAGAGGAAACTGCCCCGATGAGATTGTTTCGTTTGTTCGCGCCGCTGCTGAAGCGGTTCATGAACTCGCACATCGCGCAGCGCCGGTCCCAGCTCGATCTGCTGCCCGCAGCGACCGGCCGGGTGGTGTTCCTCGGCGACAGCATCACCGAAGCGGGCATGTGGGACGAGTGGTGTCCCGAGTTTCAGACGATGAACCGGGGAATCGGTTGGGACACGGTCGGTGGCGTGCTCGGCCGGCTCGATACCACCCTGTACCAACCGATCGCCGTGTCCCTGCTCATCGGTACGAACGACCTCGCGGGATTCGGCCGGTCCCACCGCGTGGCGGACATCGCCGACCAGATGGACACACTCCTGAGCCGGATCCGGTCGGCCGCTCCCGATGTCCTGCTGCTCGTCAACAGTGTCATGCCGAGATCGAAGTCCTTCGCATCCGACATCGAAGCGCTCAACCGTCGCTACGAGCAGCTTGCGGCCAAGCACAGCGCGGTCTACATCGATCTATGGCCCGCGCTGGTCGGTCCGGACCGGGCGCTGCGCAAGGACATCACCAGCGACGGCATCCACCTCAAGGGCGCCGGCTACCAGATCTGGGTCGACCTCCTTCGCCCACAGCTCGCGTCAGCCGTGGGCGGCCCCCCGCCCATCTGATCATCGAGAACCGGCTACCACCCGGCGGGCCGCATGGCTACGCGGGCTTCTGTGCCGACGATGACCCGTTCGTGTTCGCCGAAGTGGTGCTGCACGGGGTCGTCGGTCCGAGTACGGCCACACCGCGTCGTTGACGAAGGGACTCGAACCCTCGAACGCCTGCGGGCACGGCAGGGGGTGAATCGAGCTACGGGCTGGCAGTGGAGTCGTCGGCGCTGAAGCGGGAGCGGACCCGTCCGAGCTGCCATCGGGCCCAGTTGCGCAGCGATCGTGACCGGCCGTCGGGGCCCGCCCGGCCATCGCCGGACGAGCCGTTGGTGGCCCCGGTCGCGCCCGGGCCGCTCGCGCCGTTGGAGTGGTCGAAGAGCCCGTCCCAACGGGTGTCGGCGATCCGGCAGGCCTCGGTCAGAGGGACGACCGTCCACCGTCCGTCGGCGGTCGACGCCAGACCCAGGGAAACGAGCTTGGCCAGCGCGTCGGACACCTCGAAGTCGACACGTGTCCCCCAGCGTTGCTCGAACCAGCCCTCGATCCGAGCGTCGAGCTCGGCTGCGGAGAGCGGCACACCCGCCGTGAACGCGAAGTAATAGGCGACGACAGCTTCCTTGCACTGCTCCTCCTCGGCCGCGTCGACCAGGTGGTGCAGCACGCCGGCGTCATTGTCGAGGTTGCGGAAGTACAGGTGCTCGGTGAGCAGCTTGAGGAAGCGGATCTTGCGGTTCTCGAACTTCGACCATTGCCGCCAACCGAAGAGCCCGAGCGTGCTCAGGCCACCGGCGAGCAGCGCCAGCGCGGCGTGGTCGAAGTCGGGTTCGGTGTCGCGCAGGCCCAGATGGAAGCCGAGGAACAAGAACAGCAGCCCGAGCGCCGCTCCGAGCTTGGTGAACAGCACCACCAGCCCGCTCGCCAATGCCGGCACCCCGAGCGCCAGCTTGTCGACCGGCCGCATGCGCACCTCGCTGTTGGGAAACAGCGATTCGAGATCGCCCTGCGGGATGTTGCGGAACAGCTTCAGCATCATCGAGCCGGGCCGGAATCGCAGCTCCACCGGGCGAGCACCTGTCGCTGAACCGCACCCCGGCCCCCTTCAGCGACAGGTGCTCGACGGTTTCGGGGTGCTCGACGGTGTCAGGGGCGCAGCACGAGGTCCAAGCGTTCACGGCCGCGCAGTGGCGTCCAGGCCGTCCACTGCGAATGGTCGTCGCTGGCGAAGTCGATCGACCCGAAGGAGTCGAGGAGCACGTTGATGGCCACCCGGGCCTCCAGGCGGGCCAGGTTGGCGCCCAGGCAGAAGTGGATGCCGTAGCCCAGCGACAGGTGGCGCAGGTCGCTGCGCTCGTGGAAGCGGCCCACGTCGAACTCGTACGGACCCGGTCCCTCCGACGCCCAGTGCTCGGGATCGAAGTTGGCTGCGGTCAAGAAGAACACCGCGAGCTGGCCGGCCGCAACGGGCAGGCCGCTGATCTCCACGTCCTCCTTGGCCACACGCGACGTGAACGTGATCGGCGGGTCGTAGCGCATGCTCTCCTCGACGGCCGACGCCACGAGCGAGCGGTCGGCCCGCAGGCGGCCCATCTGCTCGGGGTTCTCGAGCAGCCGGTACACCAGGTTCCCCAGGAGGTTCCTGGTGGTCTCGTGCCCCGCGAACATCAGTTGAATCACCATGGTGACGAGCTCCTCGTGCGAGAGCCGGTCGCCGGCCTCCTCGGCGACGATGAGCTCGCTCAGCAGATCGGCACGCGGGTCGCGCCGACGCAGCTCGATCTGCTCGCCCACGTAGGCCATGAACTCGCCCATGGCCCGGTTGCCGGCCTCCTGGCCCTCGGGGGTGCTCATGCCCGATGCCGCGCTCAGCGCCTCGGTCCAGCCGCCCATGCGCTCGTGGTCGAGCCGGGGCACCCCGAGCATCTCGCAGATCGCGTGCAGGGGCACCAGGCGGGCCCAACCGTGCACGAGCTCGACCGAGCCTTCAGCGGCAGCGGCAACCGAGAGCTCCCGGGCGATGCGCTCGGTCACCTCCGCCATGTGCTCGATGGCCCGGGGGGTGAACGCCCGGTTCACCAGCTTCCGCAGCCGGGTGTGGTCGGGCGGGTCGACCATCACGATGTTCTTGCGGGTCCAGTCGATCCACGGTCCCTCGCTCCACCCCTGCATCTCGAAGAACCGGGAGCCGATCTGGCCGAGTCGGGCGTCGAGCAGCGCATCGGCACACTCACGGTGCCGGAGGAACATCACGGTGTCGAACCCGGGGGTGTAGGCGGCCCGGACGTCACTCTCGAGCAGTGGGCGCACAGTGAGCGCCGGCTCCCGCCAGAACGGCTCGGCGGTCATGTCGACGGTCGGAAGATGGCCGTAGGCACTCGTGGTCATGCACGCAACCTAAGTCCTGGGCCACACTCTCGTCATGGAGACCACCGCCTTGCTCGTCGCGCTCCGTCGGGAGAGTGCCCTGCTGGCCGCTGCGGCCCGGATCGATCTCACCGCTGCGGTTCCCAACTGCCCGGGCTGGACCGTGGCCGAGCTGGTGCGCCACACCGGGCAGGCGCATCGCTGGGGCCTCACCAACGTGATGGCCGGCATCCCCGAGGGCCAGACCAAAGGCGACGACATCGTGTTCCCGCCCGACGCCGAGCTGCCCGAGTGGATCGAGACCGGCGCCGCCGAGATGGCCACCAGGATCGCCGCCGATCCCGATCGCCCGTGCTGGTCCTTCGCTCCCCATCAGCGCTCGGCAGCCTTTTGGGCCCGCCGGGCGGCGCAGGAGACGCTCGTGCACCGTTGGGACGCCGAGACCGCCGTGGGGCTCGTCCCGAATCCGCTCGACGGAGAGACGGCGCTCGACGGCATCGACGAGTTCTTCGGCGTGTTCGTCCCGCTGGTGATGCGCCGCAGCGCCAAGACGGTCCCCGCCGGCTCGCTCCACCTGCATCGCACCGACGGGGACGGCGAATGGATGCTCCAGCCAGGCCCTGACGGAACGCTGTCGGTGACGCGTGAGCACGGCAAGGGCGATGCCGCCGTGCGGGGATCGGCGTCCGATCTGCTCCTGCTCCTGTGGGGACGGCTCGAGCCCGACGCTCCGGCGCTCGAGCTCTTCGGCGACCGGTCGATCGTGGAGGCCTGGCGGGTCATGGCGCCGTGACCGCCCCCCGGGCCGTACCCGCTGGGTCCGAGACCGCCGGAGGGTCGAGTGCCGCCGCCCGGGCCGCGCAGCGGATTCGGCCGGCTGGAGTTCTGCCGGTACCCAACCGATACACTGTCCCGTCGCTCTCGGTGCCCCTTTCGCGGTGCGCCCCCCACAGGAGTTCGCAACGTGTCACGAGTCTGTCAGGTCACCGGCCGTCGCCCCCGCAGTGGGAACAGCATCTCCCACTCGCACCGCGTCACCAAGCGGCGCTTCCTCCCCAACGTGCACGACCACCGGTTCTTCGTGGCGAGCGAGAAGCGTTGGGTCACCCTCCGGGTGAGCACCAAGGGTCTGCGCACGATCGACAAGCTGGGCATCGAGTCTGTCCTCGCCGACCTCCGTCGGCGCGGCGAGAAGGTCTGAACGGTCTAGGACAGGAGCACCGACATGCGCGAGAAGATCAAGCTCGTCTCCACGGCAGGCACCGGCCACTTCTACGTGACCAAGAAGAACAAGAAGAACCAGCGCGAGAAGCTCGAGATGAAGAAGTTCGACCCGGTGCTGCGCCAACACGTGCTGTACAAGGAATCCAAGGTCTGAGCGGGTCGGCTCGAGCAGTTCCGGCGTACGGCCCTCGAGCGCCCTCCGGGGCGCTCGATCGCGTCAGCCCGGCTCCGGCCCGCTGGCGGGTGGGCTGGGCAACGCCCGTCATGCTGCAGCGCAATCGCAACAACTCCTGTAACGCACTGAAGCACAAGGGAGTCGGAGCCGCCGTATGACGACGCTGATCGCCCGGATCGAGCGTGCTGCCCGGGGCTCGGGTCACATCACGCTCGTGGGTAGCGCCGGTGGTGGTCCCGACGCCGTCGTCGAGGTTCCCTGGGCCGAGCTCCACCACGACGCTCGCGCCCTGGCCGGCGATCTGCAGGCCCGCGGTGTCGGTCCGGGGGATCACGTGGCGCTCCTCGGCCCCACGACCCGGCGCGTCGTCACCGCCGTCCAGGCCGTCTACCTCTGCGGCGCGGCGAACGTCGTGCTCCCGCTGCCGATGCGGATGGGTTCGATAGAGGAATTCGTGGTCCAGACCCGGACCCGCATCCGCAATGCCGACGCCGTGATCGTGCTCGTCGACGACGATCTCGCTCCGTTCCTCGACGGCGTGCTCACCGGCGACGATCCCCCGACGGTGCTCCTGGGCGACCTGGCGCCGTTCGGTGCGACGAGCCCCCCGGCCGGCGACTACCGCCGCCCGGTCGACGATCCCGATGCGCTGGCGATCGTGCAGTTCACGAGCGGATCCACCGCCGATCCGAAGGGGGTGATGCTCCCCCACCGGTGCGTGCTCGCCAACATCGACGCCATGACCGTGGCCGCGGCCCTGTCGGCGCACGACGTGTTCGTGTCGTGGTTGCCGCTGTACCACGACATGGGGCTCATCGGGTTCTTGACCCTGCCCATGGCCACGGGAACCGACCTCGTGCTCGCAGCCCCGCAGGATTTCCTCGGTGCACCCGTGCGCTGGCTGGAGTGGATCGCACGCTTCCGGGGGACGGTCACCGCCGGGCCCAACTTCTCGTACGCGCTCGCCGCCCGGGCCATGGGCCGCACCGAGGGTCTCGACCTGTCGTCCTGGCGGATCGCGCTCAACGGCGCCGAGCCCGTCGACCCCGAGGCCGTCGAGTCCTTCGTGGCTGCGGGGGCCCGTCACGGCATGTCGCCGGGCGTGGTGTTCGGCGCCTACGGGATGGCCGAGGCCACGTTGGCCATCACGTTCCCGCCCCCGGGCACGGGCATGACCTTCGACACGGTCGACCGTCACGCGCTCGAGACCGAGCGCCGGGCCGTTGCGATGCCGGTCGCCACCGCAGCCACAGCCGAGCGACCCGTGCGGCGCCTGGCTCGGCTGGGAACGCCCATCCCCGGCTTCGAGCTCCGCGTCTGCAACCCCCGCGACGGCACCGTGGTCGGTGAGCGCGAGGTGGGCGAAATCGAGCTCCGAGGCCCCTCGATCACGCCGGGGTACTACCGCCGCCTCGAGGCCACCGCGGCGGCGTTCCGGGGCGATCCCCACAACGGAGGCTGGCTGCGCACCGGCGATCTGGGCTACTGGGGAGACGGCGAGGTCGTGGTCTGCGGGCGCATGAAGGACATGATCATCGTCGGCGGCCGCAACGTCTTTCCCGAGGATGTCGAACGGGCCGTGGCCGAGGTCGACGGGGTACGTGCCGGCAACGTGATCGCCTTCGGGGCCGAGGGGCGTCGGGGACGCGAGAGCCTCATCGTGGTGGCCGAGGTCAAGGGCGACGACCTCCATTTCATCCGGTCGCAGGTGCACAAGCGGGTCACCGACGCCGTGGGCATCCCTCCCGAGGAGGTCGTGCTCGTCGTCGCCGGGACCCTTCCCAAGACGTCATCGGGCAAGTTGCAGCGCAGCCTGTGCAAGCGGCGCTGGCATGAAGGCGCCATCACCAACCACACGTGAGCCGCTGAACCTCCCGGTTCGCTCGGCCGTATCCCGATCGGCCCGATGAGCCAGGTGGATGGCAACGCCAGGAGAGGATCCGACCCCATGGGACCCACACGAGTGCTGCGCCCGGTTCCGTCGGCGGGCCCCTCGCCCACGTTCAACGAGCTGTGCGACGACCAGGGGATCCGCGACGCCTACACCGCGCACGGCGGTGAGCTCTACCGCTTCGCGGTGCAGTCGCTGCACGACCCGGGCAGCGCCGAGGAGGCCGTACAGGAGACGCTGGTCCGGGCCTGGCGTCATTGCGAGCGCTTCGACGCCGGGCTGGCGTCGCTGCGAACGTGGCTCTTCGCCATCATCCGCAACGTGATCATCGACATCGCCCGGGCCCGGGCCGTCCGGCCCCCACTCGCTCGGGTCGATCCCTCGAGCTCCGGTGCACCGACACCGGTGACCGAGGACGCCATCGAGCCGCTCCTGTTGTCGTGGCAGCTCGAGGAGGCGCTCCGGCGCATCAGCGACGAGCACCGCGAGGCGATCGTCGAGACCCACTATCGCGGTCGCCCCCATGCCGAGGTGGCCGCCGAGCTGGGCGTACCCATCGGCACGGTCCGCAGTCGGGTCTTCTACGGGCTCAAGGCCTTGCGCCTGGCCCTGGAAGAGATGGGGTGGAACGAGTGAGCACCGTCGATCCGCCCGATCCCGGCCCGTACGAACCCGTCGACGACACCCAGCGTGCGTTCCGGGAGATGCTGGGCGCCTACCTGCTCGGCCATCTCGCCGATGAGGAGCGCATCGCCCTCGAAGCCCGTCTCGACGGCTCAGCGTCGCTGCGAGCCGAGCTTGCCGAGCTCCGCCCCGTCGTGGCCCTGCTCCCACGCGTCACGGGGGCCGATCTGGCGTCTCGGCCGGCGCCTCCTGCCGATCTCGGCGACCGGATCATGCAACGGATCGCCCAGGAGCGCGCGGCGACCCGTCTGGGCATCAGGCGTCAACTCTGGCGGAGCACCACGATCGGGGGCGCGGTGCTGGCCGCGGCCGCGGTGGTGGCGTTGGCCTTCGCTGTGCAATCAGGCGACGGATCGCCCGGACCGCAGCGTCCCACGCGAGAGATCGAGCTGGCGTCATCGGTCGAGGGTCCCACGGCTCGGGCCACGCTCACGGGCTTCGGCTGGGGGACCCGCATCGAGATCGCCGCCGAGGGCCTCGTCGACCCCGACACCGTGTACACCGTGTACCTCGAAGACGCCGCTGGGAATCGCATCGCCGCGGGCACGTTCCGAGGCCTGGCCGACAAGCCCATCGAGTGCGTGATGTCGTCGGCGCTGCCGTTGGGCGAGGCGAGCGACCTGACCATCGAGATCGAGCCCCCCGAGGGCGACCCGGGGGGCGACGATGGCGACACGGTGTTCACCGGGGCCCTGTGAGCCCCGGCGCCCACCGTGGGGGGATCAGGGTTGGGAGATCAGACTGCTTCGAGGAGGGCCCGGCTGTCGAGGGTCTCGGCCTTGACCCGGAGCTTGGCGAGCGTCTGCTTCTCGATCTGACGCACGCGCTCTTCGCTCAAGCCGAGCTTCTTCGAGATCTGCACGAGCGTGTGATCGGGCCCGTCGAGGCCGTAGCGCCACCGAATGACGGTACGCGAGGTCTCGTCGAGGCCGGCGAGGAGCCGTTCGATCTCGAGGGGCAGCATCGAGCGGGCGACCTCGTCGAACGGGGACATGGCACTGTCGGCCACGAAATCGCCTCGGGAGTCGTCGCCGTCCTCGCCGATGCCCTCATCGAGGGAAATGGGGTCGGACGCCGCCGTGAGCAGCTCGACGACCCGGGCCAACGTGAGCCCGGTCTCGGTGACGATCTCCGACAGGGTCGCCTGACGACCATGCTGGGCCTCGTACTCGATCTGAGCCCGCAGCACCCGCGTGAGAGCATCGCCGGAGTGCAACGGCATCCGTATCACCCGGGCCGAGTTGGCCACTCCGCGCTGGATCGACTGGCGGATCCACCACGTGGCGTAGGTGGAGAACTTGAAGCCCTTGCGCCAGTCGAACTTGTCGACGGCGTGCATGAGACCGAAGTTGCCCTCCTGGACGAGATCGAGGAGCGGCAGGCCTGACGACTGATACTTCTTGGCCACCGACACGACCAGACGCAGGTTGGCGTTGATGAACTGCTGGCGGGCCTCGGCCCCGGCCAACATCGCAGCCCGGAGCTTGCGACGCTCGCCGATGGGCACGGTGCGCCCCGCTTCGGCCGAAGCGCGCAGCGCGGTCTCGGCGTCGCGGCCGTCTTCGATCTGCTTGGCGAGCTGGGCCTCGTCGTCCTTGGTGAGGAGACGATGCTGGCTGATGTCATCGAGATAAAGCCGAACGAGATCTTCGTCTCGCTCGAGCGGGCGCCGCTTGGTGTGCATACGCGGTCCTTCTGTCACGGAACCCAACCTGGATGCACCCAGTTCTGTTCCCGGATGCGACCAGGTAGCGTTCCGACATGGTTCGAGCCGAATGGAACGGGGCGGTCATCGCCGAGAGCGACAAGACGGTGGTGGTCGAGGGCAACCACTACTTTCCCAGGAACGCCGTGAGAGACGAATACCTCGTCGCGAGCACCACCCAAACCATCTGCCCCTGGAAGGGAACCGCAGGGTACCACTCAATCGTCGTGAACGGTGAAACCAATACCGACGCGGCCTGGCGCTACGCCAACCCCTCGCCGGCGGCCGCCGAGATTGCCGATCACGTGGCGTTCTGGCGTGGTGTCAGGGTGAGCACGAGCTGAGGTTCGGGCGGTTCCTGGGGCTCACGAAGTCGCGTTCGGTGCCGACAGGGGTACCGTGCACTCGATGATCCGCCGACTCCTGACGATCGCGGCCGTGCTCGTGGGCGCCATCGGGGCCATCGTGGCCTCGGCACCTCCCGTGGCCGCGCACGCCGATTTCATCGGCAGCACCCCGGCCGACGGCTCCACGGTGGTCGAGGCGCCAACCGTGGTCGTGCTCGAGTTCAGCGAGCCGGCATCGTCGACCGCAGCCGAATTCCAGCTCTTCGACCCGTCGGGCGCGCTCGTCCCCGGCGTCACGCTGGTCACCACCACCTCGCCCAGCGCGAGCTTCGAGCTCACGCTGCCCGGGGGCCTCGGCACCGGGACCCACGCCGTGGTCTGGCAGGGGCTCGTGAGCCTCGAGGGACACGGGATCTCCGGTCAGATCCGCTTCAACGTCGGTGCGCCCACCGCTGGGGGGGCCGTCTTGGTGGCGCCGGCCGACGACACCGCGAGCTGGGTCGACACCAGCACCGATGCGGTCAAGGCGCTGTGGTTCGTGGCCTTCGCCCTCGTGATCGGAGCGCTCGTGCTCATGGCCTGGGGCCTCGCCCGTTCGCCGGTCCCGACCAGCGCCGAGGCCCTCGCCATTGCGCCCGGCGTCGTCGCTCTCGGAGACGGCGATGGGAGCCTTCAGCAGGACCTCGCGCCGACGGGCGCCGGGATCCCCGGGGACGGCGCCCTCGGAGACGGCCTCCTCGGAGACGGCCTCCTCGCGGTCGACGACAGGGTTGACGCGGAAACCAGCAACGAATTCGCCCGGGAACCCCGACGGGTCCTCGTCGATGCAGCCCGCCGTCTGCTGATTCCCGGGGTGGTGGGCCTGGCCGCAGCCACCGTCGCCCGTCTCGTGCTCACCGTGGCCGCCTTCGGTTCGGGCACGATCAACGGCGACGCCTGGCGGGCTGCGTTCGACGTTCGCACCGGCGACCTGGCGCTCAAGTCCGTGGCCGTGATGATCCCGATCGTCTGGGCCACCACCATGATGCGCCGGGCCACCCGTCCCATCGACCTCGGCGCGTTGGCCGGTCTCCTGGCGGTGCTCGGCGTGTTCGAGGTGGCCTCCGGCCACTCGGGCAGCGGCGAACGCGCCGGGGCAGCCGTTGTCGTCACCACCGTGCACCTCGTGGCCATGGGGGTGTGGCTGGGGCCGTTGCTCGGCCTCGTGCTGCTGGGCGGGCCGGCGTGGTCGGCGCTCGATCAGCACGACCGCCGCAGCACCCGTCTGGCCTTCCTCGCCCGGTACGGCCGTGTCGGAGGCACCGCCCTGGTGATCGTCGTGCTCACCGGGGTGATCACCGCTCGCGACCGGGTCGGCTGGAGCTTCTGGGACGAGGGCAACTACGGCACGCTGCTCACCCTGAAGGCTGCGATCGCCGCCGTGGTCGTGGTGCCCCTCGCCCTGTGGCACCGGATGCACCTCAACCGGCCCGAACCCGAGCCGGCGCGGTTCGTCAGCTCACGTCCGTTCGGTCGCACACTGCGTCTCGAGATCGCCGGCTTGCTGGCGATCGCCGGCCTGGCCTCGGTGCTCACCAGTGAGAACGTGGTTCGTACCCCGTCCGCAGATGCTGGTGCTTCCGCCGCTTCCGCCGGTTTCGTGACCCCCGCACCGGGCGGGGCGGCCGGCTCGGAGGACGCCGGGGCTGCGGGGTCGGTCACCGAAGCTCCGCCACCCACGACCGCAGCGGCGTGCGCCGACCCCTCCGTGAACCGTCCCGCGTGCTACGAGACCTACTTCGATGGCGTCGTCCGGGGTCCCGGTGGGCCGACGGCGGCACTCGACGAGCTGGCCACGCTCATGGCCGCCGACGAGTACGTGACCGCGCAGTGCCACCAGATCTCGCACGACATCGGCCACAGTGCCGCGGTTCAAGCCGGGGGCGACATCGCTGCCGCGTTCACCTACGGCACGTCCACGTGCTGGTCTGGCTACTACCACGGCGTGGTCGAGCAGACCATCGAGCAGTTCACCGACGACGACCTCACGGCGCGCATGTCGACGATCTGCCCGGCCGATCCCGCCGACCCGTACTCGTTCGACCGGTACAACTGCGTCCACGGCCTCGGCCACGGGGTCACGATCCGCACCGGGGGCGACGTGTTCGCCGCGCTGCCGTTCTGCGACGCCCTGGCCGACCCTTGGGACCGGTCGTCGTGCGACGGCGGCGTGTTCATGGAGAACATCATCGAGGCCCAGGCCGGCTCCACCACCACCTCGCTCGACCCCGACGATCCCGTCTACCCGTGCAACGCGGTGGGTGACGACCACAAGTACCAGTGCTACCAGATGGTCACTTCCAGCATCCTCTGGCGCAATGGCTACGACTATGCAGCCGCATTCGAGACGTGCGACAGCGTCGAGGAGGGATACGTGGCGGTCTGCTATCGGTCGATGGGCCGCGACATCAGCGGCGGCTCCCTGCTCGATCCCGTGGAGACGGTCGCCCTGTGCTCCCTGGGCTCGGAGGCGTTCCGGACCGAGTGCTTCGAGGGCGCAGCCGCCAACGCCACCCTCGATCATCGTGACGGCGTGAAGTCAACCGAGCTGTGCGACGCCGTCGAGCCTCGCTACCAGGTCAAGTGCTACGCAGCCCGAGACCAGATCCTCGCCACGTTCTGAAGGCGCCGTCGCTGGCGCCGTTGCTCACTCGTCGGTGTCGGTCACGAGCTCGACGCGGCCGCCGAGCTTGAGAACGCCGACCCGCCACAGGATCTCGGCGATGACGAGCACGGCGGCGACGATCACGAACGCCGTGGTGAGCAAGGACTCCGGGGGGCGGCGCAGCTCGTAGAGACGCTTGCTCCAGCCCACCACGAAGGCGAGGAACGCCAGCGCGGTCATCGACCCGAGCAGCGCCAGGCGCACGGGGTTCGCCGGCCTGATCACCAGTCCCAACACGATGAGGCTGGAGCCGATCAGCACGATCATGGCGGTCGCCCGGTGCTGCTCCAGCGTGCCTTCGTTCGACTGGCGGGCGATGCCGTAGGCCACGAGGACGGCCGACGCGACGAGCAGACCGGTGGGGATGGTGAAGCGCAGCACTCGCTTGGCGAAGTCGGGCCGGGCCCGCTGGCGGGCCGGGGCCAAGGCGAGGAAGAAGCCCGGGATGCCGATCGCCAGGCTCGACACGAGCGACAGATGCCGGGGGACGAACGGATACGGCACCTGCACGACGCCGATCGCGATCGCCAGCACCAGCGCGTAGACGGTCTTGACCACGAACAGGTTGGCGACCCGCTCGATGTTGGCGATGACCCGGCGGCCCTCGGCGACGACGTGGGGCATGGTGGAGAAGCGCCCGTCGAGCAGGACGATCTGGGCCACAGCCCGAGTGGCTGGCGAGCCGTTGCCCATGGCTATGCCCATGTCGGCATCCTTGAGCGCCAGCACGTCGTTCACACCGTCACCCGTCATGGCCACCACGTGCCCCCGCGACTGCAGCGCCTTGACCATGGCCCGCTTCTGCTGCGGCGTGACCCGTCCGAACACGGTTTGGGTGCTCAGGATGTCGGCCATCAGCTCCGGATCGTCCTCGGGGAGCTGACGGGCGTCGAAGGGTTCATCGGCGCCGGGAACACCGACCCGTCGAGCCACTGCGCCCACGGTGACGGGGTTGTCGCCCGAGATGACCCTGACCTCCACGCCCTGACGGGCGAAGTACCGCAGGGTCTCGGCCGCGTCGTCGCGCACCTTCTCGGCCAGCACGACCACGGCGGCCGGACGCAAGCCCGGCGGGAGCTCCTCCCCATCGGGCGCGGCGTCGGCGTGGGCGAGCAGCACGACCCGGCTGCCGGACGAGGCGTGCTCCTGGATGTCGGCCTCGATGGAGGGGGCCACGGGCGTACCGGGCCCATCCCCCGTGGCCGTCATCGCAGCCAGGAGGATCTCGGGCGCCCCGATGACCCAGGTGCCGTGTGCGGCGAAGGTGGCCGAACTCCACTTCCGGGCCGACGAGAACGCCACGGTCGCCGTCGACGACCACCCTGCGCTGCGTTCGTCATCCGTCAGCCGCTCGACATGTTGGCCGATCGCAGCCATGGTGGCATTGGGGTTGGCCTCGGCGACGGCCATGGCGGCCAAGGCCCGCACGGGATCGGGAGCGTCGGCGAGCCAGCCCTCGACCACGTTGATCCGGTCGACGGCGATGGAACCGTCGGTGATGGTCCCGGTCTTGTCGAGGCAGATCACGCTCACCCGGGCCAGCACCTCGACCGCCGGGAGTTCCTGCACCAGGCACTGGCGACGGCCGAGCCGTACGACACCCACGGCGAAGGCCACCGAGGTGAGCAGCACGAGGCCTTCGGGCACCATGGCCACGAGACCGGCCACGGCCCCCCGAGCGGCCTCGGTGAACCCCAGATCGTCCTCGGTCGCGGCCTGGCTCCAGATGAGCAGCACAGCCGCGGGGACCATGCCGATCGTGACCAGCCGGAGGATCCAGTTGACGCCCTGGCGGAGCTCCGACGTCGTGAGCGTGAAGCGCCGGGCTTCCTCGGCCAGTCGGACCGCGTAGGCGTCGGCACCCACGTTCGTCGCCCGATAACGACCAGAGCCCGCGGCGACGAAGCTGCCCGAGAGCACCTCGTCGCCCGGGGCCTTGAGGACCGGGTCGGCCTCGCCCGTGAGCAGCGATTCGTCGACCTCGAGACCGACCCCGTCGAGCACCAGCCCGTCGACGACGACCTGGTCGCCAGGACGCAGCTCGAGCACGTCGTCCTGCACGACGGCGTTCGTGGCGATCTCGGAGATGGCACCTTCTCGGACCACGCGGGCCTTGGGAGAGCTGAGGATCGCCAGCCGATCGAGGGTCTTCTTGGCCCTCACCTCCTGAAAGATGCCGATCAGGATGTTGGCGAGGAGCACCACGCCGAAGAGGGCGTCGGCCCCGGGATCGATGAGCAGGATCAGAACGAGGAGCCCGCCGATGAGCGCGTTGAAGTAGGTGAAGACATTGGCCCGGACGATCTGCCCGAGCGTCCGGCTCGGTGCGGCGGGGACGTCGTTGGCCCGCCCGTCGGCCATCCGCTCCACGACCTCCGCGGTGCTCAGACCCTCCCGCTCCACCTGAACGGCCGTCTGGCCTGACGGGCCGGAAGCGTTCGACCGGTCGTGTGCTTGTTCCCCGCCGTTCACCGTCACGGCAGGATTGTGGCATCGCTCGCGCCCTGACGCGGCGACCCGGGTGCGACCGTCAGGCGACGAAGCCCGCCGAATCGTCGTCGCGAAGCACCGAACGACCCGATGCCGCCCACCCCTGCATCCCGCCGGCGACGTTGACGGCATCGAGGCCCCAGCCGATCATCGCCCGGGTCGCCCGGCCCGAGCGAGCGCCCGACCGGCAGATGCAGACGATCGTCCGGCCCACGGGGAGCTCGGTCCGGCGGGCCTCGAGCTGACCGAGCGGGACGTGCGTCGCACCCGATGCGTGCCCGGCCTCCCATTCGTCGGGCTCACGAACGTCGAGCAGCAACGCGCCATCGCCCAGCAGAGCCTCGGCGCGATCGGCATCGATTTCGGGTATCGCCTCGTTCATGTGTTCATCCTGGGCGATCGACGAGCACCGCCGCTCATCGAGGTGCCCGCGTGGCCCTCACCTGTCGTCGCTCGCTCATCGGCCGATCAGCCGATGGGCGCTCCGTCGTACGCCGCAGTGTGGATGCCCCGACGGGCCAGGTCGACGAGGAGCCGCTTGGGATCGAGGAGGCTGGCGAGGCCGTGGGCTCCAGCACCCGGGACGGAGCCAGAGCCGGCGCCCGGGCGCAGTGCGGGTGCGTCGCCGTTGCCGGCCAGGGCCAACGTGGTCACGGCCAGAACGGCGCCCGTCGCCACGGCCATGCGGTCGATGACGCCGTAGACCACGACCACGTGGGACCGGCCCCGGCGGCCCCGCACCTCGACCCGCATGGCCCCCCAGCCACCCTCGGGCTCCGGGCGGATCAGCATCGGGAGCGGGGCGGCCAGGCGATCGCGGCGCCGCGCCGCGGCCCGGAACGTGACCCGAGACGCCGCCGGGAAGGCCTTCACGAGCAGCCGAGCCTGTCCGCTCGCGACGCGATAGCAGTCGACCCCGGCCACCGGCTCGGGGAACCACACCAGCTCGCGTCCCGAACCGGCCCGCGGCGACCGGAACGCTCCGTCGAACCATTCCTCGACTCGACCCCGGCCGGCCCGGTGTCGCTGCGCGGAGCACGCAGGACCGCCGACGCCGCTGCGGGCCACGTGGATCTCGTCGATCTCGTCGAGGGCCTCAGCCGCCAACGCCGCCATCACGTCGCTCAGCCCCGGGGCCAGTCCGGCGCCCACGGCGATGGTCACGCCGGCTCGTCGGGCCGGCTCGTCGAGTGCGAGCAGCTCGGCGACGATGCGAGGGTCGTCGCAGCACGACGCCATCGGGATCCCGGCGTCGATGGCGACCCGAGCCAACGCTCCGTGCTCGGCTCCGGCGGGCAACGCCACGGCCAGGGCATCGAGGCCCGTCGGGAGCTCGGCACCGATCGCCCACGACGACACGTGGGCCTGGGCGCCCATGAGCCCGGCCACGGTCGCCGCCCGGGCACCGTCGACGTCGACGATCAGCAGCTTGTCGACGCCGGGGGTGTCGACGATCTGGCGCGCAGCCCGTCCACCGACGGCGCCGGCACCCACGAGGAGGATCGTGGTCACGACGGCGGTGACGTCATTGGAAGTCGGGCCCCTCGAGCGGTCGCCATCCCCCACCGGTGGGAGGCTCACTGGGCCCACCGCGCGCCCGCATGACGGCCGTCAGGGCGGCGCCGAGGCCGAGTGCCAGCACCAGTCTCCGCATCAATCGCACCACGACAGTCTACGGGCCGGCGTGTTACAACTCCGCCGTGCACCACACCTCGCTGCGCCAACCCCGGTAGTCAGAAGGAACCAGAGCTCGTCATGGCGGTGTTCCTCGGCGTGCTGGTCGCCCTGTCGTACGGGTCGGGTGACTTCCTCGGCGGCCGGGCGTGCAGGAGCGCGCCGACCGTCTCGGTGTTGGCGGTCGTCCAGGTCGTCGGCGTGGTCGGGGCCGTCATGTACGCCACGATCCTGGGCGGCCAGCCCACCGCAGGCGATCTGGGTCTCGGAGCTCTGGCCGGGACGGCGAACGTCGTCGCCCTGGGCTGCCTGTACGCCGGGATGGCCACAGGACGAATCGGTCTCGTGGCCCCCGTGACCGCCGTCGTGGCGTCGTGCATCCCCGTGATCTGGGGGCTCACCCACGGCGAGAGCCTCTCGAACCTGGCGGCGCTCGGAGCCGTGCTGGCCGTGGGCTCGGGCGGTCTCATCGCCTACGAGCGGCGATCGACCGAGCCCGCCGTGGGACGTTCGCGGGCCCTCGGGTACGCGCTCGTGGCCGGCGTCATGTTCGGATGGTCGCTCGTCGCCTATTCCGAGACCAGCGCCGACTCCGACGCCTGGCCCCTCGTGACGGGCCGGGCGGCCAGCGTCGCCGGGGTGCTCGTGGTCGCCCTGCTCCTGGGGAGAGGGATCCGGCTCGACCCACCGGTGCGGCGGATGGCCGTGGGGGCGGGCGTGCTCGACGTGGGCGCGACGGCGCTGCTTCTCGTCTCGCTCCAGGACTTCGACGTGGCGATCGTCGCCCCGCTCGCGGCACTGGCGCCGGCGTTCACCGTCGCGCTGGCCTCGGTGGCGCTGCACGAAAAGGTCGGACGGCTCCAGATCGGTGCCCTCGTCGGAGCCCTGGCCGGCCTGGCGCTCATCGCCGGCGGTTGAGGAGCCGTCCGTCGGACGCTGGCACTCGCTGGCGCCCGCGACGCTTCGCTGCGAACGCGATGACGACCAGGGCGCTGGCGCTGAGCGTCGCGGCGTTGGCGAGCATGTGGTAGCCGACGGCCTTGCGGATGAACCCTGACGAGAACCCGGCGAGGCCACCGCAGAAGCTCATGAGCAGGTCGGCCGTCCCTTGCACGGCCACCCGCTCCTGAGCGGGGACGGTCTCGGTGAGGAGGCTGGAACCGCCGATGAGCCCGAAGCTCCAGCCCACACCCAAGGTCCACAAGGCCGGGAACAACACGAGCTCGGCATCGCCCGACAGGGCCGCCATGACCGTGGACGATACGAGGATCAGGCCGCCCAGGAGGATGGCCCGCTCCCGCCCCCGCCGATCGGCGTAACGGCCCACGAGTGGAGCGAACGCGAACATGCCTGCGATGTGCGAGGAGACCACGTACTGGCTCAATGCCTCGTGGCCATGCAACTTCATGTGGACGGGCGTCATGGCCATCACCGCGACCATCGTCGCCTGCGAGATGACCATGGCCGCCAGAGCCAAGCGGGCCTTGGGGAAGCGGGCGATGACACCGAGCGCATGACGAACCTGTGCCCGGGGTGCGGGCTCGCCCGGCCGGGCCAGGCCTCCCGCCATGACAAGGGGATCGGGCCTCAGGCGCACCGCCGTGTTGATGGCCGCGAGGGCGAAGAACATCGCGCTGAACAGCCAGGGCCCGGTGTACTTCGCCAGGCCGAACCAGCTCTGGCCGAAGTGCTCGGCGGGGCCGATGAGCAGCGGCCCGAAGACCGCACCGAAGGTGGAGGCGAAGACCACCCGACCCATCGCCCGGCTCCGGTGCTCGGGCCCGGCAAGGTCGGCTGCCGCATACCGGGCCAGGAGATTCGCCGCCTGCCCGCTGCCATACACGAAGAGCCCGACCAGGAACACCGCCAGCGAGCGCCCTTCGACCCCGAGCGCCGCGAGGAGGCCGCCGACGACCGCCAGCGCGTAGCCGGTTTGCAGGCCCGGACGACGGCCCCGGCGGCGCATCGTCCGCGACAGCGCCTGGGCCATGAACGCCGTGCCCATGGTCACCGTGGCCGTCGCCAGGCCGGCCCACGAGGTCTGTGATCCCAACCGGTCCTGGACGACGAACGCGCCCACCGTCACCGCCGACGACATGGCCGCCGCCCCCACGATCTGCCCGCCGGTCAGCACCCGGAGCACCCGCCGCTGCAGGGCGTCGCGCTCCTGCGCGGTCAAGGAATCGGGGGAGAGCATCGGTGTCGCCGTCATCGCCGGTTCACGCTCGCTCGGGAGGGCACGGCACGGCAGGCATGCTCCATTGAACCCCGGCGGCGGGAACGGGTGACAATCATTCTCACATCTCCACGAAGCACCGCTCCTGCCGGCAGCACCGCATCGTGGCCGGCAGCAGCGCATCGTGGCCCGAAGAGCCTGAAGACAAGGTGGGGCGACATGGCGTTCGGACAATCAGCCGGACCTCCGGCATCGGCCCGGGAGATCGCCGAGCTCGCCGAGCTCCTGCGCCAGGCGGGCTACGACAGCTTCCGAGAGGCCCGACACCCGTTCGATCTCAACCAGCGCCAGGCCGGCGGCAAGTTCACCCGCGACGAGGCCGACGGGCTGATCGAGCGTCTCACCGCGGCGGCTGCAATCGCGGGCGCGCAGGACGGCTCTCCTGGGGGCTCACCCGAGGGCGGGTCGACCGACCCGTCGGCAGGTCCGGAACGGGCGCAGCTGCCGAAGCCGGCGCGGCCGACGAGTCGACCTCGACGTCCGACCCCGGAGCCCGTCGCCGATGGTGCTTCGCTCGCTGCGGTGCCCGACGAGGTGCTTGCTGACGAGCTCGCCCGGCGGGGTTGGATGTGCGTCCCGCCGTCGTGAAACCGTTGTCCGTCATGGGGTCGCGCCCTCAGCCTGCGGTGGGTTCCGGGTTCGGCCGAGTGCCGAATCGGTGATCGATCGCTTGCTAGCGTTCCCGGCCATGACCGAACCCGAATACGTCATCCCCCCGCCCGAGCCCAAGGAGATCGACGAGAAGCTGGCGATCGAGCTGCGGCATCTCGCCGACAATGCGGTGTTGAAGGGGCGGCCTTCGGGCAACGAGAAATGCGAGAATTGCCTGTACTACCTGGAGCCCACGGTGGAGGTCTCGTACTGCTGGCATCCCAAGCTCCGCATCCTCGTCGGCGACCAGTGGTGGTGCCAGTGGTGGGAGAAGATCTCCGACGAGTCATAGCCCGTCCTCGGCCCGTCGTCATCTGGGCAATTTGGCGGAGGCGCTGTCCAGCGATCCCTGGCGCCGCTTTACACTCCTGCCAACGCATCGGCGCCAGCCGAGCGGCGAGCCTGGAGGCGTCATGAGCACATGGGACGAGTACTCGGCGCAGGATGTACCCGTTGTCGATGCCAGCGCCGTCGCTGCCGCAGCTCCCATCGTCGACGCGGCCGTCATCGACGCCGACCAGGCCGTCGCCGCCGATTCGTGGGGTGACTGGAACCAGGAGATAGCGAACGACGCCGTCGGCGATGCGGTCAGCGAGCTCGAGTACGCGAAGAACTCGTACGCAACCGGGTACGACGCGGCCGGCGACGCCGCCTTGGCCCGAGCCGACGCCAGCTACGACGTGGCGGCCAACCACAGCGAGACGGCGACCGACTACTACGCCACCGCAGCCAGTGAGAGCGCATCGGCCGCCGACGGGTACGCGAGCGCGGCAGCCATCGTCGACACCTCGGCGGTCGCCGACACCAGTTACGACACCTCGGCCGTCGCCGACACCAGCTACGCCTCTGACACCGCCGCCGAGTAGTCGTGGCGTCGATCTTCCTCGAGAGCGAGCGGCGCCTCCGTGTGAGCGCGGCCGAGGCCCGGGCCGTGCTCGTCAGGTCACTTCGCGCCCACGAGTTCACCGTCACCGCCGAGTTGGTCTCGTCGATCAGCGCCAAGCGGGGTTCGCAGATCACCGGGGCGGTGCAGCCCAAGAAGCTGCCGGTGACGGTGAACGCCACCTTCCAGACCGGCGATCCGGGATGTGTCGTGACCATCACGATCGCCGACGCCTGGCGTTCGGTGGGCGGCAAGGTCTGGGGGATGAACGGGCCCTACCGCACGCTCATCGAACAGGTCCAGCGTGATCTCGACGAGACGCTGGCCCCGCTCGCCGAGGCCGGGAGCGGGTTCGTCATCGGACCCGTGAGCACCTCGACCCGCGATGTCGGGGTGCTGTCGCAGTCGAACGTCGCGCTGGGCCACGCCGGTACGGCTGCGGCCGAGAAGGTCGGCGGGCTGCTCGACCGTTCGTCGGGGCCCACCCCGAAGTCGCTGGAGGAGGTGATCCTCAAGAGCCCCAAGGGCATCACGTCGTTCGACCGGGGCGCTGTCGACGGGCTCCTCGCCGTGGCGCTCCTCATCTCCAGAAAGCCGGGCTCGATGCCCGCCAACCTGTCCCGTGACGTCGAGACGTTCTCGACCCGCCTGGAAGCCGCGATCGCCACGCAGCCCCAGGGCCGCCTCGTGCTCGACCTGACCGATGGCGAGGTGCCCGTTGTCGAGTTCCTGGCCAAGCAGTCCGAGATCAGGGGGCAACTGCCGCTGCGCACGCTCCAGATCTGCACCACCTGCAAGCTCGAGAAGGTCGAGAACCCCGACTTCAAGAAACTTCAGGAACGCAACCGCCGCAAGCAGGTGCTCACGGGGGCGGTCGGGGCCACGGTGTCGCCGCGAGGCGTGAACCCGTTCATCATCCTCGGATCGTTGGCCCGCTTGAAGAACTTCGACATCGAGTTCGTCTGTCCGCGGTGCCAGGGTCTCGACGCCGACACCTCGCTCGTCACGTATTGCCCGCAGTGCGGCGAGCGCCGCGATGAGGCCGTGCTGAAGAAGTGCCCGAAGTGCAATCACAACTTCGGGGCCGCGGCGCACGCCAACGCCGAGCTCTGGAGCCCCGAGGCCCCGGCTCTGCCCCGCGCCCCCAGCCCGGCCCTTCCGGGGCTGCCCGTAGCGGTCTTGGCCAACCCACCGGGGTGGTACACCGACGTGATGGGTCGCCACGAGCACCGCTATTGGGACGGCGCGAGCTGGACGGCCCACGTCTCCAATCGCGGCGTCCAGGCTCACGATCCCGTCTGAGCGGTCAGCGGCTGAGCCGTCAGAGCCGTCGGAACCCATCGCTGGGCCGTACTGTCGTGCCATGCCTGCATACATCATCGGTGAGATCGCCGTGACCGACCCGGCGGCGTACGAGCCCTACCGTGCCCTGGCCCCGGCCACCGTCGACGCCTACGGCGGCCGGTACCTCGTTCGCGGTGGGGGAGTCGAGAGCCTCGAAGGTGCGCCGGTGACCGGGCGGATGGTCGTGCTCGAGTTCCCCGACTGGGCCAGCGCCCAGGCGTGGTACCGCTCCGCCGAGTACCAGGCGGTCATGCCTCTGCGCATCGCGTCCGCCGATGCCCGGGTGTTCCTCGTTGCTGGCGCCGAACCCCAGTAACGCCTTCACCCCGCAGACTCGACTCAGGACTCGACGTCAGGCTGCAGGCTCCGCGCGAACTGCGCTGCGCCGGTGTCGAGCACCCAGTCGTGGCCTCGGCCCACCAGCGGACGCATCACGGTGGCGAAGACGGCGAACGCCCGACCGCTCGGGGCCAGCGACGAGGTCAGCCGGATGTCCGAGCCGGTGTCGGTCGCCTCGAAGTCGAGTCGGGCGACGCCCGAGATGTCGCCGGCGATGGTGGCCGTCACATGGCGAGGACGAACGACCTCGTCGAGCGCGATCGTGAAGCGCACCGAGTACGGAAGCGGCGGCTTCACCCGACATCGCCAGACCTCGCCGGCACGCAAGCCGCTGGCATCGAAGTGCTTCAACCACGGCCACACCTGCGGGTACCGGTCGAGATCGGCAACGGCCGCCCACAGCGCCGCAACCTCCACCGGGAACGAGTACCGCCGATCGGACGTGAGCTGCACCGCCCCACCATGGCGCACGGGACCAGGAGCGCGCCTGACGTGGCGACCATCGTCGTCGTACCGTGCACGACCGCTGCCCGCCGCACCCCCACCGACAGCACCGACATCGAGTCGAGGATGGAAACGTGAAGGACCTGTTCGGGTTGGAGGATCAGCCAGCTCTGGTGGTTGGTGGCGGGCGGGGGATCGGCCGAGCCACGGCCCAGCTGCTGGCTCGGGCGGGGGCCAGGGTCGCCGTCGCCGACAACGATCGAGAGCGCGCTGAGGAGGTTGCCGCAGAGGTCGGGGGGTGCGCCGTCGGCGGCGACGTGACCGTCGAGGACGAAGCCCGTCGGATGGTCGACGAGGCCGCAACGGCGCTGGGCGGGCTCACCCGGGTCGCCAACATCGTGGGCTTGGTGAACATGAAGCCATTCCTCGAGAGCGAGTCGACCCACTGGGAAGCGCAGCTGCGTCTCAACCTGCTCCAGCAGATGTACGTGTGCCACGCCGCCTGCCCCCATCTGCTGGCTGCGGGTGGTGGGGCCATCGCCATGGTGGCGTCGGTGAGCGGGATCTACGGAGCCCGCAACCAGGTTGCCTACGGCATCGCCAAGGCCGGCGTGATGTCGCTGGCCCGCACGCTCTCCGACGAGCTGGCGGGAAGGGGAATCCGCGTCAACTGCGTGGCTCCGGACATCACCGCCACCCCCCGCGTGATGGCGGCCGTCCCCGGCTCGCCCGATGAGGTTCTCGCGATGTTCGATGGCTTGGCGGTGTCAGAAGGCGTGCCGATGCGCGGCTTCGGCCGGACCGAGGAGATCGCACGCCCGTTGCTCTTCTTGTTGTCCGACATGTCGTCCTACATGACCGGACAGTGCCTGGTGATCGTCGGCGGTACGTCGATCCACTTTCCTCATACGGTGGGGTGATGGTCGCGATCGACGAAGACCTGGATGGAGCGTGAAGCCATGGGAGTACTGGACGGGAAACGAGCGGTCGTGGCCGGGGCCGGTTCCGGGGTCGGACGGGCGTCGGCCCTGCGGTTCGCCGACGAGGGTGCACTCGTCGGCTGTGCCGATCTCGACGAAACATCGGCGCGAATGGTGCCCATCGACGGCGGGTACACCGCACGATGACCGGTCGCCTTCATCCGGCGGGCGTGTCCCCGCACTCGCCCGGGGACGGCCCAGATTCGGCGTGGCGCCGAAGCGCGGGGACGATGTCGCCGAGGAGCCGGTCGATCACCGGACCCGGGTCGGCTCCGGCCGTGGCGGGGCTGAACACGAAGTGGCGGGCCCCGGCGTCGTGGAAGGCTTTCAGCGTGGTGAGGACCTCGTTGGGGGTGCCGGCGGCGGCGACGTTGTCGACCATGGCGCGGAAGTCCTGGTTGTAGGTCCCACCCATCGACCGTGCCGCCTGCTCCCGGGCGGTATCTCCGTTCGGGTCGATGTTCAAGAACACCCAGAGGTACCAACCGAAGCCGGCCAGGTCCCGACCCTGTTCGGCCGCGTGGGCGCGCACGGTCCGAGCGGAGGCGGCGTAGCGGCGCGGTGAGTAGAGGTAGGGGAACCAGCCGTCGCCGAGGCTGGCGGCCCGGTGCATGGCGGCCTCGGACCGCCCGGCAACGAGAATTGGTGGACCGCCAGGCTGCACGGGTGCGGGGTGGATGCGAACCTCATCCATGGCGTAGTGGCGGCCACGGTGGGTGATCTCCTCGGCGGTCCACAGCCGCCGGATGAGCGGGATCATCTCGTTGGTGCGTGAGCCCCGTTCGGTGATGGGGACCGAGCAGGCGCGGAACTCCTGGGGATACTCGCCGCCGACCCCGATGCCGAGGATCAGGCGGCCGCCGGTGACGTGGTCGATGTCGGCCGTCTGCTTGGCGATCAGCGCCGGCGGATAGAGCGGCAGCAGCAGGACCGACTTCCGACCTTGACGCGTTCGGTGAGGGCGCCGAGTCGCGCCAGGCCCATCATCACCTCGGGGCTCGGGTTGCGCGAGGCCACGTGGCCACCGACCCACAGCGAGTCGATCGGCAACGCCTCCAGGTCGGCGATGGTCCGGCTGCCGCCGGCTGGGACGAGGCCGATCTGGATGGCGTCTGTGGTTGTCGTCATCAAGGACACCTCGACCGCGGCGAAACAGTGTCGCCGCGGCGACCACTTGCGGGCGTGCACTCGGGGGTCAGAATAGTGTTCGGCGGACCGGTGCACGAGGGGATCGTGGGACCCCTCGTCGGCTATCACGCCGAGGAATTCTTCCAAGGGCTCCCGTACCCCGACCGTCGGCACTTCTCGGTGTTCGACTTCGCGACGTGCGACCTCGTCATGCGTGATGCCGAGCGCTTCACACATCAAGCCGACGCTCATCACCGGGGCTCGTCGCTGCACGAGGCGACCATGCTTTACATGGAGGGCTCGCAGCACCGCAGTTATCGGGCGCTGGTGCAGCCGTCGTTCGTCCCGAAGGAGGCGCAATGGTGGATCGACCGCCTGGATCCGCTCGACCGTCGACGGGCTCATCGAGAGGATCATCGTGGGCGTCTACGAGCGGGGCCCCGACGTCGTACCGGTCGTCTGGGACTGAGTCCTCGCCCACCCGCTGTGGTCGGAGTCTCGGGGAGCCGTGCACGGGCCCTTCCCCGGCGCTGACGCGTTCCTTGATCCCGCTCCACCGTTCGGTCGGGATCGGCACGAAGGGCGGTCGTGGGGACAACCCCACGTGACCGCCCTCAGCGATGCATCTCATGCACCTCATTCGTGAACCATGGCGCCAGCCATGGGTGTCAGCTCACTGGTGCGCTGCACTCAGCGAAGAGGCGAGGACCATGCCATTGCTGTTGAACTGCGGAAACCCTGTAGCGCTGGCCGAACTTCGCCGGCCAACACATCCCGGGGAAGTGCCGTTTGGAGGCGGCGCCCGTGCAGGCCTCGCGCCGCTGAGCTACGCGTCCTCTTGTGCTCGCGGCGCCACCTGACCGAGGTAGCTCGCTTCGAGCAACGCTCGATCGGCCGCAATATGGGCGGCCGGGCCGTGGGCGACCACGGTGCCATGGTTCATCACGTAGGCCCGGTCGGCGATCTCGAGGGCCAGATGTACGTGCTGCTCGACGATGACCACGCCGCAGCCGGTCGAGTCGGCGATGTCGCGCACGACCGGTAGCAACTTCTCGACGACGATCGGGGCCAAGCCCAAACTCATCTCGTCGACGAGCAGACAGCGAGGCTCTGAAACGATCGCCCGACCCAGAGCCAACATCTGCTGCTCGCCACCCGACAGAAGGCCAGCCCGGCGATCCATCAGGGGGCCGAGCGCGGGAAGAAATGCCACCACCCGATCGATGGCCACGGCGCGCCGTCGTCGCGACCCCGACAGTCCGAGACGCAGGTTCTCACGCACCGTCAACTCGAAGAAGAGCGACCGGTCCTCGGCCACATGAGCCAACCCATGGCGGGCCTGCCGGTGCGGCGCCCGCGTGTTGACCGGTCGGCCCAACACAGACACCGTTCCCGCCAGTGCCGCGACCAAGCCAGAGAGCGCCAACATCATCGTCGTCTTGCCGGCTCCGTTCGGACCGAGCACGGCCACCACTTCACCGGCCCCGACCTCGAAGTCGACATCGCGAATGACCGGAACACCGTCGTACCCGGCGGTAAGACCCCGAGCGTCGACCGCTCCATCCGGTCTCACGATCCGCCCGCACGGCCGAGGTAGGCGGACACCACCGCAGGGTCGCGTCGGATCTCGTCCGGCGTACCGTGCGCGATCACGTGACCGAAGTCCAGTACGTAGATCGAGTCGCACACCGCGAAGACGAGGCCCATGTCGTGATCGATCATCAGCACCGAGATGCCCTCATCGATGAGCAGCCCCAGCCGACGTCCGAGCTCTCGGCTCTCGGTGGTGTCGAGCCCAGCGGCCGGTTCGTCGAGCAGGACCAGCCGGGGCCGGGCCGCCAACACCCGTGCCAGTGCCACCAGCTTGCGCGTCCCGTGCGACAGGTCGAGTGGTCGCTCGTGGCGCAGGCCCTCGACGCCGACCACGCTCATCGCCCACTCCACCTGGTCGGTCGCGCGCGACTGCCGGCGTGGTTTCACCATGTCGAGAATCAGATCGCGACGCCGCGGCTCCTCGGCGGCCGCGTAGCAGTTCTGCTCCACCGTCAGATCGTCGAACAACTCGAGTGACTGGAACGTCCGGAGGAGCCCGCGGCGAGCGCGCTGCGAGGGCGACAACCCGTTCAAGGAGATGCCGTCGACGAGGACGTCGCCGTCGTCGAGCGGTACGAATCCGGTGAGAGCATCGATGAGCGTGGTCTTGCCGGCGCCGTTTGGTCCGATCAATCCCACGAACCCGCCGGGCGGCACGGCGACGGTGACATCGTCGTTGGCCAAGACCCCGCCGAATCTCACCGTCACTCCCCTGGCGTCGAGTAGCGGCACGACGGTCATCAGATTCGGCGATCGCGGCCGACCCAGAACGGGTCGCGTAATGGTGCCTTCACGATCTTGCCCGAGGCGGTACGGGGTATCACGTCGATGAAGTCGACCGATCGGGGCGCCTTGTATCCGGCCAGGCGTTCGCGGCAGTAGTCGATCAACTCCAAGACCAGCGACTCGGCCGCTGCTCGATCACCGACGTCGAATCCGTCGACGGGCTGCACGATGGCTTTGACCTGCTCGCCCCATTCGTCGTCGGGAACGCCGATCACCGCGACATCGTCAACCGAGGGGTGCGCGGCGAGAACACCTTCGATCTCCGCCGGGTAGATGTTGACGCCACCCGAGATGATCATGTCGATGCGCCGATCCGAGAGCCACAGGTATCCCTCGTCGTCGACGAAACCCACGTCGCCCATGGTGAACAGGCCGGGCTCGAGATGGGCGCTCGCGGTCTTGTCGCTGTCGTTGTGGTAGGTGAAGTCCATTCCCATGCGGCTCCGGACGTAGATCACGCCCGAGTCACCCGCATCGACGGGACCGTCGTCGCCCACGACAACCACATCGACGGTGTCGAGAGGTCGGCCGACGCTGCCACCCTTGCGGAGCCATTCGGCGGCGGAGATCGTCGACACGAACCCACCCTCGGTGGCTCCGTAGTACTCCGACACGATCGGGCCCCACCAGTCGATGAGCCGACGCTTCACGTCGGGTGGACACGGAGCCGCACCGTGCCAGGCCACCTGAAGTGACGTACCGACGAACTGCCGGCGCGTGGCCTCGGGCAGCGCGAGAAGGCGCTTCATCTGGGTGGGCACGAGGTGCACGTTCGTGATGCCATGTCGGTCGATCAGGGCCAGGGTCTCAGCCGGGTCCGATGACTGCTGCATCACCACGCTCGAACCGTTGATCAACGGCAGGAAGCTCAATGCCCACTGGGCAGAGTGGTAGATCGGCCCGCACAAGAGCGACCGACCCCCGGGCGGCACGTACTGCTTCATTCCCGCGGCCACGAAGGTCATGATCTCCGACGGCAACTCGGAGCCGCCCGTGAGCGCTCCGACGACACCCTTCGGGCGACCCGTCGTGCCCGAGGTGTAGAACATCGGGCCGCCGAGCCACTGGTCGGCGGGCGCGTCGATCGACCCGGTCGCGAGCAACGCTTCGTAGTCGGTGAACGGAACCGGCGGGTCGACGAGGCCGATCGACACGACAAGGGCGGGGAGCGCGGTGCGTGACCGTCGAATGGCGTCGGCCGATGTCTCGATGAACCGGGCATCGACGAACACCGCTCGGGCGTCGGCGTCGTCGAGGACGTACGCGATCTCGTCGGCGACCCAGTGCCAGTTGACCGGAACGTAGACGAACCCGCCGTGGGCGCAGGCCATCATGATCTCGTAGTACTCGCTCTGGTTGCCAGCAACGACGGCGAGCGTGTCCCCAGGTTGCAGACCCGCGGCCAGCAGTGCAGTGAGCAGTCGCGTCGACCGTTCGGCGAGCTCCGCGAATGATGTCGACCCCCTCGCATCGACAAGCGCCGTCTCATCGCCACGGGTCACTGCCAGCGCGGTCAAGAGTTTCACGGTCACGGCGCGCCCCCGACAGCCGTCACGGAGGCGCCCATGCCGCGAAGCACGGTGTGAAGAACCTGGTCGACCAACCTGCCATCGGCGTTGAGCCCGGGCGCCAACAGGCAGACGGTGGCGACGCCGTGCACCGCCGACCACATCACCAGCGCCAGCTCGAGCGGATCGCCCGGGGCGAGCAGCCCGGCCTCGATGGCCGCGACCACATGAGCGAGGCTGGCATCGAAAGCCTGGGTGGCGCCGGAGAGCTCGTTGTCGACGTCGAGGACGATCGCGGCCGGCCGATACCGGAACATCAGCGAGAAGAGCTCACGGCGCGCCATGGCAAAGGCGAAGTACTGGCGAGCGTTCTCGACCATCGCGTCGAGCGGGCCGAGTCCACGGGACGACTCGAAAGACCCCGCCAGATCGGCGTAGCCGCTCTCGGCAACGGCGCGGAGCAGATCGGACTTGGAGTCGACGTGGTCGTACAACGCCGGCGCGGTGACACCCAGGGAGCGAGCCACGCCGCGCAGCGAGAGTGCGCCGGCGCCGTGAGCCTCGACCATCGAGAGCGCGGTCGCCACGATCACGTGGCGGGAGAGCGGCTCGTTCACGTCGCGTCAGGAATCCAGCTGCCATGGAATCCGGTCGGGATGCGCCGCGGCACATGGATCTCGGCCACCGGGTCTGCGGCGAGATCCGACGCGTCGAGCACGGCCAGGTAGCTCGTGTCGGTGGTCTCGTCGAGCACGAACGTCAGAAGCCAGCCGTCGTCCTCGTTGGCCGGGTTCTCGGCCGGAGCGAACGACGCCTCGCCAGGATGATGCCCAAGCGGGAACCGGTGGGTGGTCTTGGCGGCACCGTCGGCAAAGTCGAACTTGAGGATCTCGCCGTGATCACCGCCGAACATCAGAGCCATCGCGTAGCCGTAGCGGAAGCGGTCGCCCACGAGCGACTCGGCCAACCGGGGGAAGTCGGCGGGCTGGTCATCGAGCTGGCGCTCGTGCACCCGGCCGGTCTTCAGGTCGAACGACCACTCGTGGAGATGGCCGTTGGCCTCGTTGTTCATGACCGGATTGTTCAAGTCGAGTTCGGAGTTTGAGCGCCACAGCTCGGGAACCCGGAAGCCGTGCACGACCACCCGGTCCTCATCCTCGTAGGCGTTCAGGGTGTGGAACACGTAGCAGGGGTCGATGTCGAACCATCGGACGTCGGCGTCGGTTCCGGTACGCGCCATGATGCCGAAGCGCGCCCGATAGTTGTCGTCCCAGCGGATTGGCATCGAATCACCGGCTATCGCGAGATCCATGTGGAACACCGCGGGTAGGTCCATGAAGACCGCGTAGTTCCGCGTGACGGCGAAGTCGTGCACCATGGTCGGTCCGCCCATGGTGATCGGTTCGCTCTGCACGAGCAGTCCTGCCGCGTCGACACGGTGGTAGGTGAGGAACGGCGCCGTGAAGCCGTAGCCGAAGAACAGCATCTCCCCGGTCTGGGGGCAGACCTTGGGATGCGCGGTCATCGGCGTGGTGAGCCGTCCGCCGAAGTCGCAGGGACCGATCGTGTCGACGTGAGGGCTGATCTCGTAGGGGAAGCCAGCTTCCTCGACGGCCAGGATGCGCCCCGCGTGCGCCATCACGTGGGTGTTGGCGGTGGTGACGCGATAGTCCATCGTGAACGTCTCGCGGTTCATGGCCAAGGCGAACCGGTCGGCGCCCGGGCTGGCGTACAGCGGGGTGCGGATGAAGCGGTTTCGGTACCAACTGGCCCGCCCATCGGCCAATTCGACGCCATGGAGCATCCCGTCGCCGAAGAACCAATGCGGCGACACACCGGTCTGCGGGTTGGGGCCGTTGCGGAAGTAGCGACCGCGGAGCTCGCTCGGGATGGAACCCTTCACTTCGAGCTCGGTGAGCGTGACCTCGTCGAAGACCGGCGCCTGCTTGCCCGAGAGATGCCACAGCGCTTCTCCGCTGGTCGTCTCCGTGATCGGCTCGATCGTGGTCATGCCATCCCCCAAGATTTCACGCCATCTACGGGCGTTCGGCCATCTGTGTCACTATAGAGCTCACTACTTGACAGTGTTTACCAGATGTCGTGCCCGGAGGCCGCTGCCGGCCGCCACGATGCCTGTTCGATCCGCACCACCTGGGGGGAACCAGATGCGCATTCGACAAGTCGTCACGATCTTGGCGTTGGCCGCCGTGCTCGCAACGGGCTGCAGCGAAGCAGACGATGACGCCGGCAGCACCGACGCCAGCGCGGGTGTCACGACCGTCAGCACTGATGGCGGGGGCACCACCGCAACCGCCGAGTCGACGTCGACCAGTGAGACGACGCTCGCCCCCGGTACTGGTGCAACCAACGAGACCACCTCGACCGTGGGCCCGACCGCCGGCCCCGACACGGTCCTCGGTCGCCATGCCGGCGAGCCATGGTTCCTCGGGACCGTTCCCGGCGCCACCGTCTCCGCCGATCCCGACGCAGAACCGATCGTCCTCGGCATGGTCAACCAGGAGAACACGCCGCTCGGTTCTTACCCCGAGCTGCGCGCTGCGGTCGAAGCTGGCGTGGCGTTCGTGAACGCGGAGCTCGGCGGCGTCGGCGGACGGCCGATCGAGCTTCGTACCTGCATCACCAGCTTCAGCGTCGAGCAGTCGCAGGCTTGTGCTCAGGAGTTGGTCCAGGAGGAGGTGGTTGCTGTCGTCGGCGGCATCGACGTGACGAGCAACGGCTCGATCCCGGTGTACGAGCAGAACGGCATCCCGTTGATCGGCGGCATCCCTGCCAACCTGGTCGAGCAACGCAGCGCAGTGAACTTCTACTTCAGCGGCGGCACCGCAGGCGCCATGGCCGCGTTCTTGTCCCACGCCGCCGACAACGGTGCGGAGACGGCCATGATCGCCTACGGCGAGTTCGAAGCGTTCCAGGTGACGGCCAGCGACTACGGCGCCCGCATCGGTGAGCAGCTCGGGATCGATGTCGAGTTGGTGTCGTTCCCGATCGTGGCCACCGACTTCCTGCCCGTGCTCACCAAGGCGCAGGAGATCGACGCTGACGCGGTGATCGTTCTCGCTGCCGGGGGGTCGTGCGTGCCCATCATGCAGCAGTTCGTTGATCTCGGCCTCGAGGGTCAGCTCTACCTCGTTGGCGCATGCGCGGCCGACGACATCGTCGAAGCCGCCGGCGAGGCAGCAGCCACGGTGATCTTCAACTCCGAGGGCACGGCCGGCGACGCCGACCCCGAGGGCGCCATCTTCACCGATGTGATCGAGCTCTACGCCGACGAGCCCGCCGACGGCGCGGGAACCGTCGGCCTGCGCAGCTTCATGAACCTCTATTCGCTCCTCGTCGAGCTCGGCCCCGATGCCATCGATTCGGCGGCCATCACCGATCTCATCCGGTCGAGCGACAGTCGGGCCAGCTTCTGGGGCCACCCCTACACGTGCGACGGGAATCAGGTTCCCGGGTTGCCGGCGCTGTGCGCTCCGCAGCAGGTGATGTTCCGGGTGAACGGCCCCGGCGTCGATGACAACGAAGACATCGGCGGTGGCTGGATCGACACCGTCGAGCTCTTCGCCCGTCTCGACTGAGAAACCCTTGCAACACCTGACGTACCTCTTGCTCGGACTCGGCAGCGGTGCCGTCATCGCCGCGCTCGGGCTCGGCCTGGTCGTCACCCAGCGAGCGAGCCGGGTCGTCAATCTCGCTCACGCCGCCGCCGGAATGTATGTCGCAGTCGCCTACTACGAGTTGCGCGCCACCGGTGAGCTCGTGCTGCCGCTGCTCGGCCTTCCGAGCCGCGTGTCGATCATCGATCGGCCGACCGTCACGACCGCGCTCGTGGTGTGCATCGTGCTGGCGCTGGCACTCGGGGCGATCTTGTACCTCACGGTGTTCCGGTGGCTGCGCACCTCGCATCCGCTGGCTCGACTGGTGGCATCACTCGGCTTGCTCTTGTACTTCATCTCGATCGTCGGCTTGCGGTTACCCAACCAGGGCACGTCGACGCTCAATCTCGACGGGCCATTGCCGTCGCGTTTGATCTCGCTGGGCGACGTGCGGGCACCACTCGATCGCTACCTGCTGGCCGGCCTCGTCGTGGTTGCGGCAGGTGTGCTGTCTCTCCTCTACCGGTTCACCCGCCTGGGTCTGGCCACCCGGGCCAGCGCCGAGAACGAGCGCGGCGCGGTGCTCCTGGGGATCTCGCCTCACGCCATCGGGGTCGTGAACTGGGCCCTCGCCACCGTGCTCGGTGCCATGGCCCTGATTCTGGCCGCACCGAGCATCCGGCTCGATCCGGGCACGACCAGCCTGCTGGTGGTACCAGCGGTCGCGGCCGCCCTCGTTGGCCGCCTGCGGGCCATCTGGCCGACCGTGTTCGCCGGCCTGGCGATCGGCATGCTGCAATCGGAACTGCTCAACCTTCAGACCGAGTGGGACTGGCTTCCCGACATCGGGCTGCAGCAGGGCGTCCCGTTCGTGCTCATCCTGGCCACGCTGGGCCTGCGCCGCGATCTCGGATTCGAGCGCCGCGGGGTCACACAGCACACGCACCTCCCTCCGGCCACCGACCCCCGGCTCGCCGTCCCGGTCACCGTGGCCCTCGGTATCGGCGCGGTGGTCGCGGTCATGCTCACCGATGGCTCGTGGCGTCTCGGCATCACGATCTCGGCCATTGCGTCACTGTTCGCGCTGTCGATCGTGGTGATCACCGGTCTGGTCGGTCAGATCTCTCTCGCCACCTACGCATTGGCCGGATTGGCCGCGTTCGCCATGGTGAGGTTCGCCGACGATGCTGGACTCGGCTTTCCGCTGGCCCCCGCTGCCGGAGTCTTGGTGGCCGCGATCGTCGCCACCATTACCAGCCTTCCGGCGCTGCGAGTTCGCGGCGAAAGCTTGGCCATCGCGACCCTCGCAGCCTCGGTGGCGGTCGAAGAGTTCGTGTTCAAGTGGTCGTGGTTCACCGGTGGGCTCGGTGGTTCGACCGTCGAGCGACCCGAGATCGGCGGCATCGATCTCGGCATCGGGGCGGTCGGTGATGCCTATCCGCGCCAGCAATTCGCGATCCTGTGCATCGTCATACTGGTGACGGCCGTGGTGTGCGTCACCGGCATCCGCAGAGGCCAGACGGGCCGGCGCTGGCTCGCCGTGCGCGCCAACGAACGAGCGGCGAGCGCACTGGGAATCGGCGTCACGGAATCCAAAGTGACGGCCTTCGCACTCGCCGGACTCCTTGCCGGTCTGGCGGGCACGTTGCTCGCCTATCAGCGTCAGATCGTTTCGGTGTCGTCGTTCGGGGTGCTGAGCTCCATCGTGGCCCTGGCCTTCACCTACCTTGCCGGCATCGCGGTGCCGGTTGCGTCGCTGTTGGCCGGAGGGATGGCGAGCGGAGGACTCCTCACCGTGGCACTCGACCAGATCAGTGACTCAGCGTCGAGCTACCAGTTCGCTGTCAACGGCTTACTGCTCGTGGTGGCAGCGGTGCGGTTTCCCGACGGCATCGTCGGGCGGCGATCACGATCGTCGGCCAGTACGCAGTCGCCCCCAGACGAGCGCCCCCATGGCCATTGAGGTCGGCGATAGCACTGATCCGTGCCCGCCCGAAGGGTCGGTTCGCGGGAAGGCCGCTGAGGGAACGGATCGGCCTGGGCCTGGCCGCTGATCTCGGAAACGGACAGAGCCAGCAGCCTACGGTGCGCTACGAGCACGAGTGCCGACCCTCAGGTCAGGGTGGACCGCTCGGGGAGCGGTCCTCGGGAATCCCCTGGAGCATGGAAACGCCTTCGGTGGGTTCACCGGCTCGTCGTTACCATGCGGGGATGGGTGCGGTGTTGTCCGACGACGACGACGAACGGTTCGTGGTCGACAGCTATGTGCGGCTTGAGGAAGCGTTCGACGCCGAGCTGGCAGCTCTTTGCGTCGACGTGTTGTGGTCGATGCTCGACCTCGACCTCCTCGGTGGATCTGCAGCGTGGCAACTACGCACACACGGATACGGCACATTCGCCGTCAGGTTCCCACGCCGACCCGAGAGACGCGGGATGGCCCACCGATGGCAACTTCGGTGACCCGCCCTCGTACCGCGTCAACTTCGAATCTCGAGGTCGAGCACTGCTGCTGTTGATGCCCTTCAGCGACGTCACCAAACGTGACGCCCCGACTCGTATCAAGGTCGGCTCCAGCCACGAAGTCGCACGTGCGCTCTCGGAGCACAGCGCCGACGGCATCGAGTTCCTCCCGACCAGAACTGACCCAACTCAGCACGAGTTCTGCCTGCCCCCTTGCGCCGGGGTGCAGGAGTGATGGGCAGCTGGGTTCCGCCCGGAAGCCAGCGTCGAAGTCGAGAACGCGGACTGGTCGCTCGCTAGGACGGCCCGTCAGCGAAGCTGGTCTGCTCTCATGACCGATATGCGAGCCGACCACGTACAACCGCGACCGCTCGCCTGGCCCAGTCCGAAAGTCGCCTCGAACAGCGGTCACGGCTATCCGAGCAATGACGAGGCGACCGTCTCGGCCTTGGTCACGATGGCGTCAACATCGGCGTCGAGGATGAAGCCGGCATCGACAGCACTCTGCGCCGACTCTCGGAACGCGTCGAGATAGGCGTCGGCGTTCGGATACAACTCGGCCAGCGTGGCCGCATCGAGCGGTGATGTCGAACCGAAGAGTGCGCAGAATCCGGTTGCGCCTTCGACCTTGTCCCCGCTCAGGACCGCGACCGGTACATCGACCAGGGGAGTGCGGATACCGCCGATGGCAATGCCGTACTCGTCTCGGGCGATCACGGGCGGATCGGACGAAGCGAGCTCGAGCCGAGGCGCAACCGGCGGGAGGGTTCCGTCGCTGACCCAGGCCACGAGCGCATGCACCGCGGCCTGCAACACCTCGTGCTGCGGTCCGGCGTTCAACGGAGCGCTGCAACTCACGATGGCCGCGAGGTCGGAGTCGGCTCCCAGGTTGTACACCTCGACGAGCAGGTACTCGTCGGCATGGGCCGTTCCGGCCGTCTCCCAGACCTTGACGAAATCCGAATCGTCCTGGTCGACGAAGCCGTAGCCGAGCACGGTGAGATCGGTTTCGGTCTGGAAGACCAAGACGGGCACGTCGAGGTCGGCTCTGATGGCGACCGCTGCGGATGCCTCGATCACCTGCGTGGCGTCGGCGTCGAGGGTCGGACCACCTGCAGCTCGACTGTGGATGAAGAAGCCGTCGAACTGACCAGCAGTCGGCTGAACGGCGTTGATGTAGGTCGTCAGATAGAAGGCCGACTGAGACTCTCCGACCGCGAGTAGCTGCTCGACTCGCAGATCGGCGAGCGGGGCCGATCCGTCGGAGGACGTGAGCGAGGTGCCGGCCTGCGTGAAGATGTCGAACGAAAACGCGTCGCCAGGATGCACCAGCGAGCCATACCGGGCCGGGTCAGCGGCGACGAGTCCTCCACCCGCCGGCTCTCCCCCCACGATCGAGCCGCCACCGTTCACGCCGACCGCTTGGGCCGAGACACCAACCCAGGCGTGGCCCTCCCGGATGATCTCCCCTGAGGCGTATCCCCAATCAGGATCGCCATCCGCACCAGCGCTCACGTTGAACCATTCGACCAACACCGTGCCGCTGAACTCCGACGCTTCGGGGCGACGCACGACGATGCGCGTGCGGTAGGGCTCCGTTCCCGCCGTCGTTACCCTCCATTCCCCGTCGTCACCAAGTTCGCCGACAGGTTCGTACGACGTGGCGTCGCCCTCGATGAAGAACTCCTCTTCGACATAGCCCAGCGCCGCCAGGTCGAGGCGCGAGGCCGACGCCTGTCCGGCACCGCCGGTGATCGGACCAGTGACGACGACTGGTTCACGAGGTGTCGACGCCGTCGTCGTGGCCGGGGCCGTCGTGGTCGTGGCCGGGGAGGTCGACGTTGTGGTCACTGCTCCCTGGGACGGGGCCCCGGCATCGATGGTCGTCGCCTGCGTCGAGACCTCGGCGGCGCGGTGCTCACGCTCTCGGCATCATCGTCACCAGCGCACGCGGTGAGCAGGACACACGCTGCGAGCGCGACTGCACAACGTGATCCTGTACGTCCCACAACGATCCCCCTGAGGATTGTGCTGGCGCCGTCACGGTGAACGGCCGAGCGGCCGAGCGAATCGCGGGTGAGCTGACAACGGCCGCGACTCCCGTTTCGCGCCTCACAGTACTGGCCGTTCGGAGAAGACCCCGGGGTGTGGTGGGGCCGCGGGCCACGGTGCCGTCCTGGGCCTGGTTCGAGGGCACCATCCTCCGCCCGGGAGACTGGCCTTGCGGCAGGCTTCCCGCACCACCCCAGTGCCACCGGTCAAGCGGCCACGGCCGACCTCGTCGAGGCTGCCATAGCTGACGGACTCCGCCCCACCGCGACCTCAACGGTGGCACCGGTCCCGGTGTCGGTCTCACCGCTTCGCCGGGCACCACGGTGATCTCCAACCAGGAGTCGGCCGACCTGATCAGCGAGTTGCTGATCTGCGCCAGCGCGGCATCGGGGCGATGGCGTCTACCCTGCGCACCCGACGGCACCCACGGAGCCCGACGGCACCCGATGACACCCGAGATGACCACGGGCTTGGCGGGCCAGCGATGACGACGGAGTTGGCATGGAAGCGCACGCGGTCGCGTCGATTCTGGAGATACAACAGCTGGCCTACCGGTACTCGCTCGCCATCGACTCGCGCGACATGGATCTTCTGGTTGGCTTGTTCGTGCCCGATGTCGTCGTGGGTCGCTTCGATCGTGGCCGGGATGCGTTGAAGCGCTGGTACCGGGACTCGCTTCGCACGGTCGGTGTCACGATCCACATCTGCGCGTGACGGCTCAACAGCACCGTGCGCTGACCGAGGATGCCGACGTGACCCAGGACGACCACCCACGGAGGACCGACCCAGTTTTGAAGAGAAACCGACGGTTCATCTTTCACTCGAACGGCGAGACCGACGACCCGAGCTCCTCCGGCGGGCACAGCCGAACCGTGACCTCCGCGATAGCGACATCGCGAGTCGCTCTACCGTCCTGATCCAGATCGTCCTGGCAGGATCGGGCTCGACCCCGATCTCGTTCGCAACCCGCGCCTGGTTCGGGGGCCTTGACATTTCTTAGCCAGATGTTGAATAAGGGACATAATATCAGATAAGGTTGTTCAATATGGACCGGTTCGACAACCCCTACCGCCCGGGGGCAGGCACGACGCCGCCGGCACTTCTCGGCCGTGACGATCTCATCGACCGGTTCGGTGTGACGATTCGTCGGGCGCTCGACAACCGCCCGGGCAAGAGCTACATGCCGATCGGCCTACGCGGCGTCGGCAAGACCGTGCTCCTCAACCGGTTCGCCGAGGTGGCCGAACGCGAAGGCATGCAGGTCGCCTTCATCGAAGCGCCAGAGACCGGCGACTTCCGGACGCTGCTCGCCATCCGACTACGCAAGGTCCTGCTGGCACTCAACGCCAGCGGACCCGCCCGACGCCTCATCGCCCGAGCGCTCGGTGCGCTCCGCTCATTCAGCTACCAACTCCCCGATGGCAGTGCAATCTCGATCGGCGTCGAAGCCGAGGCCGGCCTCGCCGACTCAGGCCTGCTCAGCGAGGACCTCACGGACCTGCTCGTCACGATCGGAGAAGCCGCCGCCGAAGACCGCACCGGCATGCTCCTCGCCATCGACGAAGTGCAGTACCTCGCCGCGGACGAGCTCGCCGCCCTCATCACCGCCATCCACCGCACGACACAGCGCAACCTGCCAATCGTGCTCGTCGGCGCTGGCCTGCCACAGCTTCCCGGGCTCGCCGGCGACGCGAAGTCGTACGCCGAGCGACTGTTCGACTTCCCGGTAATCGGATCACTCGGCTCCAGCGACGCGGCTGCCGCCATCGAGATCCCCGCACACAACCTCGAGGTGAAGCTCGAGCGAGCAGCCGTCGAGCTCATCGTCTCGGAGTCCAAGGGGTACCCGTACTTCCTCCAGGAGTGGGGCTTCCACGTCTGGAACCTCGCCAGCACGTCCCCGATCATGCTGGACGACGTACGGGCCGCCCGGCCGTTCGTCATCGACCAACTCGATCGCAACTTCTTCCTGGTCCGACTCGACCGGCTGACGCCGAAGGAGAGGGAGTACCTACGGGCCATGGCCGAACTCGGTCCGGGTCCGCACCGATCGGGTGACATCGCAGCTGCGCTACGCGTGCGGGTCGAGTCGGTCGCACCGCGACGGTCCGGCCTCATCACCAAGGGCATGATCTACAGCCCAGCACACGGCGATACCGCATTCACCGTGCCCCTCTTCGACGAGTTCCTGAAACGAACCATCCCCGAAGCGCAACGAAGCCAATGACCCCCGGCGCCGAGGGGCGACCGCTTCACAGTCGCACATCGCACGCCGATCACAGCTGACCAGTGGGTCGATGAACAGGAGCGAGAGGCGTTTCCACCACACGTCCGAAATGAGGAGTAATCAGTTGTCCGAGCGCTGTGCTCGCAGACACCGGCGATCCTGCTCGTCCGATGCGATGCTGCTCGACAACTGGGTGCCCTTGACCTGCGGGTTGTCCGTGTTGGTGGGGCTAGCAAGAATCGAACTTGCGACCTCATCCTTATCAGCTATCAAACGCCTCACGCTGTACTCACCAGCAGATTCCCTGCTCGGGGTCGAGCGTCAAGCCTCAAGTAATCAGTTGTACGTAAATGCCTTCCAAGTGCAGTTACGGCGACACGACGAGGCTACCGGCCGGCCGGAC